>CALBJL010000249.1 GCA_937893485.1 uncultured bacterium | reverse complement strand
CTTTTTTTATAAATCCGTGAAGCAGAAGTGTCAAGTATTATGATACAACATCACATTTTTAGTCCTTAAAAGTGTTTACAACTACACTTTTAAGGACTAAAATACGTTTAAGAGGATAAACAATCAGTAAGGAGATATTGTCATGGAGCGTTTTGCACTGGAAAAATTAAAGCAATGGAAGGATCGCGCAGGGCGTAAACCGCTGATTATCCGGGGAGCCAGACAGGTTGGAAAAACATGGCTGATGAAGGAGTTTGGCAGAACCTGTTTTGAACAGGTGGCTTATGTCAATTTTGACAGCAATACACGGATGAAGCAGGTATTTGAGGGAGAACTGGATGTGGACCGCCTGATCCGGGCGATCTGTGCAGAGTGCGGCATGGCGATCCATGCACAGAATACACTTTTGATCTTTGATGAAGTGCAGGAGGTTCCACGCGCGCTGACATCACTCAAATATTTTTATGAGAATGCGCCACAGTATGCGATTGTGGCGGCGGGATCGCTGCTTGGAGTCGCGCTGCATGAGGGTACTTCATTTCCTGTTGGCAAAGTGGATTTTATGGATCTTTATCCGTTGAGTTTTCGGGAATTCTTACGGGCATTGGACGAGGAGCGGTATGAGGAGCTGTTGCATGGCGATGATATGGAAATGGTGACGGCATTTCGGGAGAAATATATTGATCGTCTGAGGGAATATTACTATGTAGGCGGGATGCCGGAAGCGGTGCAGATGTTTGTAGACACAGCAGATTTTGTCCGTGTACGGGAGATACAAAAGAATCTGTTGAATTATTATCAGCAGGATTTCTCCAAGCATGCAGCAGCGACACTTGTGCCCCGGCTCAATCTTGTGTGGGATTCGATTCCGATGCAGCTGGCAAAGGAAAATAAGAAGTATATTTACGGTCAGGTGAGAGAGGGAGCACGTGCAAAGGATTTTGAATTAGCAATCCAATGGCTGATGGACTGTGGACTGATCCACAAGGTGAACCGGGTGAGTAAACCGGCACTGCCATTGAAAGCATATATGGATCTGGATGCATTTAAAATATTTCTTGTAGATATCGGGCTGCTGATTGCCATGGCGGATCTGGATGCGCAGGTAATCATAGATGGCAATCGTATTTTTACGGAATTCAAGGGTGCGCTGACTGAGCAGTATGTATTGCAACAGTTTGTTTCCGAGTATGGATTGACACCTTATTATTATTCCACACCGAATTCTACCGGAGAGATTGATTTTGTTTTACAGGGAAAAACATCGGTGGTTCCGGTGGAGGTAAAGGCAGAGGAAAATCTGCGGGCGAGAAGTCTGAAAGCTTTTTGCGAGAAATATCATCCCAGATATGCAATCAGGACTTCTATGTCAGATTACAGAGAACAGGATTGGATGACGAATCTGCCATTGTATCATATTGACAAAATACAAAAGTTTTTAGAGGATTAGCGGAGGAAGAACCTATGACATTGGATGAGAAAATTAAAACCCCTGACGAATTGGAGGTTGTTATATTTTGTATCGAAAATCTTGCCGCGAAACTTGGCGTAGATGCAGAACGTGTCTATCAGGCATTTACCGAAAAAAAGTGATATTTTAAATGGATATATTGTGCCGGAATATGAGGTTTTGCACACGCAGAGCCGGGAATATATCATAGCGGAGCTTCTTGATGTGATGCGGGAAAGGGGTGTGACAGTATGACCGCAAACTCGATTTTGCTTCAGAAAAAATATAGCTGTGTTATAGACCGTTTTGCCGGACAACAGGGAATCTCGCTGGATGATGCATTGCGGTTTTTCTATCATTCAGAGGTATATCAGTTGATGCGGGACGGAGTTTCTGATATGCATTGCATGAGCGATGCTTATTTGGCAGAAGAATTGGGAATGGAATACCGAGCAAAGCGCATATGTGTATAAATATTTTTATTAGATGATGTCGCTAGAGAACAGAAATTTATGACCAACCAGGCAGGTATGAAATTAGTACCTGCCTGTATTTTACACATGCAATGAATATTTTTTGAAATATTCATTGCATTGTTGGTTAGTTTATGCTAACATGAAAATAAATCAAGGATATGTTTACGGAAAGGACAGCTTTTTATGGCAAAGGCATTTAGTGACGAGGAAAAAGAACAGATCAGGATTCGCATGATGGAAACGGCGCTGGATCTGTTCCATGATAAGGGAACGAAATCTTTGAGCATTCAGGAATTGACGCGGCGGGTCGGCATTGCGCAGGGGAGTTTTTACAATTTCTGGAAAGATAAGGATGCGCTTGTTTTAGATGTGATGCGTTTCCGGTCGAAGCAAAAGCTTCGGCTTATTGAGAACCGCATGGAGGAGTCGCTGGCAGACCCTGCCGGATTTCTGGCGGAGACCATTTATGTATATTCGGTGGATCTGATGAAAAAGGGCAGGGAGCAGCCCACCTATGCGCAGAGCTTTGAACTCCTGCTGCGTGCAGAACCGGATGCGGAAAACCGTGTCGGGGTCGTGTATCGGGATTTTCTGGAAAAGCTGTCTGCGTACTGGAAAGCGCACGGAGTGGTGGAAGCAGTCGATGTGCAGGGGCTTGTGAATGTGTTTACCGGCAGCTTTGTCCTGTTTGCGAACGCTGTTCAGTTTGATCCGGAATATTTTGACGGGATTTTAAGGACGTTTATTCAAAATGCAGTCAGTCAGTATATAAAAAGGAAGGAAGATCGACAGGATGAGCATGTTATTGAATTTTGATGAGATTAAAAAAGAAGATGTTTTGACCGCAGGCGGAAAGGGCGCGAACCTCGGTGAAATGACTGCCGCCGGAATCGCGGTTCCGGATGGATTTGTCGTGACGGCGGAGGCCTACCGCGCGTTTTTAAAGGAAAACGATCTGGAGGGGATTTTCAGAAAGGAACTGCTGGCTGCCGGAACAGATGAAACAAAACTGTTAGAGACTGCGCAGACGCTGCGTGAGCTGATCGGACGGGGACGTCTGCCGGAGGAGGTAGAGACAGCCATCCGTGAGCGTTATGCAAAACTCGGAGCAGATACCCGTGTCGCGGTGCGTTCTTCTGCGACCGCAGAGGATCTGCCGGATGCGAGCTTTGCGGGTCAGCAGGAGACCTATTTGAATGTCAGGGGGATCGATGAGGTGCTGCAAAAGGTCAAGGACTGTTATGCATCCCTGTGGGGCAATCGGGCGGTGTGCTATCGCTGCAATCAGGGCTATGACCAGTTGTCCGTTGCGCTTGCCGTTGTCATCCAGCAGATGGTCGAGAGCGAGAAAGCCGGTGTATTGTTCACGGTCAATCCGATCACACATGATCGAAACGAAATACAGATCAACGCAAGCTATGGACTGGGTGAGAGTGTTGTGAGTGGTCGTGTAACCGCGGACAGTTATCTCTGTGACCGGACAGGCGTAGTTAAATCCTGCGTGATCGGTTCCAAACAGACGCAGATTGTCTATGCACAGTCCGATACGAAAGAAGTTCCTGTCAGTGAACAGATGCAGCAGGCGCGCTGTCTGAGTGACGGGGAGATCGCCGCACTCTGTGCCGAAGCGATCCGTGTCGAAACGCATTACGGCGTGCCGATGGATATAGAATGGGGGATTCGCGGATCAAATGTATATATTTTACAGGCGCGTGCCATCACGACGCTAGGCAGCGAGCTTTCCGCAGAAAAGGAGCTGATCGCCGCTTATCTGAAAGACAGCAAGATCAAAGGGAAAGCAAAGGAGAATATGGCATTCCAGCTGGAAAAGATGCCGTATGCTTACCGGCCGCTCGATTATGATTATATGCTGACGATCAATCACCAGAAGGAAAAAATCTTTCGGGAAAACGGAATTCTGCTGACGTCAGATCCGCAGATGGACGAGGATGGCATCCAGACACTTCCGCGTGCAAAAATAGGTATCAATATGAATATCTTTAAGCTGTTTGGCACGCTTAGGCTGCTTAAAAATTTTGATCTGTGTGCCGAGACATGCCGGTCGTTTATGAAGGTGTATGAAGATAAGGTTGCGCGGATCTGCAAGGTCGATTTTACGGCAAAAACCTTGGACGAATGTGGAAAATTCCTCTCATACAGTATGGAATTGATTGGGAAGCTGTCGTATGACCGTTTTAAATATGCGCTGTTTCCGTCCGTGCTTGCAAAGGATATGGAACAGGCAGTCAGGAAGGTCAATCCGGACTATACCAAATACGACCTGCTCTGGGGGCTGAATAATAAAACGTCCGAGGTCACAAGAAATATCGCGGCGCTGGCAAAAGAGATCAAGCGTGATGAGCAGTTGGCAGCGGATGTCCTTGCGGGCATGAAGTATGCGGAACTATGTGAAAAACATCCGGAGATCCAGGCTGCGTTTGATGCATTTTTACAGGAAAATGGATACAAATCGGATTATAACTGTTATTGTGTACGGGCGAAAACACTGCTTGAAGATCCGGACCGGTTACTCTGTATTTTACAGCCGCTGATCGCAGAGCAGGGGCAGACAGCCACAGAGGAGAACGACAAGGATTTTGATTGGCTGCTGGGACGGCTGAAGGAGATTTACGGAAATAAATATCCGGCATTGGAAAAGCGGATACAGGATTTTCGGTATTTCCACATGGTGCGTGAGGAAAGCCAGTATTTGTGGGAGACAATTTTCTGTTGTGTGCGCAGATGTCTCGCCCGCACCAATCAGATCCTATTGTCAGATACAGACTATGAACACGGCATCGCGAATTTATTTGCGGTGGAGCTGATCACGGCGTGCAGGCGCGGGCGGCTGATTGATGATGATCTGGAGAAAATTAGGCGCAGAAATGAAAAGCACGCGCTTTCGCAGAAGGTGTGGGATGCGTCAAAGCTGCTTGTGTTTGATGCGGACGGAGATGTGTTAAAGGGAGTCAGCGGCAGTGCGGGCGTTGCGGTCGGAACCGTATGTATTGTCCACGGACCGGAAGAATTTTATAAGATGCATAAGGGAGATATTCTGGTCTGCCATCTGACCGATCCGGAATGGACACCGCTGTTTGCGCTCGCCAGTGCGGTTGTCGCGGATACAGGATCGGCGCTCAGCCATGCCGCCATTGTAGCGCGGGAGTACGGGATTCCGGCGGTGCTTGGCGTAGGCTTTGCCACGACAAAATTCAAGGATGGCGATACGATCAAGGTAGACGGAGACCGCGGAGAGGTGCAGAATTGTTAGCATGAATGAAAAGAGATCAAGAAGGGAGCGTATACTGACAGATCCGATCCTTCCGCTGCTCATCAAAACAGCGATTCCCACGATCGTTGGCATGATGATCAACATGATCTACAATCTGACGGATACGTTTTTTATCGGACAGTTAAACAATAAAAGCATGACGGCTGCCATCGGTATTGTTTTTAGCTTTGTGAGCTTTATCCAGGCGATCGGTTTCTGGTTCGGATATGGCAGCGGAAACGCGATGTCACGGAAGCTGGGTGAGCAGGAGGATGAGGAGGCACAGATTTTATCCGCATCGGGAGTGGTTCTGGCGGTCGGAACCGGCATTTTGCTGGTGCTTGTCTTATCCTTTCAGGTTGAGCCGTTTGCCTGTCTGCTCGGTGGCAATGCCTCCCCGCAGCTGCTTGGCTATACGGTCGACTATCTGAGGATCATTATTTTCAGCATTCCGTTCAGCCTGTTCGCGCTCACCGTCTATAACCAGCTTCGGCTGTGCGGCAATGTGAAGGATGGAATGATCGGGCTGTTAGCCGGAATGGTCAGCAATATGATTCTCGATCCGATTTTTATGTTTGGGTTTGGCATGGGATTTGTCGGTGCGGGATGGGCGACGTTTACTGGACAGGTCATCGGCGCTGTCGTACTGCTTGTCCTTTCCTACCGGCACGGCAACATTCCGGTACGGATAAAAGCGGCGCGCTTTGACCGCACACGGATTTATCATATTCTGGCAGGCGGAGCGCCGAATTTTTCCAGACAGGGAATCACAGGCATCGCGGGCGTACTGCTCAATATCGCTGCGGCAGCTTATGGGGATGGAACGATCGCAGCACTGACGATCAGCGCGAAGATCGCTGCGCTGGCTTATATGATTATGATTGGATTCGGACAGGGCTTTCAGCCGATCTGTGCGATGAATTACGGCGCGAAGCAGTATGGGAGAGTGAAGCAGGCGTTGAAGCTGACCATAACGATCGGAACCGCATTCCTGCTCATTGCGTCCGTGCTGCTGGCGGTATTTGCAGCGCCGATGGTTGCCCTGCTGAGCAAAGACCGCGAAGTGATCGCGCTTGGAACACAGATTCTGCGTATCCAGTGTCTCAGCCTGCCGCTGCTCGGGTTCTATGCAGTCAGCAGTATGTACATGCAAAATATCGGACAGTATGCGAGGGCTTTGTGGATCTCGGTTGCCAGACAGGGATTTTTCTATCTGCCGTTGTTGTTCCTGCTGCCGTATATCGGCGGTCAGACCGGACTATTCTGGGTACAGCCCGCCGCAGATCTTCTGGCAGCAGCTTTCGCAGGGATCGTCATTGCTCAGTATGCGCGCCGCCCATCACGTGACTCATGATGCAGGGAGTATTCGGTGGTGTATACAGCGTTAATGTCTGGTCATTTTTAACATCGCGAGCACCTGATCGACACGTGCTTTTTCCGACGGTGAGAGATTCGCCGTGAGCAGCTGGATCATCAGATCCTGCTCGTTTGGCGTGAATTGGATATTTTGATCCTTTGCCTGACGCTGGCAGTTCGCGAGCTGGCGCATCATGGCGGCGGAGTTGCTGCCGGCCGGCATATTGGCAAATGCCTTTAAGAATTCCAGTTTTTCCGGTGAGATACCGGGTGCTGCTTTCATAAGATCGTCGATATTCATGCGCCCTCCTGTCCGCGGAACATACCGCCATAGAGATCTGCCATAGACAGCATATTTGTGATCAGGTCAATATTGGACTGATCCGATTGGGTACATAGCGGGCGGATCGCATCCAGCATCTGTAAGATCCGGCCGGAGGTGTTCATGCCCTCGCACATCTGCAGCGCGGGTTCCTTGTGCTCAAACAGGGAATTGGCGCGTGAGAGTTCCATCATTTTGACGGCGGTCGCGAGCATCCGCTGACGCTGATAGGGAATGTAAGGGATCGCAGTTTTTATAAGCTGCAGGGTTCGGTCCTGCAAATGGGAATCAAAGGGCGTAGTCGTAAATTCCTGTTCCATACTCATGATAAAAGATACCTTTCGTTACCTTTTTGTTTCATCCTATGAGAAAAAACGCAGAATATACATACAATATAATAACAAAATATTTTGCGGAAAGGATCAGTTCATGGGACGTTTAATTATAGATGGAAACCGTATTTACGAGGTGGATGAGCTTTGTTTAAAACGAAAAAAGGAGCAGTCGGGAGCGGAGAAAAACCGTAAGCCTGCTCCGGCGCAGCAGGCGGGACGGGGAAACGGGTACACGAAAAACAAACGGTGACCCAGCATACAACAAACAAAAAAGGCAGGAATTCCTGCCTTTTTTGTTTTCATAGAACCGGGAATTTAGAAGCATCCGCCATTGTTGCCGTTGTTTCCACCGCAGCAGCAAAGGATGAGCAGGATGATCCAGATGCTGTCGCATCCGTTGCCACATCCACCGTTTCCGTTCAGGAAACCACCATTTCCGCCACAGCAGCAAAGCAGTAACAGAATCCAGATAATGCTGGAACATCCGTTAGAGTTGTCGCATCCGCATCCACAGTTTGTAGCAGCTAAATCGCTCATGTTGAAGTCCTCCGTTGATTTGATTTATAGTTCATACTATGTGGAGGGCATGTCAGTGTTTCCTTTCCGCACATTATTTTTTTAGGAGTCTGTCTAATCTATTTGCGCGGCATGGCAAAGTGTGCTATCATTACAAATAATTGTGGGCTGCGAATTGCGCATTCATAAAAAACAGGAAAGAAAGAGGAGACGACGATGGAAAAAATCAAAATGACAACCCCGTTGGTAGAAATGGATGGAGATGAGATGACA
>CALBJL010000248.1 GCA_937893485.1 uncultured bacterium | reverse complement strand
TATGGTATTCGTTACCTGTGGTATGGGTGGCGGAACCGGAACCGGTGCAGCTCCTGTGGTAGCTAAGCTCGCAAAGGATATGGGTATTCTGACGGTCGGAGTTGTGACGAAACCGTTTAAATTTGAGGCAAAGCAGCGTATGGTAAACGCAGTTTCAGGTATTGAGCGTCTCAATGACAGTGTCGATACGCTCATCGTGATCCCGAATGACAAGCTGCTCGAGATCGTAGACCGCCGCACGACGATGCCGGATGCATTGAAGAAGGCGGACGAGGTATTGCAGCAGTCCGTACAGGGTATTACCGACCTGATCAACCTGCCTGCACTGATCAATCTGGATTTCGCGGATGTACAGACCGTCATGAAAGACAAAGGACTGGCACATATCGGAATCGGAGAGGCACACGGTGATGACAAGGCACTTGAGGCTGTCAAGCTGGCGGTTGCAAGCCCGCTGCTCGAGACGACGATCAATGGTGCATCACACGTGATTATCAATATTTCCGGAGACATTTCCCTGATTGATGCCAGCGATGCAGCCGGTTACGTGCAGGATCTGGCAGGCGATGATGCGAATATTATTTTTGGTGCGAAGTATGACGAGTCTATGACGGATACGGCGAAGATTACCGTCATTGCAACCGGACTGGAGGCAAAGAAACCGTCTGTGACACCGCTGATGAGCGGTATGAAATATTCGACTACCCCGGCAGCAGGCGCAGCAGCAGCCACACGCCCGATGAGCAGTGGACTGACGAGCCGCAGCGGACTGGGAGCTGCCGGCAACGCATATTCGCGCGGGCTGAATGTAGCAGGCACGACGGCAGGCGCAGCAGGAACAACACCGGTAAATCCTACATTTACAGGCATCCAGAAGCCGAAAAAGCCGGAGAGCAGTGTGCCGGAGAAGGATATCCAGATCCCGACGTTTTTAAAGAATCCGAGAAGATAACTCGCAAATTCAAATCGTTTATTTCGGATAATTATAAAAAATTATAAATAAAAAAGATAGACAATTCAGATCGCGGATTGTCTATCTTTTTTTATGCTGACTTATCGGAAATGACAAAATCTGCATGAGGTTAGCAGTATAATCATTTTTATCAAAGCAACGGGGAGGGAATGCATATGTGGAGCTGACAGTTTACATAGATGTCCTGTGGCTGCGCACGTTTTTTATCGAGCTGCAGGTCTGTTTGTTTGTCAATCTGTGGATGAAGCGGGAGTGTCCCGTGATACATATTCTATGGGTGAATGCGGTGGCGGCGGCGGTGCAGATTCTGCTGTTTGTGATCGCCGGATACGGAGCGGTCGTCATGATCGGTGGTCTGCTGCTGCGTGCGTTTGTGCTTTGGGTATTGTTCCGTCCGCAGACACTCGGTGTATTTTTGCGGCTTTTTTTATGGGGAATAGCGGCAACTGCCGCTGCCGGAGGAATTTTTGGCATTGCACAGGCGCATCTGCCGAAGGGATGCTGGTTTGCCGCAGGGTGTATCGTGTCTGCGTGCAGCCTGCTGGTTTCGTTGGTGCTGGAGGAGCGGCGGATGGTACATGATGGCAGGGTGTACCGTGTGACGCTGCATCAGGGGGAAACCTCGGTGAAAGTCATGGGGCTGTATGATACGGGCAACCGTCTGAGTGACCCGTATGTCCATGCACCGGTGTATATACTGGCACAGCAGGAATATCGGCAGCTCGCAGGGGATGAACCGGCGGCGCGGCTGATCCCGTTTGTGACCGTCGGTGCCGGAAACCGTCTGATGGAGGTCACGACGGTGGATGCGCTGGAATGGAAGGGTGGCAGACAGGCGAAGGTTGTGGTCGGCAGAGCGGAGCAGGAGGTCTTTGAAGGGAAGGATTACCGGATGATTCTGCCGGCGGCGTTTAACGATTGTTTGAAAGGAGACAACGGATGTACATAAAAATCAACGTACCGAATCGCTTTCAACTAAAGATGATACCGACACTATATACCATGCTGTTTCGCAAAGAGCGGGAGATTCACTATATCGGGGGTGCGGAGGTGCTGCCGCCGCCGCTCGAGGCGGAGCGGGAGCGCGAATGCATCCTGCTCATGGGGGATAACTGCGCGGAGGCGCGCAAGGAACTGATTGAGCACAATCTGCGGCTTGTCGTCTATATTGCGAAAAAATTTGACAATACGGGTGTCGGCGTGGAAGATCTGATCTCAATCGGAACGATCGGGCTCATCAAGGCGATCAATACCTTTGATCCGGATAAAAAGATCAAACTCGCGACCTATGCATCACGCTGTATCGAAAACGAGATCCTTATGTATCTGCGGCGCAACAGCAAGACACGCATGGAGGTGTCGATCGATGAGCCGTTAAATGTGGACTGGGATGGAAATGAACTGCTGTTATCGGATATTTTGGGAACCGATGAGGATGTGATCTCAAAGGACATCGAAAATGAGGTCGAAAAAAAGCTGCTTGGCAATGCAATCGAACATCTGTCAGACCGTGAGCGTCAGATTGTGGAGCTGCGCTTCGGGCTGCACCAGCCGGACGGAAAGGAGCTGACACAAAAGGAAGTCGCCGATACGCTCGGCATCTCGCAGTCCTATATTTCAAGACTGGAAAAAAAGATCATGAGGCGACTGAAAAAAGAGATAATTCGCTTTGAATAATCAGAAAAAAGTGATAGAATAATACAAAAAAGTGAGTTTTCGTAAATGAGCAAAAGAGCTTGATAAAAAGGCGTAAAGGAGATGGGTATTATGTTATTGGAATTTTTGGGTGCAGCTCATGAGGTGACCGGCAGTTGTCATTTTTTGCAATATGAAGATAAGCATCTGCTCGTGGATTGTGGTATGGAGCAGGGACCGGATTTATATGTAAATCAGGAGATTCCGGTCAATGCGGCGGCGGTCGATACTGTGCTCGTGACACACGCGCATATTGACCATTCCGGCCTGCTGCCGTTATTGTATGCACATGGATTCAGAGGGCGTATTTACTGCACGCAGGCGACGTATGAGCTGTGTGTGATCATGCTAAAGGATTCCGCACATATTCAGGAGTTTGAGGCGGAGTGGCGCAACCGTAAGGCGAAGCGTTCCGGCGGTGCACAAATCGAGCCGTTATATACGATGGAGGATGTGCAGGGGGTATTAAACCTGTTTACACCGTGTATCTATGGCGAGACCGTACAGGTCGATGATGCGTTAAAGATCCGGTTTGTGGATGCGGGACATCTGCTCGGTTCGTCTTCGATCGAGCTTTGGGTGACGGAAAAAGAGAAAGAGGTCAAACTCGTATTCTCCGGCGATATCGGACAGGGCAACAAGCCGCTCATCAAGTCCCCGACATTTTTAGAGGAAGCGGATTATGTCATTATGGAGTCTACCTATGGGGATCGCGAACACAATCTGCCGGTAGACTATGCAACCGAGCTGGCAGAGGTTATCAAGCGGACATTCATCCGCGGCGGCAATCTGGTCATTCCGGCATTTTCTGTCGGACGTACACAGGAGATGCTCTATTTCCTGCGCCGGATCAAGACGGAGCATCTGCTTCCGGAATTTGAAGATTTTGAGGTGTATATCGACAGTCCGCTGGCGATTGAGGCGACGAATGTCTTTCATAAAAACGTGCAGGAGTGCTTTAGCGAAGAGGCACTTGAGCTGGTAGAAAAGGGGATTAACCCGATCCAGTTCCCGGGACTCAAAACCGCGGTAGACAGCAATGCCAGCAAGCAGATCAACTTTTTAAAGAAACCGGTCGTCATTATTTCTGCATCCGGTATGTGTGAGGCGGGACGCATCCGCCACCACTTAAAGCATAACCTGTGGCGGGACGATTCGACGATTCTGTTTGTCGGTTATCAGGTGCCCGGCACGCTTGGTCACGCGCTCTTAAACGGCACCAAGGAGGTCAAACTGTTCGGTGAGATGATTGAGGTGCGTGCGGAGATTGTTAATCTGCCAGGTATCAGCGGTCACGCAGACCGCACGAAGCTGACCGAGTGGGCGGCAGCGTTTGCAAAGCATCCGCCGAAACGTGTATTTATCGTTCACGGTGACGACAAGGTAACAGACGAATTCGCGATGCATCTGCATAAGGAACTCGGCTATGAGGCGGTCGCACCGTACAGCGGCGATATATATGACCTATTCACGAACGCCTGTATCAAACAGGGCAGCCGCATGATGCAGCCGAAAAAGACGAAGAATTCCAGCAAGGCATCCAGCAATGTATTTGCCAGACTGCTCGCGGCAGGACAGAGGCTGCTCGCGGTCATCAACAAGAGCGAAGGACTGCCGAACAAAGAACTGGCGCGTTTTGCCGATCAGATCAATTCGCTCTGTGACAAGTGGGACCGCTAGTGTAGTAGTGACTTTATTTCAAATAGTTTTTCATATGGTTGAGGGCAGATTTTTCGAGTCTGGACACCTGTGCCTGTGAGATATGGATCTCCTGCGCAACCTCCATCTGGGTCTTGCCCTCAAAAAAACGCAGCTTTATGATATAGTTTTCCCGCTCGCCGAGCCGCTCCATTGCATCAGACAACGAGAGCGACTCGATCCAGCGGGATTCTTTATTTTTTTTGTCAGCGATCTGATCCATGACATAGAGCGTGTCGCCGCCGTCGGTGTAGACCGGATCATAGAGGCTGACCGGGCTCTGGATCGCATCGAGTGCATAGACGATCTCCTCCTTGGTCAGCCCTGATTCAGCGGCGATCTCATCGATTGTTGGCTCCTCCTGTGTGCGGTTCATGAGCTGTTCCTTGGCATGGATCGCTTTGTAGGCGGTATCGCGCAGCGAGCGTGAGACACGGATACTGCTGTTGTCACGCAGATACCGGCGCACTTCGCCGATGATCATGGGCACAGCGTAGGTCGAGAACTTCACACCGAGTGTTGGGTCAAAGTTATCGATCGATTTCATGAGCCCGATGCAGCCGATCTGAAACAGATCATCAATGTTGTCCGTGTGGCCGGAGAAACGCCGGATGATCGAGAGTACCAGACGCAGGTTTCCTTTGATATATTCTTCTCTTGCGAGCGGATCGCCCTCGCGGATGCGCGCAAACAGGGCATCCTTTTCATCTTCCTTGAGTATTGGGAGCTTGGCGGTATTGACACCGCAGATCTCGACTTTGTATGCAGACATGAGGATATCCTCCGAAACGTTATTCTGATTTGAGCGACCGGTTGGGTGGCTCCATGCTTATGCATTTATTACTATCAGTGTGTACGTCTGGCAAAAAAATATTCACATTGGGTGTCATTTGCGCAGCTTGCGGTTGAATTATTTTTACGCATCATATATAATAGGTGGCATGAAAGATTTGATTAAAGAACGCGATGAAAAAGAAAAAATGGAGCACAGTATTATAAAATGGTGGAATGTGCATTATATGACACCAGAGGAACTGCGTGCTGCGCAGCAGGAGGACGAGCCTTCGCAGACAGTAAAATCCGCACAACAGGAGGGAGGAGCGGATGAGGCACATCAGTTGCGGATTGCAGAGGCGGAGCTGCATGCGGCGGAGGAGATCATCGAACGTCTGAAGCGTGAGGCACAGGATGTAGAGAGCAGCAAACGCAGGGAGATTGAGCGTATGCGGCAGGAGGTAGAGACGAATGCCGCTGCCGACGCACAAGCGGGTACTCAGGAAACCGGTGAGACGGATAAGGCGGAGAATAAACAGATACAGTCGATTCTTGCGGAGAAGAACGACGCGCTGCGTGATCTGATCGAGCATACCGAGGAAGAGACGTAACGGTCTGTAGTTACGGCGAAAAAGATAGGAAATAGCCATTACAAAAAAACGCTATGCGTTTTTTTGTTTTGCCATGAAACATATACCAAAGGAAAGGAAACGGATATGAAGAAGTTATTAGACCAGATCACCCAGACAATGGAGGGCGCTTTTGAACGGCTCGGCTTTGACAAAAGCTATGCCCGTGTAACGGTTTCAAACCGACCCGATCTCTGTGAGTTTCAGTGCAACGGAGCGATGGCACTCGCAAAACAGGCGAAGAAAGCTCCGATTGACATTGCGGAGCAGATCGCGTCAGCGCTTGCCGGAAATGAATTGTTCGAGGAGGTACAGGCTGTGAAACCCGGTTTCCTGAACCTGAAGCTGGCGAAAACATATCTGGCTGACTATCTGAGGGAGATGGAGAAGGGCGCGTCCAACAAACATTACGGCTGTGAGCGTGTGGCAAAGCCGCAGACTATCATGATTGACTATGGTGGACCGAATGTTGCCAAGCCGCTGCATGTCGGACATCTGCGTTCCGCCATCATCGGTGAGAGCATTAAACGCATGGGTATTTTCCTTGGCAATACGATGATCGGGGATGTCCATCTCGGAGACTGGGGTCTTCAGATGGGGCTGATCATCACCGAGCTGCGCGAGCGCAAACCGGATCTGCCATATTTTAACAATGCATTTGCGGGAGAATATCCGAAGGAGGCTCCTTTTACGATTGCTGAGCTGGAGGAGATCTATCCGACTGCCAGCCAAAAATCCAAAGAGGATGAAAACTATAAGGAGCGTGCGATGCAGGCAACCTATGAGCTGCAGAATGGTAACCGTGGGTATCACGCACTCTGGCAGCATATTATCAAGGTATCTGTGACAGACTTGAAGAAAAACTATAAGAGGCTGAATGTTTCGTTTGAATTATGGAAGGGTGAGAGTGATGCCCAGCCTTATATTCCGGAGATGGTGCGCCGCATGAAGGACGGCGGCTATGCGTATATCAGCGAGGGCGCACTGGTCGTTGATGTCAAGGAGGAGACGGATACAAAGGAGATCCCGCCGTGTATGATTTTAAAATCAGACGGAGCGTCCCTTTATAATACGACCGATCTTGCGACGATCGTACAGCGCATGATATCTTACAATCCGAATGAGATCATTTATGTGGTGGACAAGCGTCAGGAGTTGTATTTTACGCAGGTATTCCGGTGTGCGAAAAAGACAGGTATCGTAAACGATGATACAAAGCTGTATTTTCTTGGCTTTGGCACGATGAACGGAAAGGACGGAAAGCCTTTCAAGACACGTGAGGGAGGCGTGATGCGTCTGGAAACGCTGCTGACCGGTATAGAGGATAAGATGTATGAAAAGATCATGGCGAACCAGAATGAGAACCAGACGATGAGTGAGGAGGAAGCGCGTGAGATCGCTGCGCAGATTGCATTGTCGGCGGTCAAATACGGGGATTTGTCCAATCAGGCATCCAAGGACTATATTTTTGACGTAGACCGCTTTACATCCTTTGAGGGAAATACGGGTCCGTATATCCTCTATACGATTGTGCGCATCAAGTCTATTTTAAATAAATATGTACAGGCAGGACATTCGACTGAGGGGCTGTGTGTCGGCGAGGCGCATTCAGACAGTGAAAAAGCCCTGCAGCTGGAACTTGCCAAATTTAACGGTGTGATCGAGTCGGCATTTGTGGAGCTCGCGCCGCACAGAGTGTGCGCGTACATTTATGACCTGGCAAATGCGCTCAACCATTTCTATCATGAGACCAAGATCCTTGCAGAGCCCGATGAGGCATTGCAGCAGGCATATATTGCCTTGCTTGATCTGACACGTGGTGTGCTGGAGACCTGTATTGATGTGCTCGGCTTCTCCGCACCCAATAGAATGTAACAGGTTGTTAGAAGTAACAGAATGTAGAAAGAAGGCATAACAATGACAAAAATTGATATTGTATCCGGCTTTTTAGGTGCCGGAAAAACAACATTTATCAAGAAAATGATCGAAGAGGTCTTTGCCGGACAGAAGATCGTCCTGATTGAAAATGAATTTGGTGAGGTCGGTATTGACGGCGGATTTTTAAAGAATGCCGGTATTGAGATTACAGAAATGAATTCCGGCTGTATCTGTTGTTCACTGGTTGGCGATTTCGGAAAGAACTTAAATGAAGTGATCGAAAAATTCCATCCCGACCGTATCTTAATTGAGCCGTCCGGTGTCGGCAAGCTCTCAGATGTAATG
>CALBJL010000247.1 GCA_937893485.1 uncultured bacterium | reverse complement strand
CAGATGCACTTGCGGGAGCTGCAAATACGAGATATGGTGCTCACATGTCTCAAAATGCCATATTGATAGTTTCGCAAACGCCTATGTGATAGGAAGTGCAACGGCAAAAAAGTTTTTGTTGCATCCGGACATGAGGTGTGATAGAATGCATACGAATTACATACAGAGTGCTTAGGTGTCGGAAGGATCTGGTTATTATCTGGTCATAATTTGTGGAGCAGATATGCGGATCGGTTCCGGTGAAAAGGGAAACAGGTGCAAATCCTGTGCGAACTCGTCACCGTAATTAGGGAGCAGAGGCAGAAAAATCACTGGGAAACTGGGAAGATAGCGGATGCGATGATCTATGAGTCGGGAGACCTGCCTGAGTGCTGTACCGTAACGAAATCATTTGTTTTCGTTTCAGACCACGAGTAACTGGTTGTACATGAGGACTGGAAACAGGGCAGTTCATTTTTGATAGTTCATTTTTCGGTTTTCTTTGCGTGCAGACCCTTTACCTGAGATTAGGAGAGGGTTTTTATTTTTGTTGCCTATAAGTCAGGTCTGAGGGCGAAACACCACAAGGAGGACATGAAAAATGAAAAAGAAAGCAGTAGTAATGATGTTAGCACTGACACTCACAGCTTCATTGGGACTGGCAGGCTGTGGCAGCAAGCAGGAGGAGCCTGTACAGCAGACAGAGGACACCACGGAGCAGTCAGACAGTGACACAGAGACAACAGATGATACGCAGGAAGAGCAGGATACAGAGGATGACGCTGATGCGGATCAGAAGGCAGCAGATGAGGTGGCAGCATTGATTGATGCAATTTATGTACAGGAGCGTACCGACGATACTGACGCACAGTGTGCAGCAGCCAAAGAGGCATGGGATGCACTGACCGATGCACAGAAGGCGCTGGTTGAGGGCGAGAATGCAGATCCCGATTACTTCGGCAGAGATACCGGAGATGCATCCAAGGATGATCCCCGCAATCAGGATGAGATCGGTGAGAACGAGATCCTTGTTGTGAGCTTCGGTACTTCCTTCAATGACAGCCGTGTCGCTGACATCAAGGGTATTGAGGATGCCATTCAGGAGGCAAATCCGGACTGGTCTGTCAGACGCGCATTTACCGCACAGATCATTATCAACCATGTACAGGCGCGTGACGGCGAGCGCATCGATAACATGGATCAGGCATTGCAGCGAGCGGTTGACAACGGTGTAAAGAATCTGGTTGTTCAGCCGACACATCTGATGCATGGTGCAGAGTATGACGAGCTGACAGCAGCAGTTGAGGAATACAAGGATCAGTTCGAGTCTGTAAAGATCGCAGAGCCGTTACTCGGAGAGGTTGGAAGCGATGCAGCCGTGATCAACGATGACAAGAAGGCAGTCGCAGAGGCAATTACCGCAGAGGCAGTTGCAGATGCTGGCTATGACAGCTTAGATGCAGCAGAGGCAGACGGTGTAGCATATGTATTTCTTGGACACGGTACTTCACATACTGCAAAGGTATCTTACAGCCAGATGCAGACACAGATGGGTGAGCTCGGATATAAGAATGTGTTTATCGGAACCGTAGAGGGTGAGCCCGAGGAGACCGCATGCGAGGCAGTGATTGAGGCAGTAAAGGCAGCCGGATACAAGAAGGTGATTCTCCGTCCGTTGATGGTTGTAGCAGGAGATCATGCGAACAACGATATGGCAGGCGATGACGACGACTCATGGAAGAGCATGTTTGAGGCAAGCGGAGCGTTTGACAGCGTAGATACACAGATCGCAGGACTTGGTGAGATCGCGGCGATCCAGCAGTTGTATGTGGCACACACCGCAGCAGTGCTGAAATAAGAAATCAATAAAGGAAGTATCATAAAATGAAGAAAATGACAGCAGTGGTCAGTATGCTGGTACTGACAAGCACCTTATTGTTCGGATGCAGCAGCAACGGCGGTGAGCAGCAGGAAACAGAGACACCGCAGACCACGCAGACCACGCAGGAGGCTGACGGAGAGGAGCAGACAGATCCGGAAGTGTCTGACGAGGCGGGTAAACCGCAGGAGCCGGCGCTTGCAGATGGCGTGTATACAGCAGAGTTCCATACAGACAGCAGCATGTTTCATGTGAATGAGGCATGCGATGGAAAAGGTACGCTGACGGTCAAAGACGGTGAGATGGTGATCCATATTTCACTGACCTCGAAAAATATCGTGAATCTCTATCCCGGACTGGCAGAGGATGCGCAAAAGGAAGGCGCACAGCTCTTAGAGCCGACGGTGGATACGGTTACTTATGATGACGGTATGAGTGAGGAAGTCAACGGCTTTGATATTCCGGTGCCGGTGCTGGATGAGGAATTTGATGTTGCGCTGGTCGGCACAAAGGGCACATGGTATGACCATAAGGTATCTGTGACAAATGTGACACCGGCGGGGGACGATGCAGCAGACCAAAAAAACGCTGCTGCCGGACAGCTTGAGGATGGAAGCTACACGATAAATGTCACTTTCGAGGGTGGCAGCGGCAGAGCATATATCGAGTCACCGGCTACGATTACAGTAGCCGGTGACCGGATCACGGCGACAGTCACGTGGAGCAGTCCGAACTACGATTATATGCTTGTAGACGGAGAGAAGTATCTTCCGGTCAACACGGAGGGCAATTCGGTATTTGAGATACCGGTAGCTGCACTTGATATACCGGTCACGGTCATTGGTGATACGATAGCGATGAGCACGCCGCATGAGATCGAATACACATTGACATTTCTCTCAGATACAGCAAAGACAGAGGAATAACCATGAAAAACAGAAGAAAGATACAGGTGATCGGATCTCTGATACTGGTATTGGCAGGACTGCTGGGGCTTTTGGGCTGCGGCAGTCCTTCTTCTGCATCTGACCGGAATCAGGCGGATGCATTGACCGGACAGGAAACGCAGACACAGTCAGCGGGATCGCTTGTATATAAGGAAAGCATGAAAACAGAATATGCCTCGCAGTTTGCCGTCGATTATTATGAGGATGGCTATGTGATGCTTACGACAAAGGCAGACGGTGCGCAGTATCTGGTCGTTCCGGAGGGCGCACAGACACCGGAGGGACTGGATGATGGGGTTACAGTGCTGCAACGGCCGCTCGATCATCTGTATCTTGTTGCAACGGCAGCGATGGATCTGTTCCGTGAGCTGGATGCGATCAATTGCATTCGTTTTTCCGGACAGCAGGAGGACGGCTGGTATATCGATGAAGCCCGTGAAGCGATGCAAAACGGCAGTATGATCTATGCCGGAAAATACAGTATGCCGGACTATGAGCTGATCGTATCCGAGGGCTGTGATCTGGCGATTGAAAATACGATGATTACACATTCCCCTGAGGTATTGGAAAAGCTGGCAGAGTTTGGGATTCCGTCCATGATCGATTATTCGAGCTATGAGGCACATCCGCTCGGCCGAGTGGAGTGGATCCGGTTTTACGGGGCGCTGCTCGGCAGGGAGACAGAGGCGGATGCGGCATTCGAGCGGCAGACGCAGATTTTAGAGCGCGTCACACAGGACGAGACACCGACCGGACAGACGGTGGCATTTTTCTATCTGACCTCCAACGGGACTGTGAACGTGCGAAAGACCGCAGACTATGTACCACAGATGATCGGGCTGGCAGGCGGAACGTATGTATTTGATGCGCTCGGCTCGGATACTGACCACAAATCAACTGTAAACATGACGATGGAAGAATTTTATGTGAAGGCAAAGGATGCGGATTGTCTGATTTATAACAGTACGATCGACGGCGAGCTGGATACAGTGGATGATCTGGTGGCAAAGAGTTCGATGCTGCGTGATTTCAAGGCGGTGCAAAGCGGAAACGTCTGGTGTACGACGAATGACATGTATCAGCATACGATGTCGGCAGGTGCGTTTATTGAGGATCTGCACGCGATCTTTACGGGCGATGCGGCACATGAAATGACGTATATCTATCCGTTAAAATGAGCGTAGCAATCAATCAGGGAGTTGTCAAAACAGACGTATAAGAACCTATATCATATAGGAAAAAAGGGGATGCCTATGACACCTATGGAACTTACGGAGAAACATCCGAAAAAACCTCAGGAACACAGCCGTACTTATACGCGGGAAATCGCGGCATTTGCCGTGCTCGGGATCGGTACAGCCGCATTCTTTCTATTAAATATTGGGATCGGAAGTGTGTCAATTCCGCTGCGCGAGCTGCTTGCGTGTGTGAGCGGGAAAACAGTCAGTGACACCGTATACGGCATCGTGTGGAACATCCGCCTTCCGCGTGCGGCTGCGGTACTGATTCTCGGCGGCGCGCTGGCACTGGCAGGGTATCTGCTGCAGACGTTTTTCCACAATCCGATCGCAGGCCCGTTTGTGCTCGGTATCTCCTCCGGAGCTAAGCTGACCGTGTCGCTCGTCATGGTATTTCTGCTCGGAAACACCGCCGGCATCAGCTCGGCAGTGCTGATCGTGATGGCGTTTGCGGGGGCGATGCTCGTGACGGGCTTTGTGCTGCTGGCGGCAAGGCGTGTGCACCAGATGTCGATGCTGGTCGTCTGCGGTGTCATGATCGGCTATATCTGTTCGGCGGTCACGGACTTTGTTGTCACGTTTGCGGATGATGCGGATATTGTGAATCTGCATAACTGGTCGCGGG
>CALBJL010000246.1 GCA_937893485.1 uncultured bacterium | reverse complement strand
AGAGCAGAGGACTGAAAATCCTCGTGTCACTGGTTCGATTCCGGTTCTGGGCATTATAACAGAAAATTGATAATGTGTCTTGACATAAACCGAGTTCTCTGTTATTATCTTATTTGTTCGGGTTATCCAGACAGGACAAAAGATATGCGGGTGTAGTTCAATGGTAGAACACCAGCCTTCCAAGCTGGATACGTGGGTTCGATTCCCATCACCCGCTTCTCTGGAATAACGCAGAGAAGAACATATTATTAACTTAATACCTTCAATGCATGGCAACATGCAAAAACATGCGCGAGTGGCTCAGTTGGTGGAGCGCGACCTTGCCAAGGTCGAGGCCGCGGGTTCGAGTCCCGTCTCGCGCTCTTATTTTTTACACGAAAAGGAGTATCCAAGAGGATGCTCCTTTTTTGTATCATAAAATATTTTCAGATAGACAGGTAGTGTCAAAGTGAAATGCTAAAGTAACAATAGAAGCAGACAGGAAATAAAGATTATTTCGTTTGTGCCTCTTTTGGATAGGAAAAAGCACTCTGAAAGTTTTTGATGGCATCTAAGATAAGCTCCTGTTGATCCGTATTGTATTTACTGATCGCCAGAAACAGATCAATCGGTTTTTCGGTAGCAGGATCTACCCCCCGAAGGATATAGTCTGTTGGAACATTGAGTGTATCACTGATCTTCACAATAGTTGAAACGGAAGCACCTACTACGCCCCGCTCCAGGTCAGAAATATACTGTGTAGAGACACCTATCATTTCGGCAAAAACCATCTGTGTTAAGCCGGATTTCTTTCGAATGAGTTGAATGCGTGATCCTATGGAGGAATTTAAAGAGTTTTTTGTAGACATATATAAAATCACCACCTTATATATAATGTTAACTAATGGTGGTAATTTTATGAAAATAGTGATAAAATTAGTTTTGCAATAAATAATATTGATGCCATTATATAAAATATGAAATCGGAGAGATTGTAAATTGGAAAATAACAATCTACCAATAGACAGGAAATGTCAGGATGAAATATTAAAATAATTGCAGAACTGAATATGAAGACAAGGGGGAGAGAAGGGTGAAGCAGGAATTAAATGAGGATATCTGCAAAATATATCAGCAGAAAAGACAGTATCTGCGGGAATTAAATATTTTTAATGATGCGGTCGTACAAAGAGAGCTTAGTGGGCAACTGCAGCAAAAATGCGACATTCCTGAAATCTGGGCATTGAATATTGTAAACGGATATCATATGCAGGACTATCTGGCAGCTTGTGCATATGGGCAAAAGGAAACAGATTCGAAGGAGGAAGAAGAAAAACGGCAGTTTATTGAAGCACTTCTGCAGGAAGCGGATATGTGGGATAAATTGGTGGTATAAGGCAAGTATGATAGTAAATATTGAAAAAACAAAGAAGTGTGCATTTTGTAAACATTGGTATGATCCGTCAAATAATGCGATAAAGCCGAGAAATCCTCGTTTTAACCAATGGGAATTTGATGATCAGTGTAGAAAAATGTGTATGAAAAAGAATCTTGAAATGAATGCAAATGCTTTCTGTGGATGGTATGAATGCAAGATTGATTTGCAATAAGAGAGTTGTAAGAAAGGACTAAATGATGGCAAAATTAATAACGCAAGCAGATGTAATGAAGATGTTAGATACATGTTATGATAAAGCACTACATGGTATTAATAAAGTAAGTCCTCCAATTGAGCAGTTTGCAAATGAGTACGTAAGGAAGGCAAAGGATCCTCAAAAGGCTGCAAAGATCATGCTAAAAAATCAAATTGCAAAATGCACTACATCGGGATTTATAACTGGTTTTGGTGGTGTAGTTACATTGCCTGTCAGTATTCCGGCGAATATAGGAAGTGTATTATATGTTCAGATAAGGATGATAGCATGCACAGCATATTTGGCAGGATATGATTTAAAGGCTGATCAGGTACAGACTTTTATATATGCTTGTCTTGCTGGAGTATCAGTAAATGGAGTAGTCAAAAATGCCGGTATTAAAGTAGGTGTTAAGGTTGCTGAAAAAGCTATTCAAAAAATACCCGGAAAAGCGTTGACTAAAATCAATCAAAAAGTTGGTTTTAGATTTATCACAAAAATGGGCGAAAAGGGCATCGTTAATCTTGGTAAAATGATTCCGGGTGTAGGTGCGGTAATTAATGGTGGATTAGATTTTGCTGAAACAAAAATTATTGCTGATAGGGCATATAAAATGTTTTTTGAAGGTGATTTCTCTGCTGGAGATAAAGAAGATGAAAATGATGATATTATAATTGATGTTGAATAATATATTGTAGTATCAATAATAAACAAGTAAGAGATCAGATAGAAATGCAACTGAGATACTGATGGTACTATAAAATTTTCACTATGCAATTGTCAATGGGGCTGTAAAAAAACTCCCCTGACAGAAAAATCGCCCAGACCATGCGGTC
>CALBJL010000245.1 GCA_937893485.1 uncultured bacterium | reverse complement strand
GATATTACCAAACGTAACCGAGTAAAGAACATCGGAGAATTGGAAGATCTTCTGAACATTCTTTCCTCTGCCATTGGTTCACTGACCAATCCGGAAAAATTGAAGAACACTTTCAAGACCGTAAAGAAATCCAGAATCACTTCCGCTACCATTAAGAAATATCTGGATTATTTTGAGGATTCTTTTCTGATTGAATCGGCACAAAGATATGACATTAAAGGAAAAGCATATATTGAAACACCAAAGAAATATTACTTTTCCGATCTTGGACTTCGCAATGCCAGAATCAATTTCCGTCAGTTCGAGCAGACCCATTCTATGGAGAATGTAATTTATAACGAACTTCGTATGCGTGGCTACAGCGTGGACGTAGGTGTAATACCGATTGCGGAACGAGATCAGGAAGGTAAGGTTATCCGCAAACAACTTGAAGTTGATTTTGTATGCAATCTTGGTTCTTCCAGATACTACATCCAGTCTGCGTACTCTCTGCCAGATGAAGCGAAGCGTACTCAGGAAATCAGACCATTCAGAAAGATTGATGATTCTTTCAAGAAAATTGTTGTTACCAAAGACATCGTTCAGCCGAACTACGATGAGTATGGTATTTTGACTGTGAACATTTATGACTTCCTCCTTGATCCGCAAATTCTTGAAAAATAAACAATGTAAACTCATGTTGCGGAGATGTAAAGCTGATGTGGTGGAGTTTCTTGGTATTATTAAGTACAATGAAATCACAAAAGCAAAGGAGGGTTTCAAATGAAGCTATCAGATAAAATTATCGGATTAAGGAAATCTAATGGAATGTCGCAGGAAGATTTGGCTGAAAAGCTGAATGTATCACGACAAGCTATTTCTCGTTGGGAATAGGTATACTGCGATGCCAGATGCAAGCAATATTCTTCAACTCAGTAAGCTGTTCGGTGTTACCACAGATTACTTACTGAATGATGATTACCAGAGCGACAATGATCTGCCCAAAGTAAAAGAAGTACAAAATGATAATCTTGGACAGACAATGATCTATCTGGTAACGCTCGAAGTCATGGTGCTTTTGATGCAGTTTATGACAACGGTTATTCTGCAAAATGTATTCTTTGGCTTTTTGAGTTTTATTCCATTTGTTGCAGCTATCGGTGTTCTTTCATATGGCACAGACGCATTCTGCCGTACTTGCCGTAATGTGGTTCTTCTTCAGGGAGTACAAGGTTTGGATAATACATTCCGTCAGCACCCAATGTATAGGTTCCGCCCATTTCTTCAAAGATTGATTTCATAGAAAACTCTCCAATCTGTTTACCTTATTGATACGCTATGTTATAATACCACAAGACATATCACATATCAAGATAAGGAGGATATGAAATGAGGAAAAATGATGACATCATAGCTATCTATTCCCGTAAGTCTAAATTTACTGGAAAAGGTGAAAGTATCGGTAATCAGGTAGAACTATGCAAAGAATATGTTCGTGTGCATTATGGTGATGCCGCTGTAGATAAAGTTGTAGTATATGAAGATGAGGGCTTTTCAGGCGGTAATCTGAATCGCCCCGATTTCAAGAAGATGATGGACGCTGCCAAGAAACGAAAGTTCAAGGCGGTCATTGTTTATCGTCTTGACCGTATCAGCAGAAATATCAGTGACTTTGCAAGTCTGATTGAAGAACTTGCTCGCCTTGATATTTCTTTTGTTTCTATCAAAGAGCAGTTTGACACAAGCACTCCTATGGGACGAGCAATGATGTATATTGCATCTGTTTTCTCGCAGTTGGAGCGTGAAACTATTGCGGAGCGTATCCGTGATAATATGCACGAACTGGCAAAGACCGGACGCTGGCTTGGCGGCACAACACCTACCGGATATGCTTCTGAAGCAGTTAAGAGTATTACCGTTGATGGTAAGTCTAAGAAAGCCTGCAAGCTGAAATTGATTCCGGATGAAGCTGATATTGTCAGAATGATTTATGACTTATATATAGAAACAGATTCTCTGACATTGACAGAAGCTGCCTTGATCAAACAGGGTGTCAAGACGAAGAACAACAACTACTTTACTCGCTTCTCCATCAAAGCCATTTTGCAGAATCCGGTTTATATGATTGCGGACGAAGATGCTTATAATTACTTCATTCAGAACGGCACAGATTTGTTCTCGGAAAAAGATGCTTTCGACAACCAGCATGGTATTATGGCTTATAACCGTACCGATCAGGAAAAAGGTAGAGCTACAAAGTATCTCCCTGCAAGTGAGTGGATTGTATCTGTCGGCAAGCATCCGGGTTTGATTCCGGGTAAGGTGTGGGTGCAGATTCAAGAATCTCTGGAACGTAATAAATCCAAATCTTTCAGAAAGCCACGCAGCAACGAAGCACTTTTGACTGGTCTGTTGTTCTGTAGTTGTGGCGAGCGTATGTATCCGAAAATGAGCAAACGCAAAACGGCAGATGACAAGGTGATTTACACCTATGTCTGCAAGATGAAAGAACGCAGTCAGAGATCTGTATGCAACAGCAAAAATGCCAATGGCAACACGTTGGATATGGCTGTAGTTGAGCAGATTAAAATGCTTGCAGAGGACAAAGATACTTTCATTGCACAGTTGGAGCAGAGCCGCAGATTCTATACTGGCAATCGCATGGACTATGAACAGCGACTGGATGATATGCGAAAAGAAAAAGCAGAAACCGAGAAGAAAATCAATTCTCTGGTAGATTCTCTTGTGGATATGGGTGACAGCACAGCCAAGGCTCATGTAACCAAACGAATTGAACAGTTGAATGGAGAATACCAGTCCCTTGAACAGCGTATTCAGGAATTGGAAGGACTGACTTCACAGCACGCTCTTAGCGATGTTGAATTTGATTTGCTTCGTCAGTTGTTGACCATCTTCAAGGATGGCATTGATGAAATGACAGTTGAGCAGAAACGTGCTGCTATTCGTACCATCGTGCGTAAGGTGGTCTGGGATGGTGTCAATGCTCATGTCATTTTGTTTGGTGTTAGGGATGATGAAATTGAGTATCCGGAAATTGCTGCCGTTGGATCTGATAATACCGAAGATGATGAGGAAACCGAGAAATTGGTGGACTTCTCCGATGTAGATTATGAGGATGACGATATGGAGGATGATCGCCAGGGAAAAACTAATCCCCCCAGTGTTTCAAAAACGCATTGGGGGGAGGATAGCAAATGAACTGCTCATGTATCTGCGCTCCAAGCGGAAGACCTCGCGCGAAGTATCACTCTACGAGCCGGTCGGGACAGATAAGGAGGGCAACCAGATCCGCCTGCTGGACATCTGCGAGAGCGATGATCCGGATGTCGTAGAGACACTGGATCTCAAATGGCGGATCAGCCTGCTGCACAAAATGATTCCGGAGATTTTACACGGGAGGGAGCGGCAGATCATTGTACTCCGCTACGGACTCGACGGCGCAAGGCCGCTCACGCAGCGGGAGATCGCAGCCAGAATCGGCATCTCACGCTCCTATGTCAGCCGGATTGAAAAAAAGGCACTGAAACGTCTGCGCGATGAATTCGAGTCGATCGAAACGCCTGCGCATGAATGAATCATAGAATTCTTTTGGAAAGACTTTAAAAAAGATGCAATCCATGTTACAATGGGTTCATCTTTTTTTCGTTGTTATGAATTATTTCCCGATGTAGCGCGCAGAGAGGAGACGATATGTACAGTATCGTGACAACTGCGATCCTACAGGGGATCGATAGTCTGCCTGTTTGTGTGGAGGCAGATGTCAGCGACGGATTGCCGGTCTTTGAGATGGTCGGCTTTCTCGCATCTGAGGTACGTGAGTCGAAGGAGCGCGTGCGGACGGCACTGCGCAACTGCGGACACCAGCTTCCGGCAAAGCGTATCACGATCAATTTATCCCCGTCAAATATCAGAAAAAGCGGAAACGGCTTTGACCTGCCGATCACGATGGCGATTCTAGTGGCGCTGGGAGTTCTTCCGGAGCATGCAATAGATCAGACACTTGTGATCGGTGAGGTTGGGCTGAACGGTGCAATTCTGGCAGTCGACGGGATTCTGCCGGTGCTGCTCATGGCACGGGAGCATGGAATCCGCCGATGTATCATACCGGAGCAGAACTACCACGAGGCGGCGGTCGTGGACGGCATCGACATTTTCCCGGTCAGCCATATAAAAACAGTCATGGAACTCTGCAATAGCGCATATACCGTAGAGAAAACAATCCCGCAGCTGCCGGCTCAGACGAAACATGCGCATCCGGCGGCGGATTTTTCGGATGTCAACGGACAGCGGATGCTGCGCCGTGCCTGTGAGATTGCGGTGAGCGGGATGCATAACCTGCTGATGATCGGGCCACCCGGAGCGGGAAAGACGATGATCGCCAGACGGATTCCAGGCATTCTGCCGCCGATGGAGCGCATGGAACAGCTTGAGGTGTCGAAAATCTACAGCGTGAGCGGCATGCTCCACAAAAACAGCGGTCTGATCACGGAGCGCCCGTTCCGCGCGCCGCACCATACGATCAGCCCGCAGGGGCTGGCGGGCGGCGGTCAGGTTCCAAAGCCCGGGGAGGTGTCACTGGCACACCGGGGTGTCCTGTTTCTGGACGAATTGCCGGAATTTCAAAAGACGACACTGGAGATTTTGCGCCAGCCGATGGAGGACGGCTCGATCACGATCACGCGCGTGAACAATAGCTTTGTCTATCCGGCAGATTTTCTGCTGGTCTGTGCAATGAATCCGTGCAAATGCGGGTTTTATCCGGACAGAAGCCGCTGCCGGTGCAGCAATACGTCGATCCGGAGGTATCTGACGAGGATCAGCCAGCCGTTACTTGACCGGATCGATCTGTGTGCGGAGGCGGAGCCTGTCAGCTACCGGGATCTGACAAGCGTGGCGCACGGAGAGTCCTCCGCGCAGATCAGGGAGCGCGTGTGGATGGCGCATCGCCTGCAGCAGCAGCGCTACGCGCACGAACAATGGTTTTTTAACAGCCAGATACCGGGTGGGCGCATCGAGCAGTTTTGCGGACTGGATCAGAAGGGTGTCCGCTATATGGAGCGGATGTATGAGAAACTACAGCTTTCGGCGCGCGCCTATCACAAGATTTTAAAGGTAGCACGTACAATCGCCGATCTGGATGCCAGCGAACAGGTCACGGTACGCCATCTGACCGAGGCAGTCTGCTACCGCAGTCTGGATAAAAAATTCTGGGAGGTGTAGCGGTGGGAAATGGAACGGAGGAAAACGATATTTTATACGCATACTGGCTGGCAAATATTTCAGGCGTAGGCGCAAAGACGATCCATCAGCTCTACAAATACTGCG
>CALBJL010000244.1 GCA_937893485.1 uncultured bacterium | reverse complement strand
GCTATGTGTGCGAAGGACACATCGAGCCAAGGCTGAAGAAACAGCGAGGCACCGACGGACAATCGGAGCAGATGATCGGGATACTGTTGTGACCGCAGCCAAGCCGTAAAAGATCAGAAAATCATTTACATGCTTGCAGGAGCTGCGACCTCATATAAAGTTTCGTCATCACCTATATTTAAGCCAAATAACGGCGATCCCATTTACACATGCAAATCCCCCGCAATGAGATAAAACAGCATCAGACAAAACCCGACCCCAAAGAGCAGCAGCCCGAATGAGATACTGCGCGTAATAACCCGATTGTTTTGCGTGATCTGATCGCTGCACACCGCCAGCCAGTGCACATAATCCGTCTTGATCGGGTTGCGTCTGCGCCACGTATGGTTCGCCAGATCGCGCCAGCGGTTCATGCATCTGCCGAGCGCCCTTGTGAGCGCATTCCCTTCGGTATACTCACGCGGCAGCGGCGTATCACGGTAGATCGTCCGGCGTAAGAACACGACGACCGTATCCACCAGACTGTCACACACGCGGCAGGCAATGCCGCACACACACGGCAAAAACCGTAACAAAACCGGTCGGTAGACCAGATCCTCCAGATCCATCCATTTCGGCAGACGATCCACAAGCACCTGCCCACGCTCCTTCCCTCCTGTCATCAACAGCCTGCGGATCACGAGCACATACACAATCACACCGATCACAATCGAATAAGCAGCACCCGTTAGATTCTCCGGCGAAAAATAGTGTACCACTGCCGCGCCTGTCGATTCTGCAAGTGCATAAAATCCGTCTCCGAGTGCAGCCACACGATCCATCAGCCGGTGCGGAAACAGTCCCCACACCGCCAGCACAACTGCCGGCACTCCGATCGCCAGCGCACTGAGCGGTGACAGGTAACGCTGCATCCCATCATACCGCCGCTGCAATGCCTCATCTGTATTTTTTTCTATAAAGATCGTCACAAACAGCTTCGTCATATACGCGACAGTCAGCCCACCGCTCACGATAAACACGATCTCCAGCACCTTCATCCAGCCGACAGCCCCGTATTCGAGAATACTCTCATGGATCAGCGTCTTGCTGATATAGCCGCTAAACAACGGAATACCTCCGATCGACAACGCACCCACTGCAAAACAGCCTGCCAGAAACGGCTTTTTCCGCCCGAAACCGCGGATCTCGTTCAGATCCAGCCGGTGCGTCTGTATATAGATCACACCTGCCGACAAAAACAGCACGAGCTTGATCAGCGAATGATTGATCATGTGCAGCATCGCTCCGTGTGCCGCCAGTGCATGCTCCCCATACAGCAGCCCGCACATGCCGATGCCCGTCATAATAAAGCCGATCTGCGAAACCGACGAGCACGCAAGGGTGCGTTTCAGATCCAGCGCAAACACTGCCAGCACCGCGCCCACAAGCATTGTGCAGGCACCGAGAATCAGGATCAGCCTGCCCCACGCAAAATCCCCTGCAAACATCCGTACCGTGAGTGCGATCACACCGAAAATACCGGTTTTCGTCAGCACACCGGACAGCAGCGCGGATGCCGGTGCCGGTGCGACCGGATGCGCTTTCGGCAGCCAGATGTGTAACGGAAAAACACCCGCCTTTGCCCCGAATCCGGTCAGAATACACACGCCCGCCGCATAGTACATCGGTGTCGGCGCGATCTCCGCCGTCCGTCTGCCCAGTTCCTCAAAATCGAGCGTTCCAAACATATGATACAGCAGGAACATCCCCATAAGCATAGCAAGACCACCGATCACAGCCACCGCCAGATACGTGTCTGCCGCGCGCAGTGCCTCCGTTTTTTCCGTCTGTGCAACCCATGTATAGGATGTAAACGACATGATCTCAAAAAAGATAAACGCAGTAAAAAAATCTGCCGACAAAAATACTCCAACCGTCGCAGCGAGTGTCACGACCGTAAACAGGTAATACCTCTCTTTGTGCGCCTCGTGCTTCATATAGTCACAGGACAGCGCCAGTGCAAACAGCCACGCAAAGACCGCCACCGCCACAAAGACGACGCGGAATCCGTCCAGTTCAAAGCTCAAACCATATCCGCACAGATCCGGAAGATAAAATCGCATACATGTCCCTCCTTCTATAGCTCTGATGCCAGCGCCGTAAACAGCTTCACGAGCGGCTCACTGTGCAGTCCAAATAAAAACAGCACAAGCACAAAAACGACAAGCGGCACGAGCATCCGCCAGCCCGGATCACGGTAACCCGCCACCGTTTCATAGTCAAACTTCCTGCCCGGACAAAACGCGCGGAATGAAATACTCATCATATAGACCGCGGTCAGCAGCGCCGATACAAGCAGTGCAAACACACCGACGAGCGCCAGTGGCTGTTCACTCGATACTGCCGCCTTTGCCAGATTCCATTTGCTGATAAAGCCCGGCAGTCCAGGCACGCCCATCAGCGCCAGTCCCGAAATCGTAAAAATCACAAATGTGACCGGCATCACATGTCCCAGCCCATTGATCTCATGTACATAATTTTTCTTCGTCTGGTGCATCACAGCGCCCACGCAGAAAAATGAACAGATCTTCATAAATGCGTGAAACACCATATGGCACAGCGCGCCCACCAGCCCAAGCGGACTCATCAGCACCACACCAAACAGAATGTACGACAGATTGCTCATCGTCGAATATGCCAGCCGTCGCTTTAAATGCGTTTCCTTGAGTGCACGGCTGCAACCATACACAATCGTAATGATCACAAATACGAGCAGCAGTGTCTGCGCCCATGTTCCACGCAGAAATTCCACGCCAAAGCTGTAATAGGTAATCCGCATCAGCGCAAACGCACCCGCCTTGACGACTGCGACCGCGTGCAGCAATGCCGTTACCGGCGTCGGCGCAATACCCGCCTTCGGCAGCCAGCCGCCAAACGGCCACATCGCTGCCTTAACCGAAAAACCGAAAAACGTAATCACATATATAACGAGAAAAAGATTTTGTCTGTCCATGACGGCGGGCGTATGCATCACACCACCCGGCACGAAAGCTCCGGTCGTGCCATAGTACAGAATAAAAATCATTCCGATAAACGCAAATGCCGCACCGCCGAGCGAGTACAGCAGATAGGTACGGCTCGCACTGATTGCCTCCTTGCTGAGCGGATGGATGATAAGCGGCAGTGTGACCATCGTCAGCATCTCATAAAAACAGTACATCGTCAGAATGTTGCCCGAAAAAGCAATACCCAGCGTCACACCGAAGGTCATCACATAAAACATAAAAAACAACCGCCGGTGCTCCAGATGGCTCATATATTCAAATGCATACAGCGTCGCCAGCGGCCACAGAAACGACACGAGCGCCGCAAATACAGTCGCCAGCCCATCAATGCAAAACGCGATCTCCAGATCGTTTGCAAACCGGAACAGCACATGCATCTGCCGGTCAGAATTTGCAAGTGCATAATATGCAAGTGCAGAGGTGAGCAGCACGACCCCCTCGGCATAGAGCATCCAATGTGTATCCTGTTTCCACCGGATCAGAGAGATCGGCATCGCAAGAAAGATTGGCAGCAAAACGACTGCCACAAGCAAGGTTCCATTCATATGCCTACTCCCTTCTACATGAAATATGCTGCCAGATTCCGGCAGAATCCAATCAGTCCGTTCGGAAATACGCCAAACAGCACAGCCGCTGCCGCCAGTATCATGATCGGCAGGAGCATAAGAAGCGGCGGCTCTTTTTTTTCAAGCCGTGTGACCTGCTCACTGCATTCTTCCACGCCGGGGAAAAATCCACGCATCGCAATCGGCAACAGATATCCGGCTGTCAGCAAGGCACTGACGAGCAGCACCACAGGACCGAACCAGCCGAAACATCCGACATCCGCATCCAGCGCGCCGAGCGCCAGCTGCCATTTACTCACAAATCCGCTCGTCGGCGGTATACCGACCAGTGCCAGTGCAAAGCAGGTATAGCAGCCCATAAACACCGGCATTTTCCGCCCGATCCCCTTCAATTCATCCACGCGCTTACAGCCGCAGATCACAACAAACACGCCCGCGCACAAAAACAGTCCGCACTTGATGATTGCATGGAACCAGACATGCAGCAATGCGCCGGTGAATGCCTGCTCCTGTAACAGCGACAGTCCGAACAAAATATAGGATACCTGACTGACCGTGGAATATGCGAACCGCTTTTTGATCACAGGCTCGCGATAAGCTAACATCGATCCCATAAACACCGTGAGCAGCGTCAGGCTCATCCATGCGGTCTGCACCCATGTGCCACGCAAAAAATCCGCCCCGACAATGTTATAAACCGTGCGGATCGTCGCCAGCACACCGGACTTTACGATGATCGCGGAGAGTGCCGCAGATGCAGGGCTCGGTGCGACCGGATGTGCCGTCGGCAGCCAGCCGT
>CALBJL010000243.1 GCA_937893485.1 uncultured bacterium | reverse complement strand
TATGAACCGTCACGGAATCGTCCGCGGCAGGGAGTTCACCTGTGAGCAGCAGTCAATGCATTCGATCACTCTGGCGATCACGAGTGACGAGGAGATGCAGGAGCTGTTTCCGTATGCGGCAAAGCTGGCTGTGACCTATGAGCTGGATGGAGCGAGCGTGCGTCAGACATTTACGGTAGAAAATCTGGGTGGGGAGACTATGCCGTTTTTCGTTGGCGGACATCCGGCATTCAACTGTCCGATCGTTGCGGGCGATGACTACAGCGATTACTATGTCGAGTTTGAGAAGGAGGAGACCTGCACCGTTCCTGAGCAGTTGACGGAAAGCGGTCTGCTGAACCTGCAAAACCGCAGTGCGTGTCTGGATCACACGAAACGCCTGCCCTTGAGCTTTGACCTATTTGCAAAGGATGCGATCACGTTTGATGAGCTGGCTTCACGCAGCGTCAGGCTGGCGAGCGATAAGCATGACCACAGCGTACAGATCGATTTTGCACAGTTCCCGTATCTGATCCTCTGGACGACCGCAAACAAGGGACCGTTTTTAGCGATCGAGCCGTGGCTGGGACTGTCTACCTGCAGTGATGAGGGCGACCAGTTCGAGGAGAAGCGCAACGTACAGTTCGCGGAACCGGGAGAGAAGAAATCTTATAGTTTTACGATTACCGTGTCATAAAAAGCGGCGTTCTGAGCACTATATAATATAATAGGAAGTAATACGCACAAATCGTTTATACAAAGCTGTTGTACAAACTGGACTTGTCAGAAAAAATAGGGTATACTATTTCTAGTTACCATACATCTGAAAACCTGCCGGTGGCAGATGCTGATAGGATGCATGGCTATTTGAATAGAAAGAGGAGTATCCGATATGTACCTTGTTTTTCTGCTGATCTGGATCATATTTAATGAGAAATTCAATGTGGAAATACTGCTGTTCGGGCTTGTGATCTCGGCGGCAGTATTTGCTTTTATATGCAGATTTATGGATTACAGTCTGCAAAAGGAGCTGCGTTTTTATAAAAAAGCGGGCGGCATGCTCTGTTACGTGTTTGTGCTGGTGAAGGAGATTCTCATGGCGAACCTGAATGTGTGCCGGCTGATTTTGTCCGAGCGGGAGGAGATCGAGCCTGCTCTCGTAGAGTTTTCGACCGATATGGAGACGCCGGCGGGACGCGCATTTTATGCTAACGCGATCACATTGACGCCGGGAACGATCACGGTATCGGTGGAGAATGACCGCTACACGGTACATTGTCTGGATGAGAGCATGGCAGAGGGGCTTACGGATTCCGGACTCGAACAGAGGCTGCACAAGCTGGAGAGGTAGATTATGGAGAACAGGATACCGGTATTGGAACAGGCATATGAAGTGGTATTTGTCACGGCACTTGTGATTCTCGCGGTCTTTCTGATGCTCAGTCTGATCCGTGCGATCATCGGGCCGCGCGTGGCAGACCGCATCGTTGCGATCAATATGATGGGAACACAGACGCTGGCGATTATCGCGATTCTGGCAGTCATGAAGCACGAGGGCTATCTCGTCGACATCTGCCTGATCTATGCGATGACAAGCTTTCTGGCAGTGATCGTGCTGTCAAAGGTGTATATGGGTGTCTACCGCCAGCGCAAAGAGGAGCGGGCAAGGCAGGAAAAGCAGAAGGAGGAGCGCGGATATGGAGATCATTGAATGGCTGCAATTTTTACTCGGAAGTGCACTGCTGGTGCTCGGACTGGTGATCTTTCTGATACAGATGGTCGGCGTGTTCCGGTTTAAATATGTGCTCAACCGGATGCATGCGGCGGCGATGGGTGATACACTCGGCATCGGCTGCTGTCTGCTCGGATTGATCGTGGTGAGTGGTTTTAGTTTTACATCGCTCAAATTATTGCTTGTGATTATTTTCCTGTGGTTTTCGTCACCGGTGTCGTCGCACCTGATTGCGCGCCTTGAGGTGACGACCGACGAGGAAAAAGAGCATCATTACAAACAGCAGGAGATAACGGCGGACGGAGCGGTTGTGACGCGCGTGCCGCGGGCAGAGGAGGACAAAGATGGAACTGTTTTTTGATCTTTTGCTTGTGTTTTTGCTGATCTGCACGGTTGCGGTCAGCTTATCCAAAAATCTGTTGAATTCGATTATTATTTACATGTCCTTCTCGCTGATTATGTCTGTGATCTGGATTTTACTGGAATCACCGGATCTGGCGATTACGGAGGCAGCAGTCGGCGCGGGCGTGACATCGATTTTATTTATTATTACCTTAAAGAAAATCCATGCGATCTTAAAAAACGATTCAGAGCCGGAAAAGAGCGGGGAGGAGCATCATGAGTAGACGATTGTCAGAAAAAGATTATGAGAAAACGATGTCCTTCCATTTCCACAGGTGGCTGTCAGGGGAAAAAGATCCGTTTTTAGATACGGTGGAGATGAAGCCGCAGCAGCAGTTTCACGAATCCGAGGAGCTGGTTCACGAGCACGAGCTGCAGCACCAGCGGATCGTGGAGCATTCGTATGATGTGGAGCACAACGCGCAGGTGCGGCTGTTCCGCAAATTTTATAAGATCTTTTGTGTGATTTTTTGTCTGTGTCTCGTGTTTATCCTGCTCGTCGGTGTGTCGAGCCTGCCGAAATACGGACATGAGGAAAATCCGGTAAATAACGAGGTGTCAGCGCGTTACATCGAGCGGGGATTGCAGGAGACCGGAGCGGTCAATATCGTAACCGGCATGATCCTCGATTACCGTGCATTCGATACGCTCGGAGAGTCACATGTGCTGTTTCTGGCGACCTGTACGGTGCTCATCCTGATGCGCAAGGACAAAAAAGAAAATCAGGAGACCGCGCAGCACAACGACCGCATTTATGAGCCGAAAAATGATGTGATCTTACAGACCGTTGCACGTGTGCTCGTGCCGTTTATCGAGCTGTTCGGCATCTATGTGATCTTGGGCGGTCATCTGGGACCCGGCGGCGGATTTTCCGGCGGTGCGATCTGCGGAGCCGGACTGATCCTGTACCTCAATGCGTTTGGCTTTGCAAAGACAGAGCGGTTTTTCACCGGAAAGACGTATAAATGCATGTGCTTTGGTGCGCTTGCCTGCTATTCGCTCGCCAAGACGTACTCCTTTTATACAGGTGCAAACCATATCGAGAGCGTGATTCCGCTCGGCACGCCGGGGGCGATTCTTAGCAGCGGGCTGATTCTCGTTCTGGATATCTGCGTCGGACTCGTAGTATCGGGCACGATGTATACGTTTTATGTCATGTTCCGAAAGGGAGGATATTGAGATGGGTGTAGGGAATTTGTTTGCAAATTATCAGGAGGCGATCGCGATGATCATGTTTGCGATCGGTTTTTCAAACCTGCTGCTCCAGAAAAATCTGATCAAAAAAATCATCGGCTTTAATATCATGGATTCTTCGGTCTATCTGTTTCTGGCGCTCAAGGGCTATATCGCGGGACATCAGGCAGCAATCGTTGTGGATGGCGTGCAGAGTGTGGATGCCTATATCAACCCGATTCCGAGCGGACTCGTGCTGACCGGTATCGTCGTATCCGTGTCTGTGACCGCGCTCATGCTCTCGCTCACGATCCGTCTGTACAGCAGATACCATACGCTGGATCTGGATCAGATCACGACAGAAGTAAAAAAGGGAGGATTCTAAATGACGCATGATTTTGTTCAGAATTTCCCGCTGTTCTGTATTATTTTGACGCTGTTTTCCGGCCCGACCTGTATGGTTCTGCGCGGAAAATGGGCGCGGTATGTGAATCTGGGAGTGATCAGTGCCGTCGGTATCATGTCTTTGGCAGTGCTGTTGGATGTGTGCGCGCGCGGTGAGGCGTATGTCTATATGATGGGACATTTTCCGGCACCGTGGGGCAATGAGATCCGCGTGGGGCCGCTCGAGGCGTTTATGGCGCTGTTTTTCTGTATCATTATGCTGTTGTCGATGATCGGCGGCATGGCACAGCGGCTGCGGAAAATCGAGGCGAGCAAGGAGAACCTGTATTATGTCATGGTCAATCTGCTGCTCAGCTCACTCATCGCACTGATCTATACAAACGATCTGTTTACCGCCTATGTATTTGTTGAGATCAATACGATCTCCGCGTGCGGCATGATTATGATCTGCCAGAACGGACACACGCTGGAGGCGGCGGTTCGGTATATGATTATGAGCCTGCTCGGCTCTGGTCTGCTGCTGCTCGGCATCTGCTTTTTGTACGGTCTGACCGGACATCTGCTGATGAGCAATATCAAGGAGGCGGTCGCAGCGCTTGTGGCAACGGGCACATATCATGCGCCGCTCATGGTGTCGGTCGGGCTGATGTGTGTCGGTCTGGCGATCAAGAGTGCGCTGTTCCCGTTTCATTCGTGGCTGCCGGATGCATACGGCTATTCGACGGTTTCATCGGCGGCGATTTTATCGTCGCTTGTGTCAAAGGGCTATATTTTTCTGCTGATCAAGATTTTCTACCGCGTGATCGGTTTTGATATTATCTGCGGCAGCAAGATCATCAATATCTTTTTCGTATTCGGTATCGCGGGGATGATGTTCGGGTCGATCAGCGCGGCGCGGGAGAGCAATATCAGGCGGATGATCGCGTTTTCGTCGGTCGCACAGATCGGTTATATTTATATGGGCTTCGGACTCGGGACGGCGATGGGTGTGCTGGCGAGCATCTATCATATCCTATCGCATGCGGCGACAAAATCGCTGCTGTTCGTATCGGCGGCGGGACTCAGCGAGAGCTCTGCCGACAGCCGGGAGCTGCCGGAGCTCACCGGGGCGGGCTACCGCAATCCGTCGGCGGGCATGGCGTTTACGGTCGGCGCGTTGTCGATGGTCGGATTTCCGCTGTTTTCCGGTTTTATCTCAAAGATACTGTTTGCGCAGGCGGCGGTCAATCAGTCGGGAAAAATGCTGCCGACTCTGATTGCGCTGGCGCTGAGTACGATACTAAATGTCATTTATTTTATGCGGGCAGTCATTGTGATTTACACGCCGCTCCGCGATATTCCAGCAGAGAAGCGTGAAGGCTACCGCAAGATCCGTATGCGCACACATCCGGAGATCACAGCCGTATTTGCGTGCTTTGTGCTGCTGAATCTGGTGCTGGGTCTGATGTCGCAACCGATCGTGGAGCTGTGTGCGAGAGGACTGGACATGTTTGGCTAGGGAACATGATTACGGAAGGAGTTTTGGATGCAAGGGATTACAGAGATGGCACCGGTTCGTCTGTGGACGCTGGGAGAAGGCTTGGAGATTTCTTTCGGCGCGGATGGAATCAGCCTGTTGTTTATGGGGATAACGACGTTTATCTTTTTACTGGTCGGGATTTATGCAGTTGCATATATGAAGCATGAGGAACGCCCCGGACAGTTTTTCCTCGCGTATGCGCTGCTCTATATCATATTGCTCGGATTGGATCTGTCGGCGAACCTCGTCACGATGTACTTCTGTTACGAGCTGATGACGTTAGTGTCGATGCTGCTCGTCGTGCACAATCATTCGCGTGAGGCGATCATGGCGACGCTCAAGTATCTGTTCTATTCGCTGTGCGGGGCATATCTCGGACTGTTTGGTATTTTTTATCTGAATCATTATTGTGTGGATTTAAACTTTGGCACGGCCGGCAGGCTGGATCCGGCTGCGCTGGTGGGGCATGAGCAGACGCTGCTTGTGGTTGTCTTTCTGATGCTGATCGGATTTGG
>CALBJL010000242.1 GCA_937893485.1 uncultured bacterium | reverse complement strand
ATAAACAATGCACGAGAAACAGTCCGTATACCTTGCCATCCTCCTGCAGACAGCAGGATACCTCCGGATCAAACCAGTGGATCGGCAGGGAATACAGATCCTCCAGTGTTCCCTCCCTGTGCTGCAGCAGGCAGTTCTGGACACCTCTGCGCATCTGGTCAATCGTCAGTTCACCGATACCGGTGACATGTGCCGGTATCGGCTGTGCACCCACAAACGGGCACTGCCTTAATTCATCGACCGTCACGACAAGTGTCTGCTGTTCTCCCGGATGCGGTTCATAGCCCGCGCGCTCGAGCTCTGCAATACAGCAGTCGTCCGTATTTTCCGGAAATTCAAACACAGATCTGACTGCATGCGCCTCCCGGAGCATATCCTCATACGCTTTTAAAACCGCGCGTGCGCCAACGGATGTCTGTGCCTGCATCTGTAAGATCCGCGCGGTCGTCTTCTCCGACCTCATGTACTGCAGCCTCCAGACGATCAACGCCCGGTCCTTCGCATCCCGCAGACTCTGCCACGCCAGCCCGTAATAGCCGTTCCGCCCGATATTTTCCGCAATATCGGGATCTAACCGGTCTGCATATTCATTCACATTTTCTCTATCTATTGTATGAATGCTCATTCATTTACTTCCCCGATTCCACATAATTCCACATATTACTCTTTATTTTATCAAATCGTCTTTCCCATGGCTAGCCCTAATGTCCTCATTGGCGAAAAAAGTCGAAAAACTGCGTCCATGCAGTCTTTCGACTTTTGATAAAATTCTATGTAAGCACCGCTATAATTATCACTTTTTATACGTCCAGCTTCATATCGCCGTCGGCAATCATGCCCTTTTTGCGCATCAGCTCGGATACCGCAAATGCGATAACCGCCGGCAGAATCACATGCATGACCACGATCTCTGCCAGCACCATGCCCGGTGCCATACCACCGGCTACCATATCCTGATAAGCGTTGATCTGTCCAACGAGTCCGGCAGTACCCATGCCTGATCCGGTCGGATTGTTCGTCATGCGCAGGACACAGGTCGATACCGGTCCGAGAATCGCGCTCGCCACGATCGCGGGCATCCAGATCACAGGCTTTTTCACGATATTTCCGATCTGGAGCATACTCGTTCCGAGTCCCTGTGCCAGCAGACCGTTGACTTTGTTCTCACGGTAGCTTGCCACCGCAAATCCAACCATGTTTGCACAGCAGCCGACTGTCGCTGCACCTGCCGCGATTCCGGACAATCCGAGGATGATTCCGAGTGCCGCAGACGAGATCGGCAGTGTGAGGATAATTCCCATCAGCACGGATACGACAATACCCATCACAAACGGAGCCTGCTCGGTTCCCCAGTTGATGATTGATCCCAGCCATGTCATAAATGCCGAAATGCTCGGCCCCACAAGCAGACCGACCACAGATCCCGAAACGATGCAGACAAACGGTGTCACGAGAATATCAACCTTCGTCTTTCCGGATACGAGCCGTCCCATATAGATACATACCATCACTGACACAAATGCGCCAAGCGGTTCTCCTGGTCCGGACAAAACGACCGCATTGGACAGCTCCAGTCCGCTGTCCACCGTACCGCTGACGATTGCCGCACTCGCGAGCAGCTTGCTCGCAAACGCGCCGCACATACCTGCTGTAGCCGCCGATACCTGCACGAGCGGACTCGCGTCCAGACGCTTTGCCGTGCCGATACCGATACCTGCTCCCGTCATCGCGCTTGCCATCTTTCCGATCATAAACAGATACATGCCGACCACTCCGGGGATCAGCCCTGCAACCTGTACGATGATCGTACCGATGATCAGCGTCGCAAACAGACCGCTTGCCATACCGCTCAGACCATCGATAAATATCTCTTTTCCGAGTTTCTTCCAAAAATCCTTTGTCATAACGTACTCCTTTTCTTTACAGACATTTTTTGTCTTGTCAACTGTCTTGTCAGTTAAGGTGTACTATAGCACAAGCGCTGTGGCTGTGCAAGGGTAAAATACGCAAAAGCACCAAAATATGTGTTTACCGGATCAGATAGCCCTTTTCTGCCAGTGCATCCTCGATCCGGTCTAACGTCCGCTCATCGTCTGCCGTCACCGTATGGAAATGCTCTCCGTCCGTAAGCTCCGTCAGCGGTTTTGTCCGGTATTTTTCGACCTGTGCCACAAAGTTTGCGACATCCACACGGCTGCGTATAATCAGATCCGCACTGATCTGCCCGTAGATCGGATGCTCCACCGTCACATCCTTGACACTGCCGCCGCAATCAACGATCGTCTGGAGCTCATCCGTGATCTGCGCATTCGTGTGATGCACATGAAACGAACGGGTATGCTCATCCGGCTCGCTGTGAAACAAAATGTAGCCTTTATTCGTAGACAATATATTTTTATCAACTGCCCGCAGCAGCGCGATGTCCTGCACAATGACCTGACGGCTCACACCCATCTCTTTTGCCAGTCTTGCCCCAGGAATCGGCTCCTTCGCAGTCTGTAGCAGCCGCAGCATCTGCGCCCTTCGCTGCTCACCATCCATCTGTAGCTTCATCATGCTTTTCCCTCCTGTCCTGCTCAGTGATCTGTCTTTATCACCTGTTTTTTCAGCCACGCACCGCTTAGGTAGCGTCCGGAGAAAATACATCCACGGACGGTCCAGTCGGCAAACATGCCGATCCACACACCCATCGGTCCGACATCCGTCGTGCGCATGAGGAAAATCGATAACGCAACACGGCAGAACCACATTGTGCAGGTCGATACGATCATGGAAAACCGCACATCACCGGCTGCACGCATGCCGTATGCCGGGATAAATGACAGCGTCCACACGAGCGGTTTTACGATCGTGATCGCGAGTGTCATCCGAAAACAGATTTCGACACTCTCCGGCTCCATATGTGCCAACAGCATGACCGGACGCGCGCACGCAAATACGAGCAGACAGGTCGCTATGATCACATATTCCGCGTACAGTGACATCCTGCATATATAATAGCGCGCTTCCTCCCGCTTACCGGCACCGATACACTGACCGACAACCGTCATCATTGCGATGCCGATACCGATGCCCGCAATGCCGTTGACATTCTCAAAAATAATCGTCATTGCCTGCGCTGCGATATTGGCAGTACCGAGTGTCGATACCGTCGACTGGATCGCGAGTTTTCCAAACTGGAACATGCCGTTTTCGATGCCGGAAGGGATACCGATCGCAAGCGCCATCGCGATCAGGCGGAAATCCGGACGGATCGAAAAATAGTGGTTGAGGACGATCGGATGCCGTCCCTCCTTCGCCAGATAAGCTAAGATCACGACCGCGCAGAACACGCGCGAGATAAGCGTCGAGACCGCAGCGCCCTCCACACCCATGTTGCATCCGAAAATAAGGATTCCGTTTCCGACCACATTCATAATGTTTGAGATCGTAGACACCTTCATCGGAAATTTGGAATCCCCGCCTGAACGGTAAAATGCCGCGCCCGCATTGAACAGCGCGATAAACGGATAGGAAATTACCGTTATAATAAAATATGTAATGGAATTGTCCATGACTGTTGGCTCCACCTCGCCAAACACGAAATGCAGCAACGGATGGTAAAAAATGAGCCCAACCGCCATCAATCCTACCGAGATCACCAATACGGTCAGAAAGATCTGCTGCGCAGCACGGTTCGCTCCCGGTATATCTCCCCTGCCAAGATACTGTGCGCAGATGATTGCTGCACCGGTCGCCAGCGCAGCAAATACCTGTATCACAAGCACATTGATCGAGTCCACCAGTGACACCGCGGACATCGCCGCACTGCCGACATGGCTCACCATCATCGTATCCGCCATTCCCATCAGGGAATTCAAAAATTGCTCGACCATGACAGGGATCATCAGCATCCATAAGCCCTTCTTTGTAAAGGCCAGATGCTCCCAGTCGATTTTAGATGCATCATATAATCTCTTTGTCAGTTTTGCCTGCTTTTGTACCTGATTCACTGTATACCCCTCGGTTCTGTCCTTCTTCCTATGAAATATCTCTGATAGAATACTCCCGATAGGTCAAAATTGCAAGTTCTGTTTCACAATTCGTCGTGCCACATGATAATTTTTGTCACACCAAATACAGTTATATAGAAAGATCACCCTTTACCTGCCGGAATACATCTGCTATAATTTTATTTATATGCCATTTTATACACCATAAAACAGGAGTCAACATCATGAAATTATCTCATATAAAAGGTCTGAAATATCAGATATTCATACCGGTTCTGATCTTTATCCTTGGAATTGCCGCACTGTCCTGCATGACCTATATTACATATGTATCACCTGAGTTTCCCTTAAAACAGCGTGATGCCGCCATCATTTTCTCTGTCGGACTGGTGATTATCCTGCTTCTGACCGGATTATCCGCTGCGCTCCTGATCATCAACAACCGCAGAAAGATCTTAAAACAGCTCTCGATCACAGATTCCCTGACCGGTCTTTTGAACCGCCATGGATTTGAGACCGCTGTCGGAAAATACACCCATGCCCATCCGCAGGAGTCATGTGTCGGTATCACCTTTGACGTTGATGATTTCAAATTCATCAATGACATGTACGGCCATGCAACCGGTGACTATGCGTTGCAGCAGCTGGCAGAGAATATGAAAACTACATTTTCGGATTACGGATTTCTTGCCAGAAACGGCGGAGACGAATTTTCTGTCTTTTTGACGGGCTGCACGCGTAAGCAGGCATCTGCCTTGATCGAACAGTTCATGCTTCTGCCCCGGCACTTCAGCTACGAGGACGAACAGCTTTCCTTTAATATTTCACTCGGTTATGCTGCCTATCCGACACAGTCATCGACTACACCCGATCTGTTCCACAAGGCGGACAGCGCACTCTACGAGGTAAAGCTGCGCGGGAAAAATAATTATCTGGCATACGAGTCTGACTTTGTATCCGAAAAACGCAGCCAGCTCGGATTCGCATTAAAGGATGTGTCCGAGCATCTTCCCGCTGCATTTTTGATCTACAAAGCCGACCCTGACGATGACCGCATCCTGTTTGCCAATTATGAACTGATCCAGATGGCAGACTGCAATAATCTGGACGGTCTGCTTCGCCATAGCAATGGCCGTTTCCGCAACCTGATCGCTCCTGATGCGCGCGACGACACGGAGACAGCGATCTTCGGGCAGATCCGCTGCGGCAAATACGGCACGGACACCCACATTGAGTTCCCGCTGCTCCGCAAGGACGGCACACAGGTCTCCGTTTTCAGCCACGGACGTATCGTAGATAACAACTACTACGGCACGATCTTCTATGTACTGATCACGGATGCAGAAGCATTAAAGGGTCATTATTCCCTGTAATATTTTTGACTTATTCATCATGAAAACGGAAGGTTCCGTTGTTCAGATAGGAATTGAGACGGTTCCGCTCCTGCTGGTGCGCGTCGGAATCACCCTGAAAATGCTCAAGCCGTTCACGGATCAGTTCCGTATAGAATGTGCGGTAAGTCTCACGCAGCGTCTGAAAGCGGTTTCTCAAAAGCTGCTCCGCCTCGCTTCGCTGGCTGCCTTTTTTGTACTTGGCATCCAATGTTTCTTTGAACATTTCCACGTACTGCTGCGCGTCCTTCGACTCAATCGAGTGGATCGACTCCTCATTCGCATACAGGTCAAGATCAATCTTGCCCTCGGCATAAGCCCGGAACATCGTATTGTAAATCGTGTCGTTGGAGTGGGGCTTATAGGTATAGGACATCTCACGCGATCCACTGTCAAGGAGCTTATTGAAGGAAGCCTCCTTGTCGAAGGAAATCACGTGTCCACCCTCCTGATTGATAAAGTTCTCGCCCTTGGTATCAAAGTTGCACAGCACCCAGTCAAGCGTGTGCTCATTCATCAGATCGTTCATCGTGACCGCATCCGGTGCATTGACTGTCAGATCCTCCTGTGCCTGCCATTTAAAGAGATCCACGCCGCCTTCTGCGCGCTGCATCTTCTTCTGGACAGAGCCGACGACCCTGCCGTCCACCTTCACACAGTAAGCAGGGATGGACAGTTCACCGCGAAGCTGCCTTTGCAGGCGGTACGCCTCTCCCGTCACAACCGCGCCCGACGGCTTTGACATACCGATGCAATTCGTTGCCTCCTTGTACAGCCAGCGCTGGTTTACCCCGTCCGCGTTCAGATCATCAAATTCGTACATTGCTTTTGTACCGCCCATCGTAGCGCGTCCGACGTTGACCAGATGGAGCTCCTCCTGATTCTGATCCCCAACGGTCAGGCTCAGCTCGGCATCCTCGCGGGAATAGTCAGTTGGCTTGCGGAATACACCCTTGAGCATGTCGAATTTCTGATGGCGGCTGATCGTCGCACTCTCACGCTCCTTCTCCGCGCCCTGCTTCATACAGGCAACCTTGTATTTGCGTTTCAGCACATCCGCCTTTACCTTGGCCTCCTCCGCCTTTTTCATCGCCTCCATGCGTACCTTGCTGCCGACCTTCATAGCAATCGCCATCCGGTGATATGCATCATAACGCATTTCCTGTGCGCCCCATCTGACCTTTGCCGCCAGAGCCTCCACAGATTCCGCCGGATCGGCGGATGGCTGTGCCGCACCATCCAGCTGCTGGCGACGCAGCAGCTCCACCGAAGCCAGATCTGCATCCTCCTTCGCCCCGACGAGTGCGAGCTGCTTATCCAGTACCGTCTGCTCGTTTTTGTATCCGGCAGACGAGCTCTGCCCAATCGTTGTACGGCGGGATTCCCTGACCTGTTCAGAACCTTCCACCCGGATCAGCTCCTGCTCGGCACTCAGCGCCTTGCGGCATTGTTTTTCCACGTTTCGCTGCTTTTTCTTCTCAAGATGGCTTTCTTTTCTCTCCGTGGCCAAACCTGCGGCTACACTCGCGTTGGACGGCAGGAACGGCAATGCATCCAGAAAATGCGGTTTGATAACCGCCGCCTGTTCCTGCTGTTCCTGTTGCTTCTGCATTGCCTCGAACATGCTGGTGCGTTCAGTCAGCTCCTTGTGCTGCTCCTCATAAAATACGCTTTTCCGTGTCTCCCACAGATTGGGTGCCTGCATCACGTTTAACTCTTCATTCATATCCATCGTCTCCACCTCCCATCGTGTTCATATCCCAGCACGCCGTGTAGAATTTCTCGATAATCTCGCGTTCCGGAAGCAGGTTGTCAATCAGTTTCCGGCTCTGCGGCGTGACTGCTGCGATGCGCAGATCGGAAACATAGTCTCCTGCACGGACAAGCAGCTCCCGCAGACGACCGAGCAACGCGATCAATGCATCTACATGACCATTCGTACAATACGCAAGCGACAGCTCCACATCCTGCCCCCGCCTCTGACAAAAAATGGCAGCCTGCACAGTCGCCGACGAATCCACCGCACAAATGCAGCTCGGATGAAGCATCTGCTCCCGCTCCGCGCAGATCCCCGCAGCAAATTCCTGATTGTCTTTTTTCATTTCATTGATAAAGCGGCGCTGCACCAGCTCCGGCAGGTCATAGAATGTAGCAATGCTCATGCCGGATGGCAGTGTCACGTTCCATTTGAGCTGCGGAAGCTCCCGACAGGGGAAACGGCAGATATAGCTCTCTGCCTCCGTCAGCGTAAAGTCCCCGCGCCGGATGAACAGGCGGCAAAGCGGTGCATCCCAATCCTTTGCCGCAAAGGTACATAAAACAGCCGTGGTGCTCTCCCACGCACTTTTGCATAGGAAGTCAATCAGACCGTTAGCGATCCCCTGCCGTCGGTACGCCTCTGCAACGGCGATATACCGGATGTCTATGAGAAATTCTCCATCCGCGCGAAAGACGATAACACCGCAGATACAACCGTCCTGCATAGCGCCGATCGCATATATGTTGTCAGCGGCCGCCGCCAGCTCCACCTCCGGGAGCTGACGGGCGAGCGCATCCAGATGTTCCTTCGTAAGAAGACCATATTGAACAGGCATAATTTTGCTTCCTTTCGTAAATCAATCGTTAAACGCGCATCAAAACCGTTCCGGTCTCCCGACGGCTTTGCCTTGCTCTATTTAATAATCACGCAGCTGCGCAATATTGACCGCTGTGGCAGGTACCTGTTTATATTTGTAAACAGTCTTGCTCACTTCTTCGCCTAAATAATATCCGGTCATTGTTGCGACCTGCTTGCTCTTTGCATCCTGTGTATACTCATAGGTCGTGGTATTCATTCCGCTGTCGTCATAGGAAGCCTCCTTGAGCCTGCCTGCGCGATAACCGGTCGTATAATAGATCATCGTAAAGCCGTTCTCCTCATCCTTCCATGTACACAGACCGTCCTTGTAGGTACACTTGTACGTTACCTTTGTATTCTGTGATGCGCTATTGCTGTATTTTGTTTCCTGACTGATCAACAGACCAAGCTTGTTATAGCTTTTGATCACCTGGTAATCAGATGCCTTGTACACATATTTTTTCAGTTGTCCGTTCGCATCCTTGTATGTCCGCTCCTTGAGGTTGCCGTTTTTATCATACTGCTAGGTCTCTTTCCAGTCTACCATGGGATTCCTCGCCGCTGCCGGGATAATGAGCCTCCTGACTCGTCATGACTCACTGTTTTTTCGCTGCTGCCTGTGACGGAACGAGCATTGTCACAACCATACATCCTGCCAGAAACAGATTTACCATCCACAATTTTTTTGTTCGTCTTTTCATAACCTTCTCATTTTCTATGATATGATTTTTTAGGCGTTTGCGAAACTATTTTGTTATGTTTTGGGGCTTGCGAGCACAGTAGCTCCCATCAGATGCGACGTTTGTCCGGCGAAGTGCGAGCTTGCAGACAGAGCCAGCGGTACTTGGCAAAACAAAGCGAGACACCGTCGGGCAATCGGAGCAGTCTGAGCGGGAGACTATCGTGGTCGCAGCCAAACAGCCCGATATGATACAATAGTTTCGCAAACACCTATGATATGATTTTTGGTTCCACAATTCCCCTTGATGCCAAAAAGAGTTTTAGCTCACCACTAAAACTCTTTTTGAAAATTCAAAGCAATTATTGCCAATCCTTTAGAACTTGCCAGCCTTTGCCGCTTCCTCAACAGCGACTGCTACAGATACAGTCATACCAACCATCGGGTTGTTTCCTGCACCGATCAGACCCATCATCTCTACGTGAGCGGGTACAGATGAAGATCCTGCGAACTGTGCATCGGAATGCATACGTCCCAATGTATCGGTCATACCGTAAGAAGCGGGACCTGCAGCCATGTTATCGGGATGCAGTGTACGTCCTGTACCGCCGCCGGATGCTACAGAGAAGTACTTCTTGCCCTGCTCGATGCACTCCTTCTTGTAGGTACCTGCTACCGGATGCTGGAAACGTGTCGGGTTGGTAGAGTTACCGGTGATAGATACACCGACGTTCTCATGATGCATGATAGCAACACCTTCCTGAACATCATCAGCGCCGTAGCACTTAACGGTTGCGCGGAGTCCCTCTGAATATGCCTTCTCATATACGATATTCAGCTTTGCCTCTTTATAATCATACTTTGTCTCAACATAGGTAAATCCGTTGATACGTGAAATGATCTGTGCAGCGTCTTTTCCTAAACCATTCAGGATAACGCGCAGCGGCTTCTGGCGAACCTTGTTTGCCTTCTCAGCGATACCGATCGCACCCTCAGCAGCAGCGAATGACTCGTGGCCTGCTAAGAAACAGAAGCACTCGGTCTCCTCCTCAAGAAGCATCTTTCCTAAGTTACCATGTCCAAGACCCACCTTTCGGTGGTCAGCAACAGATCCGGGAATACAGAAAGCCTGAAGTCCCTCTCCGATAGCTGCGGCAGCGTCAGCAGCTCTTCTGCAGTCTTTTTTGATTGCGATGGCTGCACCTACGATGTAAGCCCAGCATGCGTTCTCAAAACAGATCGGCTGGATTCCCTTGATCTGGTTGTATACATCAAGTCCAGCATCTTTTGTAATTTTCTCAGCCTCTTCGATTGAGCTGATACCATAGCTGTTCAAAACAGCGTTGATCTGGTCAATTCTTCTTTCATATGATTCAAATAATGCCATTTTTATTGTTCCTCCTTCTCTAATGTCCTGTCGATTACTCGCATCTGGGATCGATGATCTTTACTGCGTCCTGAACGCGGCCGTACTGACCCTTTGCCTTCTCCCATGCAGTATTCGGATCATCACCCTTCTTGATGAAGTCAGTCATTTTTCCAAGAGAAACAAACTGATAGCCGATTACTTCGTTGTCTGCGTCTAAAGCGATACCTGTGACATAGCCCTCTGCCATCTCCAGATAACGAACACCCTTTGCCTTTGTAGCGTACATCGTACCTACCTGTGAGCGAAGTCCCTTTCCGAGATCCTCAAGTCCTGCACCTACTGCAAGTCCGTCATCAGAGAATGCACTCTGTGTACGTCCGTAAACGATCTGTAAGAACAGCTCTCTCATAGCGGTGTTGATCGCATCACATACAAGGTCAGTATTTAATGCCTCTAAGATGGTCTTGCCCTGTAAAATCTCGGCAGCCATTGCAGCGGAATGAGTCATACCTGAACATCCGATGGTCTCTATCAGAGCCTCCTCAATCACGCCGTTCTTTACGTTTAAAGACAGCTTGCAGGCACCCTGCTGAGGAGCACACCAGCCTACTCCGTGTGTAAAACCAGAAATATCCTCAATCTTCTTTGAGTGTACCCACTTGCCCTCTTCGGGGATCGGAGCCGGCTCATGTTTTGCGCCCTTAGCTACCAGACACATGTTTTCAACTTCCTTTGTGTAAATCATTGTAAGTCTCCTTTCAATAATTAGTGTTATATATATGCGTTACTGACTTTGTGTGAAAAAAATGTCAAAGCCCGAACATACCTGACTTATTTTCTCATATTTTGCAGAAATCGTCTATAGTATTTTTGTTTTTTTCTCAATAAATTTGAAAGTGCTATTTACGGTAGTACCCTAACTGCCGGATCATCTGCCTGGCTGGTCCACTCAGCCGCTCATGCTCCAGAAGCGCTGTCAGGGCATCTGCCATACCGTTGATCTGGCGCATAATGATCTCTGATTTCATACTCGCTTCCGTCAGCCGGATCTCCGCCTTTTTCTGCAAAGCGCTCTTGAGCTTTGATTGCTGCAGCATCGTCACACTCAGCTCATCAATGACACCCTGTGAAGCCATCGTCTCAAGCTTAAAATCACCCAGCGAATCAAGTGAACGGTACATCTGCTGATACAAGGCATCGATCAGCTCTGCGTCTTCCCGGTATTCCTGCGGATGATCTTCAATCATTTTGCGGTATTTTGCAAGCTCATCGAACGAATATCCGGTCACAAAGCCTGTAAATTCCAGATTACTCATATCTGCACCCTTATCGGTCTTCATCTGCTGCTCATCCGCCATCTGCTTCATCTGCTCTCCGCCACGTATCAGTGTTTCCTTCTCTACCGCATACATCCGCTCAAACTCATTCTGGAGCAGCGTCCGCTCACGCTGTCTGGTCTCTGCCAGCCCCTCACGCAGAAGCTGTTTCTCTGCCTCAACGAGCGGTCCGTAGCTCTCACGGTCATGCCTTGCATCTTCTTCATTCCCCCTGATTGCCTGCGCGCCGTCGGATTTCACACCGCGCAGTGCACACAGATGCGTAAAGAGCTGTCCGTACAATGCATACCGATCCCTCACCCTGCACTCAATCAGGTCTTTTTTAATCTGCGGCAGCGCATCAAAATAGGCTCTGTTCACCGGATCTTTAAACACATTATCAAAATAGACCAGTCTGCTGACCTGTTCATGGAGCTCTCCCGCATGATATTCCATATATTCCGGTTCGAGCATCTCCTCCGTAATATCAATATTTAACACCTGATCGAGCATCCGGTCCAGATGCGGCTTTCTGCGCTGCACATCCTTTGAAATATAATCCTCTAAAAAACGCTGGTCTACCTCTTTCCGGCTGCGCTGGTACTCATCCACCGGCTCGCCGTTTTGATCTTTTTCATAGCCGTACACAAAATTTCTCAGGACACGCCGATCCACATCCTGACGTTCAGCCTCCGCAAACAGCTCCGGTGTTATGGAGTTTGCCTGCATGCGCTGTTCCTTTTGCAGGCTCTCCAGCATATGTACACTGATGTGATCCGCCAGCGGTGACACTTCCTTTGCACTTTCATCCAGACGTTTGTCCTCACGTCTCTGCTTAAAGGTCTTTTTCGCCGGTTTCTGGATCTGTGCCGGTCTGCCCTCCGCCGTCCTTTCAGCATCAATCAGCTTACATTTTTTCTTCCAGAATTTTCTGGTGTCCGCATTGCGCTGCAGCTCCTCTTCCATCAGATAATTGTTCTGCTCCATGCGCCGCTGTTCCATGGTCTGATTATCTACCAGATCCCAGTTCTGCAATCCCACCAGATGTCTGTGCATATGCCGTTGTTCCCGCGTCTGCTGCTGCGCCTGCTGTTGCTGTTGGATCTGCTGCTGTTTATCAGCCAGTGTCATTTGAATATCATCCATCGTTACATCCTCCTGCTCTGCAATCACCCTTTATGTCATTCCCTGTCCTGTATCAGACTGTCAGCCGATAAGTATATGATACTTTCCGTGCCTGAGGTGCAAGCTTCATAATCAGCCGTCTTGACTGGTCATTGACCGCCTGCATGGCAACCTTTGTCTGCGGCGGATACAGCTCCTGCGCACGCGCGATCACACTCTTTACGAGCGTATTCAATGTCACACGGTTGGAATCCCCGATCCATAATGCACACAGTGTCAGCATGCCGCAGCACGAATGATCCACAGCTGCGTATGCCTCGATCCTGCCATCTCTGACAAGTGCATGGCTGAGCTCCCGCTCGAGTTCTTTGCCCGTGAGTGTCTGCTCCGGCTGCGGTGTCCCAAGTGCAACACTGCGCTTTTGTGCCGCGTGCAGCAGATCCACGGACAACTGCGAAAACGGGCGAACATAACCGTTTTCGTGCCCGCACACCTTTGATACCTTCATCTGTCCAAGATCGCCCAATGCAAAGGTATAGATATTCCGTCCACTGTCACTCTCCTGTAAAAATCCCATTGCCTCCAGAAACGGAAGCAGTGTCTCATTATCCGGCTCCGCCGTCGTAAACTCGATCTCCACTGCTCCGATCGTGGGATCATCCCCGATCAATGCCTCCAATTCACGGATCATGCGGCGCGCACCGCCCTGTCGTCTATAATCCGGTGCCACATATAGCGAAATCACATGAAAGCAGTCCCCTGCGATATAACCTGCCAGTGCGCCGCAGGCGACACCTTCCTTCGCGATTCCCAGCACCGTAATCGGCTCCCCGCTTCGCAGCGCTTCTGCGACCTGCGGCAGTAACAGCGGCTCAAAGGCACCCGGATCTGCATCGTCAACCATTCCAACCTGCATCCGGTCGTCCCACGCACGCTCATCTTCCTCCGTTTCCGGAACTATATTTTTCTCCATATCGTGATCCATTGCTTATGTCCTCCTTTTAATTTCCTGCGTACCCCATATCCCGCAGGAGCTGCTGCGCCGATGTGCTCAGTGCCTTTGCATTCAACACATGCTCCAAAGCATCCGCATAAGCCCCGATCTGCTCGATCATCGCATCCTGACTGGACATCGTTTCCTCCTGCTGTTGCACCAGCATCCGTTGGAGCATCCGCTGCGTCGTATCCAGTCTCGCATGCCCCTCTTTCTGCTGGAGAATCGCATTCTCGATCGAAGCAAGACGGAGCTTGACATCCCCTAAAGCATCGACCGCACGGTACAGACCCTGATACAGATCATCGACCATCTGCCGGTTCTGCGCATACTGCTCCGGGTGCTGCTCGATCATTCTGCGGTGATCGGTCACAACATCCAACGAATACGGTGTCACAAAAACAGTCAGATCCGTTTCACCCAGCCCTTCCTTGATGACATCCTGATTCACTTTGAGCGCATCCGATTCCCGCAGAAGCCCCGCTTTTTGCGCTTCAAACATGCGTTCCGCTTCGTGCCGCACCTCCGTATGGATCTGATTTTCCGTCACATCGTAGTTCATATTCACTTGCTGCAACAATCCGTTATAGTAGTCCTCAAACTGACGGATAGATGCCACCGGCGTCTCGCGGGCATAAAATTCCTCAAGGTCAAGATACACGGCTTTCGTACCGAATGCACTGCCAAGCGTCATTCCCAGCAGCGCACTCCGGTCGAGCACCTGTTTTTCCAGCAGTTGTCTGGTCAGCTCCGGCAGCGCATCAAAATATGGTCTGTTTAGCGGATCGCTGTATACATTCTGAAAATAAACATACTGATCCGCTTTCTGCTTCATCTCACCGGGATGTTCGATGATATACTGCATCGAGAGCATATCCGGCGTGTATCTGATCGCGAGCACCTACTCCACAATGCGGTCTAAATGCGGCTTTCTGCGCTCGAGATCCAGCGAAGCGAAATCTTCGACAAACTGGTGGTCTTCTCTCTGGTAACGTTCATTCTCCGCATCCACCGGGCTTCCGTCCCGTTTTGCCTTGTAACCGTGCACATAGATCTGCAGCACGCGGCGGTCCACCTGATCTCCGATCTGCTCCCTGGCCTCACGCGGCAGTGTCCTGATCGAATTCCACCGCTCGTTTGACCCTCTCTTGACCTCCTCGAGCATCCGGTAGCTGTCACCATCCGCACACTTATGATGTCTCTTTGCAATGCGCTCCTGCCTGCGGCGGATAGAGCTCCGTCGCACGCTGCAATGCCGTCTTTAACAGTGTATATGCCACCGGTGCCCCGGCATCATCACCTGTCCACAGCGCACTCAGTGTCAGCACACCACAGCACGAATGGTCAAAGATCACATATGCCTCTGCCCTGCCGTCCACCATCCATGCCAGGCTCAGATTGCGCTCGACCTCGGGATCGCTCAGCCGCTGTTCCGGTATCGGTGCCTCCAGCGCAACCGCCCGTTTTTGTATTGCGCGCAGCTGGTCGTCGGATAACTGTGAAAACGCGCGCATTTTATCTGTTTTTGTCTGCGCAGCGCCTGTCTCCCGCTGCAGCCCCTTTGCATGCATGACTTCCTCAAGTGTAAACGCATAGATATTCCGCTCTCCGTCATCCTCCACTTCAAACCCCAGATGCTCGAGGAACGGATGCAGTGTTCGGATCATCCGGCTGGCGCCGCCCCTGCGCCTGTAATCCGGTGCCACATACAGGGAAACCACATGAAAACACCCGGTATCCGCATAACCGACGAGCGCACCGCAGGCAGTCCCGTCACAGGAAAGACCGATCGCCGTGAGTGGTTCTCCCTGCTGCAATGCCTCGCGTGCCTGCGGCAGCATCAGCGTCTGAAACCATTGGAGCTGTTCTTCACTGATCCAACCCAGTTCTAATTTTGTTCCATCCTCATGACTGCTGTTTTCCATCTCCTGTACCTCCTGTCTGAACGCTATTGTACGCTATCATTTTTTAATACGACTTCACCCTGTTTTTTATAGATGCTGTTTGCCGGAACGACCCCGCGGACGCTCGAAAGCGGGTAAATGTTCGTGTGGCTGCCGATGACCGTGCCCGGATTGAGCACGCTGTTGCAGCCGACCTCCACATAGTCGCCGAGCATTGCCCCGAACTTTTTGCGTCCGGTCGCGATCTGCTCTGTGCCGTCCTTGACGACCACCTCTGTCTTATCGGATTTGACATTGGATGTGATCGAGCCTGCCCCCATATGCGATTGATACCCTAAGATCGAATCGCCGACATAGTTGTAATGCGGCACCTGTACACTGTTAAAAATAATATCGTTTTTGATCTCGGTCGAATTGCCGACAACAGAGCCCTTTCCGATGACTGCCGAGCCACGGATAAATGCACAGTGGCGGATCTCTGCCTCCTCGTCAATGATGAGCGGGCCATTCAGACATGCCGTCGGTGCGACCTTTGCCGATTTTGCAACCCAGATGTCCTCCCCACGCTTTTCGTATTTATCCGGATCAAGCGCCGCGCCTAACTCCCGGACCATATCCCCGATCCCTGCCAGCGCCTCCCACGGGTAGGTAAACTGCGCCAGATACGCTCCGGCGATCGTCTGTGACAAGTCGTATAATTCACTGATTTTACACTGATTCATGTTGATTCTCCTTTTTGGCAGAGCCCTTTGTGCGGGTACTCTTTTTCCTGTTCGTTGCCTTGCTGTTATTTTTATAATATGGCGCTGCCGCATCAAAATACTGCCGCAGTGCGTATTGATGGTTTGTCTGCATCACCGCATCCGTGCGTGACCTTATAAAATGCTCCAGCTTCACCATGTATTCCTCCGATGTGATGCTGCCCTCCGCAACGTAGGTCAGCCCCTTTTCCCAGCTCGCCGTCAGCTCCGGATTGAGCAGGGAACGGATCGATGCGTTTACCACATCAAAGATCATCTCCCCAAGCAGCGTCGGCGTGATGACCTGCGTCTTTTTATTTAATGCGAGATATTTATTTTTCACGAGCTTTGCGATGATCTCGGCACGTGTCGCACTCGTACCGATGCCGCTGCCCTTGATCTGTGCGCGCAGCTCTTCATCCTCGATAAGCTGTCCCGCATTCTCCATCGCAAGCACCATTGAACCGGACGTATAACGCTTCGGCGGTGAAGTCTCGCCCTCCTTGATCTCGTAACCGTCTACCGGAATCTGAACGCCTTTTTTCAGGTTGGCGACCAGCTCCAGCAAATGCTTATCGGAAATCTCCTGTTCTTCGCCATCCGCGCTGCCTGATGTCTGCTCCTCCGCCTCACCGTCCTGCGCAGAGGCACCCGGGCCTGCTGCCTGCTTCTTTTTAAAGAACGAATATTCCATCACCTTCAGATAACCGGGATCTTTTAATACCTTAAATCCCGCAAAAAATTTCTCATTGCCGACCTGTGTCACAAGGCTCACCTTCTGGTATACCGCAGGCGGATAAAAGATCGCTAAAAACCGGCGCACGATCACCTCATACACCTTCATGGACAATTCGCTGAGTGACTTTAATGCACCCATGCCCTGTCCGGTCGGGATCACCGCATAGTGGTCGGTGATCTGCTTATCATTCGTATAACGTGTTTTCGCGATATTTTTATAAGTACCGTTCGCTAAAATCTCCTCCGCAAAGACGCGGACACCGGGGATATTTTTCAGCCCCCCGATATTTTTATGGATCTCCTTTGCGACCGCGGTCGAGAGCACACGTGCATCCGTTCGCGGATAAGTCACCAGCTTTTTCTCGTACAGTTCCTGAATGATCTGCAACGTCTGATCGGGGCTGATCTTAAAAAATTTCGAGCAGATATTTTGCAGCTCCGCTAAGTTAAACAGCAGCGGCGCGTTTTTTGTCTCTTTTTTCTTCTCGACGGACACGACGGTGGCTGCCTGCGGCTGAATCTGCGCGAACGTGTCTATGAGTGCCTGTGCATCCTCCTTCTGTTTAAAGCCGTTTTCCTTATACAGCTTCGGAGACTGGAAATACGCCGAGCCCTCGACCGCCTTCCACTCACCGTCGATCGGCGCGCCGTCTAACGACAGCTTTCCGAGCACACGGTAAAACGGCGTCTTTGTAAATGCACGGATCTCGCGCTCCCTGCGCACGACCATGCCAAGCACACAGGTCATGACACGCCCGACCGAAATCACGGCATAGCGCTCATGCAGATAATTCGCGACCGCATTTCCGTAACGCAGCGTCAGCAGACGCGAGAAATTGATACCCATCAGATAATCTTCCTTCGCCCGCAGATAGGCACTCGCACACAGGTTATCGTATTCCGATAAATCCTTTGCCTCGCGGATGCCGCGCAGGATCTCCTCCTCCGTCTGGGAATCGATCCAGACACGCCTGCGCTCCTTATTTTTCACACCTGCCATCTGTTCAACCAGCCGGTAAATGTACTCTCCCTCGCGTCCGGAGTCCGTGCAGACGTAAATACAGCCCACATCCGTGCGGTTTAAAAGTCCTGCGACGATCCGGTACTGCTTTGCCGAGGAGCCGATCACCTCGTATTTGAACTCCTTTGGCAGAAACGGCAGTGTCGCCAGCGACCATTTTTTATATTTCTCATCGTAGGCTTCCGGATAGCTCATCGTCACCAGATGTCCGACACACCATGTCACGATCGCCTCATCCGATTCCTGATAGCCGTCGTAACGCTTCATATTGAGTCCGAGTGCCTTGGCAAACTCCTGTGCCACACTCGGTTTTTCTGCGATATATAATGATTTTGACATATGACTTCCTTTATAACTGCTTCATATCGATCAGGACAAGCCGCTGATCCTGTTCTGCCCACGCGGTGAGCGCTTCATCAAATTCCGTCGCCGTAAACAGAAAGATATGTGTCGGCGACAGTCTGGCTTTCTTTAATGTCTGCAACAGCTTTTTGAAATCCTCCGCCGTCATCGCGGGCTGCGACCAGTTACAGCCGCCCACAATCGTGTTGCGCACCGCATCCTGTGCCACGAGATCGATCGTGCCCTGCTTTCCGATCCATGTGCCGCGCCTGGTCACGGTGATCGGCAGCTTGTGCACACGGTTCATCAGTTCCATGTACTCGCTGCACACCTGTACAAAATAGCGGTTCATATAGTCCTCGATCTCCGGCGCGATGTAGCGGTCATAGAAATCCTCCGCCTTCATCAGATACAGCTCTGACAGATGCGGATAGATAAAACGGAACCAGAAATTGATATAGTGGTCGCTGATCTGGTACAGTGCCTTCTGCGTATTGCGCACACCTCCGGTCTCAAAAGAATCCGCCTTTTCGATCACACCGATCTCCATAAGGCTGCGCAGATAAACCGAGATCTTTGCCCGCGAAAATCCGGTCAGATGATACAGGTCATTGAGCTTGCGGTGTCCCGCCGCGATCGCGGCGAGTATCGTCTCATAGACAGCTAACTCCCTCAAATGCAGGGACAGATACCGCTCCGCCTCACTGTGCAGATAACCGTAGGGGGATAAAATATGCCTGCAGACATTTGTCTTGAAATCCCATTTGCCACTCCATCTGCTGACATAGGACGGCACACCCCCGATCACACCGTAGATACGCACGACCTCCGCCACCGACAGATCCGGGAATGCCCGCACGACATCCAAAAAGGCCAGATCGTCCAGCTTGATCGTGAGCATCTGCCTGTCCGCGAACACACCCAGATGTTCCTCCCTGTTCTGTTCCATCCATGCCAGATCACTGCTGGCAAGGATGATCTGTACCGGTCCCGGATAGAGCCGTTTTTCTTTTAATCGGAGAATCGCGGTCAAAAAATCTGGATCTTTTTTTACAATCTGCTGGAATTCATCGATGACAACAACTAACTTGCTCGCATCGCCACTCTTTATACGCGTAAAGATCTCGTTATAAGTCCCCTTCGTCAGCCTGACGTCATAGACCGCTTCGATCTGCGCCGCCATCTGACGATACTGCTCTGTCGCGGAAGCTACACGTGCCCGGTAGTAAAAATGTTTCTTATCCTGCAGATAGACACGCAGCAATGCCTCCTTTTCGCAGCCGTCCCGCCCATACAATAGAACGATGCCGTTTTTCCCATCGTCATAATGCTCATTCATCTTCCGCAGTTGAGCGGTTCTTATCATCATTCGTCAGTTCCCCTTTTTCCATACTGTAATTGTACAACACTACGGCTTGGCATAGTATTTCCTGCTGACCTCAAATTCCGTCATCAGCCGGTTCGTCTTAGACAGCACATATCCCAGCGAACTGATGATATGCCGGTCTGAGAGACTTTCATTATGACTGATTGCAATAAATGCCGCACCGTATAACACAGATTTCATCTCACTGCCTGTCAGTTCAAAATTATTCGCCATATTTTCCAACTGGAGATTCGGATCGACCGGTGTCTGCGGCGGCAGCATACCCCGCAGCATCTCGACCCGCGTCTGCGGCTGTGGCTTTTCCATCAGGATACAATAGGTGATCCTTCGGATAAATGCCGGGTCAAAATTGCTGTACACATTTGTTGCCAATATGATAAAACCATCGAATTCCTCGATCTTCTGCAGCAGGAATGCGACCTCGTTATTTGCATATTTATCATTCGAGCTGGATATCTCGGTTCTCTTGGCAAACAATGCATCTGCCTCGTCAAAAAACAGGATAAAGTTCCCGTCCTTGGCGCAGTCAAACACCCGGTTCAGATTTTTTTCCGTCTCACCGATATACTTATCTACAAGCTGCGAGAGATCCACACGGTACAGTTCCATTCCCAGCTCATTGGCAATCGCCTGTGCCGACATCGTCTTGCCCGTACCGGGAGGTCCGTACAACAGAACACTCACGCCTCTGCCATAGGTCACCTTCTGCCCAAAGCCCCACTCATCATTCACACGGTTGCGGTACTTCATCCGGCTGCACGCCAGCTTTAGTGTCTCCTTCTGCCGCTCATCCATACGGACATCAGCAAATGTAAATTTCGGTTCGATCTTTGTCGCCAGTTTTTCGATGTCCCTCGGCAGCAGCATGCGGATCGCTCTCCGGAGCAGTTCATCGGTGATCTTCTCCTTTTTCTCTGCGCGGCGCTGTTTATCGGCCAGCATGCACACCTTTTCGATCTGTCCGGCAGTAAAATTATACTGATCCGCATACGCCTCCGGATCAACGCTCTCCGCCAGTCCATATTCCCCGCCGAAATATTTCCACAGCCGGATGCGATCCTTTAACGTCGGTGTCTCCATCTCTAGCAAATAATAATCATAGGACTCTGCCAGCCGGATCGTGCCGGCGTTTCCCTCCGATGTCAGTATGACACGGTCAACAATCTGCAGACACAGATCGATCAGCGTCGTGACTTCTACATACGCGTCCTCCGGGAGATCGGCATGCAGTAAGACAAGCTGCGCATGCAGCAGCCGGCATCTGACCAGTATCTCATTTAATATAGCTGCTTTATGCTGCGCATCCAGAGCATTCAGGCGCGGCAGCTCCACAAATAAGGCGGGTGTCTGTTCCAACGCAGACGCGATCAGCAGCTTCTTTCCGCATAGAGGTTTTCCCACAATCTGTATCAATCCTTCGTTCTGAAATGACAGGACTTCCTGCAGCTTTGCAAGATATCCTCTGTCATCGATCATCTCCGGCAGATAATCAGCGTCCGATTCCATGCAAAGCGGCCACAACGACCGCGGCATTGTGGCATTTCCCCGGATCAGCAGAACTGCCTGAGCGGATAGCACAAAACCATCCAGCAGTCCGGAACCGGTCGTTTCCGCTTTGCAGGTCAGAAACAAAAAGCTGTTTTTGACCATCTGCATCTGCTCTGATACGAACTCAAATTCCTCTTCTCCTGCATACATGGCATACAGCCGCAGAGCCAGTTCAAACGTCGCACATCCCTGTCCGCCGTATTTCTCCTGCAATGTCTGATAGACCTGCACATATCTTGTATCCAGTTCCGGTGCAGCTGCCAGCAGCAGGCAGAAGAACGAGAAACCGGACAATCCGGCCTCTGCTGCCAGATTTGACAGGCTGATCCCTCCGCGCAGTTCCATCGGCATACCCATAGATGCCTTGCACCGGGACTTGAGATACTCTTCTCCCCGGATCAGCTGCTCCCTGATATCTGCAGCCGTCTCCTGTGCGTTCTCATTGCCGGACAGGAGATAGCTATCCAGGAACAGATCCAGCCATCTGAGATACCCATAGGTCTCCTCCAGCCCGGAGCCATACGGCTGTCCGTATTCGCTTTTGTCAAAATAATTACTGTATTCCAGTTTCATATGCCCATTCCTTCTCTGTTCCTAGGAGCTGTCAAAACTCCTAAACGTAAATTTGCAAATCTTCCAGACATGCCCTCATTCCTTCAAAACGATCCCTGATGCCATCCTTGTTGTTTTCCCAGCGATCGCGATTTTGCTCTGTCGTCTCCTGATCCCTGAACAGATGTTTGTCACTTTCAGACAATCCAAACGCTTCCTCGAAAAATGTCTTGAAAAATGTGTCCTGATCAGCATCTAATCTACCATTCCAATTACTAAGGTAGTTTCCTGCACCGATAAAGTTATCTGCCAGAGCTGACACCAGTAGCGGCAGCTTATAGTCTTCAATTGCTGAATTCATCGATAGGAAACTATCTATCGATTCCCGCTTCTCCGGCAGATATGAGTAATAGATCGGAAGCAGGATAGCGTCCCTGAAGCTCTTCATTGCTGTCTCGAGCAGCCCGATCCTATCAAACTCTCCGAAACTATTATACACATCCCTAAAGTCATAGGATCCGACTGCATAACTGCCCGTTACCTGTTCCCGGGTCTCTGGCGTCATCTGGGTCTTTCGTACCGTCTGGGTCTCTGACGTTTCCGGCATCTTCAAGCCATTATTTACCGCCGTTTTCAATTTGTCTTCAAATCTGCAGATATGAATGATCTGATTCATTACTTCATCATCAGACAGCAGCATCGATAACTTCCGGAACTGGTCTGTGGCATTCACAACATTTACCAGACCGGCAGTCTGTCGATCCGTATTTTTCTGACGGAAGATATAACCCTTATCCTTTTGTTCTACAACATACCTGATGATCTCAGATAAGAGTTTTTCTTCATAAGCATCCTTATCTGCCCCCACAATTCCCATATTGCGTAGCTGTTCCTGATAATATAAATTGCTCTGAATGACTAAATCTAACCTTGATTTGCTGAATACCCGTTCGTCAAATATACCATGATCTGCAGCAGCCGGTGCCACCTTTTGTCGTATTCCGATGAAATACTGACCGATGTTTTTGTAGCCTATGTCATAGATCGTATCTCTCGTCTGTTCTGCAGTTCCGGCTGCATCTGCTATCTTTTCAATGGTATCTGCCAATACCTCGGGATTCGTCACAACCTCTTTTAAGAACTCAGAAACTGTCCTATATCCAAATGCCTGATTCATCAGTTCACGTCTTTTTGCATTTCTAAATTTACGCTTTCGGGATATCTTATCAGAATCTGAGTCCTGATATGTCAAACCTGTAGCATTCTGCTGCTCCTCAGCTTTGGTATCGAGATCAACCTCTTGATCCACCAGTTGATCAACCGCCTCCAGCTTAACGTCCGCATAATTGATCACAGAATCCAATATATGTAATGCCACCTTATCCTTTTCCGCTTCCATTTCATATGATTTGCAGACAAACTGGAATAACCGGTTCTGTGTCAGACTTTCCATATAACCGGCCAGAGCCGCATTTTCTACAAACATCTTCACGTCATCTTTGACAACGCGTCCGCCCTTTCCCGTTTCAGGCTGCGGCTTCATCTGACCGTTTTGGCTGTAGCTCTTCTCAGCTTCTATCAGATCTTTTATTGTATTAAATGCATCCCGATCTGTCTGTTCAATAAACGACAGATTCTCCAGCCCTGCCTTCACACGGGCATCCATCTCATTCTCCAGTGCGCTTTCACGCGCATAGACTTCCTTGGACAGATCCTTTTGCTTATTTGCCGCACGGACAAACTTAGCCAGTGAATACGGTGAATCGATTCTGGCAGACCGGTACCGGAAAGTCTGCATCGTTTCGGACGAATCCTTATCCTTGATCGGTACACCTGCCTCCTTGGCAATATCCGCTGCAAAAGAAGTACAGTTGTATCCCAGAAACGAATAAGATCTGCCGGAGCCTACCACACCACGGATCTTGGCCGCAGCCCGCAGATAGTTCGCATAAGAGATACTGAACCTCCGTTCTATAATGCCGGGGTCATCATGATCCGGATCCGGATTCCTGACGACTCCGGCCGTAACAGCTCCAGTACCCGGGGTCGTATATAACGGCCAGAAGCCAAAGCTGTAGCTGCTGTATGCATTACCATCCGTTTTTGCAACCATGCGGATAAAGCTGTGCCCCTGTTCATCCTCAATTCCATGTAAGATCTGTGCGCGCAATAGCATCACATTCGGATCC
>CALBJL010000241.1 GCA_937893485.1 uncultured bacterium | reverse complement strand
CAAAAACTATTCGTCCGGTATGCGTGCCCGTCTCGGATTTTCGATCGCGACAACCGTATCGCCGGAGATCCTGATTCTCGATGAGGTGCTGTCGGTCGGTGATGCCAAGTTCCGTAAAAAGAGTGAGAAAAAGATCATGGACATGTTCGATCAGGGCGTGACGGTGCTGTTTGTCTCGCATTCACTGGAGCAGGTGCGCAGACTGTGTAACAAGGCGATGATCTTAGATCACGGAAAACTGATCTCGTATGGGGATATTGGTGAGGTTGCAGATCAGTACGAAGCGATGTTAGACGATTGCAGCGATCTGTCGAAGCTGCCTGCGGCTGCCCGCAAGGAGCTGGAGCAGAGGCGTAAGCAGAAGAAGGAAGCGGAGAAAAAGGCTGCCGAGAAAAAAGCGGCAGAGAAGAAAGCTGCTGAACAAAAGGCGGCTGAGGAGAAGCATGCGGATCAGAAGGATGCGCAGGGGGGAAACAAATGAGGCTTTCAATCATACTGATCTGTTCGGAACGTGAGGCAGAAAACCGCACGACCGCAGGTTATTTGAAAAGAGAACTGCCGTCCATGCAGGATCAGGCAGAGCTGCTCGTGTACGGTCACAGTACACAGCAGGAGGCATGGCTGGACGAACTGGCACAGGTGGCGGATGTCAGTTATATGCAGATCGGGGAACGTACGGATGCGCAGTTGTACGCAGATGCAGCGGATCGTCTGAAAGGGGAGCTTGCCACGGCATTGTACGGTGGTGATACCTGTTCGGATGGTGCGTTTGCGAGAATTACTGCGGAGGCGGCAAAGAGAGAAAAAAAGCAGGTATTTATGCCTTATAAGCAGCTTCCGGAGCTGGAGTTTGCTGCATTTGCCAGCGCAGAGGTGCTCGATAAGGTGTCCGTTATGGATGTGTACCGGACATTTACGCATTATCCGTTCTATTTTGCGGGTACATTTGTCCGTACAAAGGCATTGCGGGCTGGTGAGTGGCATCTGGAATATGGAATCGAGGCAGAGCGGGAGTTTTTCCTGACATTGCTGGCGCGCGTGCGCGAGGTAGTCTATCTGAGTGATGTGATCTATCAGGGCAGTCGTGCGCAGGAGGGCGATCCGGTCTTTTATAAAGAGATTTACAATCCGGACTGGTATTTTAAATCGCTGCGGGAGTTCTGGCAGCCGTATTTAGGGCACTGGTCAGAGCAGAAGGGCGGCATCCCGCGGTTTATCCAGTACCATTTCATGTTTTCGATCGGATGTAGGGTCACCAGCAACAAAGACAACCAGAATAAGCATGTTATTCCGTCCGGTCAGGAGCGGGAATTCCTGCGTCTGATGGGTGAGCTGTTCCAATATATCGATGATGAGGTGCTGTTTGATTATCTCAAGATTCCGGAGTGCAAGCAGCTCGACAGTATGCTGTGGGTGTACGGCATCCTGAAATACGGCGATGATTTTTCGATGGAGAAGCGTTATCTCGTCGGAAAAGCGCATTATGGATATAAAAACGTGATGTTTGGCAGGATCGAAAACCTTAAGGCGAACATTCTGTTTATGAATGAGCATGATAACGTGCTGCATATTGACGGAACGATCCATCCGATTTTGTATGCGATGTCCGAGGAGGTATATATTCGCTATCACGGGAGAAAATATGCATTGAACTATAACGAGCGCTATGCCTTGACAAAGGTATTTGGCGTGAGTGTCTATAAGAGACATTCGTTCAGCGTCGATCTGCCGCTTGAGGGAGTGAGCAGCGCAGCGCTGAACTGCGAGGCTGTGATTGATGGGGAAACCATCGAGATCGCATTTTCCTATGAATCGCATTTCAGCCGCATGAGCGGTACGTTTCTGGCGAGCTACTGGTGTTTTGGACCGGATAAAAAGTATATGATGGTGAAGCGGGAAAACGGCATGTATTTCCGCACCGCTACGAAAAAGGAGCGGCGCAGACAGGAGCGCAGACTGCAGTGGGAGATGTTGAAATCATTCGATCTGCGTGCGTGGGTATTTATCGGTGTGCGTAATGCGTACTTCCTCGCAAAGCCGTTTATGAAGCGCAAGCCCGTCTGGATGTACCTCGACAAGATCTACAAGGGCGGCGATTCGTCCGAGTACCTGTACCGCTATGCGAGTGCGCGCGGCAAACACATGAAGCATTATTATCTCATTGATAAGCACGCGGCGGACTATAAGCGTATGCATAAGGACGGTTATCATCCGCTGGTACGCGGCAGCATCAAGCATCGTCTGGTGTTCCTGCTCGCGGATATGATGGTGATTTCGAACTCTACGGTGTTTGCGTTTAACAATTTCGGTATGATCAATTCAAGCTATGTGCGTGATCTGGTCGATTTCCATGTGTGCTGTGTGCAGCATGGTATGTCGGTGCAGAAGATCGCAGTGGCACAGAACCGTCTGAGGGACAACACGAGACTGTATTTCTGCGCGTCACAGTATGAGATCGAGAATCTGTCACGCCCGATTTATGATTATGTCGGATATGATGCATTGAAGCTGACCGGTGTTCCACGTTATGACGGACTGGTCAATGACGATAAAAAGCAGATTATGATCAGCCCCACGTGGCGTATGCAGGCAGCAGTGCCGGTGCGCACGAGCGAGGGGGAGCAGCGTGACTACAATCCGCTGTTCAAAGAGAGCACCTACTATAAAGTATTTAACTCGCTGATTAACGATCCGCGTCTGATCGAAGCGGCGAAAAAATACGGCTACCGGATCAAGTATGTACTGCATCCAATCGTGAGTGCGCAGGTCGATGATTTTGACAAAAACGATTATGTAGATGTTATTCCGGCGGTTGGTGACATGAGCTATGAGCGGATGTTCTGTGAATCGAGCCTGATGGTAACGGACTTCTCCGGCATCCAGTTTGACTTTGCCTATATGCGGAAACCGCTGGTATACCTGCACCACAAGGATATCCCGCAGCATTATGAGGAAGGTACGTTCTTCTATGATACGATGGCATTCGGTGAGATCGCGCATGACAATGATGAGCTGATCGACCTGCTGTGCGAATACATGGCATCCGGATGTAAGATGAAGGAAGAATATGTGCGCAGGGCAGATGATTTCTTCTATTATAATGACCGCGAGAACTGTAAACGTATCTATGATGTGATGATTGACTATCAGGATAAATATATTTTAAAGAAGGGGACAAAAGCATGAATATAGGTATTATTTTTGCAGGCGGTGTAGGAAAACGAATGAACAGCCGCGTGAAGCCGAAGCAGTTTATCAACGTATACGGCAAACCGATCATCATTCACACGCTGGAGATTTTCGAGAATCATGATGAGATTGATGCGATTGTCGTCGCATGTCTGGATTCGTGGATTCCTTATCTCAAGGAGCTGTTGGTGAAATTCAATATCCATAAAGTCGTAAAGGTCGTTCCGGGAGGGGCTTCCGGTCAGGAGTCGATCTATCACGGCCTGCTCGCTGCGGAGGAAATCGCAGGCGGAGAGCGCTCAATTGTTCTCATCCATGATGGTGTGCGCCCGCTGATCCATGAGAAAACGATCTCCGATAATATCGCATGTGTCAAGGAACATGGTTCCGCCATCACGAGTGTGAAGGTGAAGGAGACCGTGCTGGTCGTTTCCGAGGACAATTCGATCGACAGTGTGCCAAAGCGCGAGGACACGAGACTTGCGCGTGCGCCGCAGAGCTTTTATCTGGATGAGATCATTAGTGCGCACAGAAGAAGTATGGCAGAGGGGCTGCCGGGATTTATTGATTCCTGTTCCATGATGCAGTATTACGGCAAAAAGCTGTATCTGATCGAAGGACCGCAGGAGAATATCAAGATCACGACACCGGATGATTTCTATACAATGCGTGCACTGCTGGATGCAAAGGAAGAAGCTCAGATCTATGGTCTGGAGGAGTAAAGCGATGGATAACAAAGAAAAAAATGTGTTGGCAGAGGATTTTCAGACGATCGCGCAGAGTGATCTGCCGTGGGAGGCGTTCAAAGGACGCTCCTTTGTGGTCACAGGTGCGACAGGTCTGATCGGTTCGCTGCTCGTGCGCGCGCTGCTGTACTGCGATCAGGTGCATGGCTTGGGAATCAAAGTATATGCGCTTGTGCGGAATGTAGAAAAGGCAGAGAAGATCTTCGGTGAGACAAATGCGCCGGAGTATCTTGTCGCAGATCTCGCGACGGATGAGATCGGTGGGGATTTCGCATGTGATTATGTGATCCATGCGGCAGCAGTCACGACCTCGAAGCTGATGGTATCCGATCCGGTCGGAACGATCCGTACGGCGATCGACGGCACCGAGAAGCTGTTAAAGCTCGCAGTCGAGAAAAAAGCGCAGGCATTTGTCTACATTTCCTCAATGGAAGTGTACGGACAGCCGAAAACGGACGGCAAGACAGCCGAAAAGGATCTCGGTTATATCGATATCAGCACCGTGCGCAGCTGCTATCCGGAAGGAAAGCGGATGTGCGAGTGCCTGTGTAATGCGTATGCGGCACAGTATGGTCTGAATGTGAAGAGTGCGAGACTGGCACAGACCTTCGGAGCCGGCATCCTGCCAACAGAAAACCGCGTATTTGCACAGTTTGCGCGCAGCGCGGTAAACGGAGAGAATATCGTACTGCATACAACGGGCGAGTCCGAGGGAAACTATGTGTATACGGCGGATGCGATCCGCGCGATTCTGCTGCTGCTCGTCAAGGGTGAGAGTGGTGAGGCGTACAACATCGCCAACGAGCAGAGCCATACGACGATCCGTAATATGGCAGAGCTGGTCGCAGAACAGATCGCCGGAGGCGCGATCAGCGTTGTGCTGGATATTCCGCAGGATGCATCGTCGCTTGGCTATGCACCGCCGGTAAAGATGTGGCTGGATGCCTCAAAGATGCGCGCGCTGGGCTGGGAGCCGACGGTCGGACTGGCAGATGCGTACCGCAGAATGATCCGCTATATGGGTGATCAGGCGTAAGAACCGCCCGGAATGGGAAGCTGCGGGAAATAGAGTTACAGGGAATATGGAAGTTAGAAAGTAAGAGAGTGTAATTGAAATGAAACAAAAGAAAATAACGATGGTACTGGCTGGCTTATGTCTGCTGCTGTGGGGATTGTTTACATGGAACCGTGCGGAGACATACGCTGCTGACACAGAAATGACACTTCACGGAATGTATCTCGGTGAGAATTCAAAGGGAGATTCCGTGTTACTCGAATCCAGGGGCGAGTATCTGCTCATGGATATCGGAATGTATTATGGAACACCATATGTGATTGAGGAGCTGGAGGACCTTGGAATCGAGCATATTTCTCTCTATTTCAGCCATCTGCATATGGATCATATCGGGTCCAGCGGTTCGTGGAACCTCACGGATGGTCTGGAGGAATTTGTAGATTCGGGTATCACGATTGACAAGCTATACCTGCCGGCGGAGAGCTTGTCGCCGCGTTCCAAAAACAACCCGCGCAGATATGAGATCCTGCGCAAGTATGCTGAGGGAAAGTTTCCGATCGAATATCTGAATGTCGGGGATGAGCTGAAAGTCGGAGATGTGACGGGAAAAGTCATCGGACCGGTGGATGAGGACAAGCTGCCCCTGTATAATGCAAATGGCGAGGCGGCATATGGAATTTATGAGAATAACTGCAGCCTGGTGACGATCTTTACCTGTGGAAATATCAAATATTTTACGGCGGGTGATATCCAGCAGAGCGAGGAAGATCTGCTGATTGAGCGCTATGGCGAAGAATTGGACTGTGACATCATGAAGCTGAATCATCACGGACAGGGCAAGGCGAACAGTGAGGAATTTTTGAAATATATTTCACCAACGTACAGTTTTACGACGACCCCGAGTTATGAACCGAGAAAAGCGAACGGAAAATGGAAAAATTTCCGTGCGGTTCAGCGTGCGATGGAATACGGCATCAATTATATGATACAGAACAATGGAGAAAATGTAGTCATTGAGGTTAAGAATGATTTCGTTACACTGTATCGCGGCGAGGATGCCAGCACCGGCGTGAAGCTGAGTGGCTGGGTAAAGGTGGCCGGCTCCGACGGAAAATATCACGACACGGACATCTTCTATCTGGATGCACAGAACAAACCGCTGACAGGAATCCAGCAGATCGACGGCAAGTATTACAATTTCGGCGTCGGCGGACGCATGGTTTACGGAAAATACGGAAAGAACGGTTATACCCCGTGGAGCACCGATGAAAACGGCACGCGCGCGTATGTGCTGGATGCGGACGATCGGGCGGCGCTGCAGGTTGGATTTGCATATGTGGGAGACTACCGGTACTATTTTGACGAAAACGGCTACCGGCTGGAGCCTGAGGAGGAAGATGTATTTACCACGATTGAGGGCAACCGGTATGTATTGGATCTGGATGGATCTTTCCGGGCGGATGAGATGCTCGACATGGAGGACGGCGAGTATTACGTCAACCAAAGCGGAGAGGTCGTGACGGATGCCAAAGTCGATTTCTACGGAACATGGTATCTCTTTGATGCTGATGGCCGCATGATCGGCAATGACGGCAAGCGGACATTCTATGAGTTTGACGGAGACATGTATGCGATCGACGGTGAAGGTGCCGTGTATGCGGGACAGATCGCACGCATCGACGGAGAGCGGTATTACTTTGATACCGACGGTCTGTATGTCACAGACGAGATGGTGACTGTGGATAACAACACGTACTATTTTGACGAGGACGGTTATATGGTCACAAGTAAGCTGATGAAGATCGGACAGCAGAGATACTACTTCGGTGCAAACGGCAGGATGTACACGAACCGCAACTTTAAGCTGGCGAACGGCAAGAAATATCACGCAGACGAGAACGGTGTCGTAAAGCTGGTGAGAAAGCCCAAAAAGACAAAAAAGGATACAAAGGCGGCGACAGAAATACAGCCGTAAAAAAGAATCCTGCATGCAGGATTCTCCGCCTGCGGCGGGTCGCTTCTGCGACATACTTCTTATCCGCCGCAGTGCGATCCTCGCGGAGCGTTTTTGATTCATAGGAAGGAATTTCCTATGAATTAAAAAACACAGAACCCTGTGCCGGTATACGGCACGGGGTTTTTGTTATGTATATAATGTAACAGTTCAGCCCGCGCCATTCGCAAAGACGCCTGCCGGCGTTTTCCCACTGCTTCGCAGTTAACTTTGCTCATAATCCGGCGCTCACCTCATGTCTTATAAAACGATTCCATTCATGCAAGCATGATGTCCTCGTTTTTTAAGCCATGACTGAACTGTTACTAAAAATAATTCTTGACGAGCCCCTTGACTTGTGGTATCATGTATGATGCTTTATTGTGGTAAATAGGCTAATTCTGCGCTCTTTTGGGCGGAAGAAGTCCAAATAATAAAAACGAGAGGTGAAACGTCAATGGAGAAAAACAGAATACGTCCGGTACAAGCTGGTAAGAGCCTGCGTATGAGCTACTCAAGACAAAAAGAAGTTCTGGAAATGCCCAATTTGATTGAGGTACAGAAGGACTCCTATCAGTGGTTTCTGGACGAAGGTTTAAAAGAAGTGTTTGCAGATATCTCTCCCATTACGGACTACAGTGGACACCTGAGTCTGGAATTTGTTGACTTTACATTATGTGCAGATGATGTGAAATATACGATTCCGGAGTGTAAGGAGCGCGATGCTACTTATGCGGCACCCTTGAAAGTGAAAGTCCGTCTGTATAACAAGGAGACAGAGGAGATCAACGAGCATGAGATTTTCATGGGTGATCTGCCGCTGATGACAGAGACCGGCACGTTCGTGATCAATGGTGCTGAGCGTGTTATCGTCAGCCAGCTCGTTCGTTCACCGGGTATCTATTACGGAATTACCCGCGATAAGGTCGGAAAGACCCTTTACTCCTGTACCGTTATCCCTAACCGTGGTGCATGGTTAGAGTACGAGACAGACTCCAATGACGTATTTTATGTTCGTGTAGATAGAACCAGAAAGGTTCCGATCACGGTGCTCATCCGTGCACTCGGAATCGGCAGTAATCAGGAGATTATTGATTATTTTGGAGAAGAGCCGAAGATCGTGGCCAGCTTTGGAAAGGACGTTTCCAACAACTACGAGTCCGGTCTGTTAGAGCTGTATAAAAAGATCCGTCCCGGCGAGCCTTTGACGGTAGAGAGCGCAGAGAGCCTGATTTCTGCGATGTTCTTTGACCCGAGAAGATACGATCTGGCAAAGGTAGGACGTTACAAGTTCAACAAGAAGCTGGCGTTCCGCAACCGTCTGCGCGGTCAGGTGCTGGCAGAGGATGTTCTTGATCCTACGACCGGCGAAGTGCTGGCAGAGGCAGGCACCCAGTTGACAAGGGAAAAGGCAGAGGAGATCCAGAATGCCGCTGTCCGCTATGTCATGATCCAGACCGAGGAGCGCAATGTCAAGGTGCTGTCATCCATGATGGTAGATCTTGGCGCGTGGGTACCCGAGCTTGCCGACAAAGCTGCACAGAAGGAGCTGGGTATTACGGAGCTGGTTTACTATCCGGCATTGAAGCAGATCTTAGAGGAGAATACTGCTTTAGAGGATATCAAAGAAGCGATCCGCGGGAGTGTGCATGACCTGATTCCCAAGCACATTACAAAGGATGATATTTTTGCTTCTATTAACTATAACATGCATCTGGAGTGGGGCATCGGCAATGACGACGATATCGACCATTTAGGAAACCGTCGTATCCGTGCGGTCGGTGAGCTATTACAGAACCAGTACCGCATCGGACTGTCCAGACTGGAGCGTGTGGTACGTGAGCGTATGACCACACAGGATCTGGAGGGTATTTCCCCGCAGAGCCTGATCAATATCAAGCCGGTAACTGCAGCCGTTAAGGAGTTCTTCGGATCTTCACAGCTGTCACAGTTCATGGATCAGAACAACCCGTTAGGTGAGCTGACACATAAGAGACGTTTATCTGCATTGGGACCCGGCGGTCTGAGCAGGGACCGTGCCGGATTCGAGGTGCGTGATGTCCACTACTCACACTATGGACGTATGTGCCCGATTGAGACACCGGAAGGTCCGAACATCGGTCTGATCAACTCACTGGCATGCTATGCGCGTATTAACGAGTACGGTTTCGTAGAGGCACCGTACCGCAAGATTGATAAAACCGATCCGAGAAATCCCCGCGTCACAGACGAGGTTATTTACATGACTGCGGACGAGGAGGATAACTACCATGTAGCACAGGCGAACGAGAAGCTGGATGAAGAGGGACACTTTGTGCGTAATTCCGTATCCGGTCGTTACCTCGATGAGACACAGGAGTATGACAAGACGATGTTTGATTACATGGATGTCTCTCCGAAGATGGTGTTCTCAGTCGCTACAGCCCTGATCCCGTTCCTGCAGAACGATGATGCGAACCGTGCGCTGATGGGATCAAACATGCAGCGTCAGGCAGTGCCGCTTCTGACGACAGAGGCGCCTGTAGTCGGTACCGGCATGGAGCCCAAGGCTGCCGTGGATTCCGGTGTCTGCGTCGTTGCAAAGAAAGCAGGTATCGTCGAGAAGTCCCAGTCTGATGAGATCTGGATCAAGAATGATGACGGTACAACTTCTAATTATAAACTGACAAAGTTCTCCAGAAGTAACCAGAGCAACTGCTACAACCAGAGACCGATCGTATTTAAGGGCGATCATGTAGAGGCTGGAGAGGTGATTGCAGACGGTCCTTCTACTTCACAGGGAGAATTGGCATTAGGAAAGAATCCGCTGATCGGGTTCATGACATGGGAAGGTTACAACTATGAGGATGCCGTTCTGCTGAGTGAGCGGCTTGTACAGGATGATGTCTATACATCTGTCCATATCGAGGAGTACGAGGCAGAGGCACGTGATACAAAACTCGGACCCGAGGAGATCACCCGTGATGTACCGGGTGTCGGTGAGGATGCACTCAAGGATCTGGATGAGCGCGGAATCATCCGTGTCGGTGCAGAAGTACGTGCCGGTGATATTCTGGTCGGAAAGGTAACGCCGAAGGGCGAGACTGAGCTGACCGCAGAGGAGCGCCTGCTGCGTGCGATCTTCGGTGAGAAGGCACGTGAGGTGCGTGATACGTCCCTGAAGGTGCCGCACGGTGAGTACGGTATCGTTGTCGCTGCAAAGGTATTTACAAGAGAAAACGGAGATGAGTTATCACCCGGTGTCAATCAGGCAGTCCGCATCTACATCGCACAGAAGAGAAAGATTTCTGTCGGCGATAAGATGGCAGGCCGACATGGTAACAAGGGTGTCGTTTCCAGAGTGCTTCCTGTAGAGGATATGCCGTTCCTGCCGAATGGCCGCCCTCTGGATATCGTATTGAACCCGTTAGGTGTGCCGTCCCGTATGAATATCGGACAGGTGCTGGAGATCCATCTGAGTCTGGCTGCAAAGGCACTCGGATTCAATATCGAAACACCGGTATTTGACGGCGCGCGAGAGATTGATATCCAGGATACACTGGAGCTTGCAAATGACTATGTCAACATGCCGTTTGACGCAGAGGAAGCAGCCGAAGAAGGAAAAACAGAGAACTTCTATGAGAAATATAAAGACACCTTGAGAGAGGATGTCATGGAATACTTATCCGACCACAGAGCGCACAGAGATCTGTGGAAGGGTGTACCGATTTCAAGGGATGGAAAGGTACAGTTGAGAGACGGACGTACCGGAGAGCCGTTCGATTCACCGGTTACAATCGGTCACATGCATTACCTGAAACTGCATCATCTGGTAGACGACAAGATCCATGCACGTTCTACCGGTCCTTACTCACTCGTTACACAGCAGCCTCTGGGTGGTAAAGCACAGTTCGGTGGACAGCGTTTCGGAGAGATGGAGGTATGGGCACTGGAGGCATATGGTGCATCCTATACCTTGCAGGAGATCCTGACCGTGAAGTCCGATGATGTTGTCGGTCGTGTCAAGACTTATGAGGCGATCATCAAGGGTGACAATATCCCTGAGCCGGGTATCCCCGAGTCCTTCAAGGTATTGCTCAAGGAGCTGCAGTCACTGGGTCTGGATGTCAAGGTGCTGGATGAGAACCGTCAGGAAGTAGAGCTGATGGAGATCAGTGAGTATGGCAATACAGATCTGAATGCGATTATCGCGGGAGACAAGGACTTTGCGTTTGAGGACAGCGAGAGCTTTGCAAAGCGCGGATTCTCCAAGGTAGAATTCGATTCGGACAGTGAAGAACTCGTGGCTGTTGACGAGGGCGAGGAAGCCGACGACACCGACGATATGGATGACGATTTTGGAGCAGAGGATTTTGACGACGATGCTCTTTTGGATAATGAAGATTAGAAGGGAGTGCCAACATGCCTGAGACAGCAAATAAAGAAACATACCAGCCAATTTCATTTGATGCAATTCAGATTGGTCTGGCCTCACCTGAGAAGATCAGAGAGTGGTCCCGCGGCGAGGTAAAAAAGCCCGAGACGATTAACTACAGAACGTTAAAGCCGGAAAAAGACGGTCTGTTCTGTGAGAAGATCTTCGGACCCAGCAAGGACTGGGAGTGCCACTGCGGAAAGTACAAAAAGATCCGCTATAAGGGTGTTGTCTGCGACCGATGCGGTGTAGAAATCACCAAAGCGAATGTCCGTAGAGAGCGTATGGGACACATCGAGCTGGCTGCTCCTGTTTCCCACATCTGGTATTTCAAGGGAATCCCGTCACGTATGGGTCTGATCCTTGATTTATCACCGCGTACATTGGAAAAAGTGTTATACTTTGCTTCTTATATTGTGTTAGATCCCGGAAAGACGGATCTGTCCATGAAGCAGGTATTGTCAGATGCCGATTATCAGTCGGCAGTAGAGAAATACGGCAAAACCTTCCGTGTCGGAATGGGTGCGGAAGCGATTTTAGAGCTTCTGAAAGGAATTGATCTGGAGAAAGATTCCGCAGAGTTAAAGGCAGCGCTCGTTGATGCGACCGGTCAGAAAAAGGCACGTATTATCAAGCGTCTGGAGGTTGTAGAAGCGTTTCGCGAGTCAGGCAACAAGCCTGAGTGGATGATCATGACAGTCATTCCTGTCATCCCGCCGGATCTGCGACCGATGGTACAGCTCGACGGAGGAAGATTTGCGACCTCCGATCTGAATGATCTGTATCGCCGTATTATCAATAGAAACAACCGCCTGCGCAGACTGTTGGATCTGAATGCACCTGACATCATCGTGCGCAACGAGAAGCGTATGCTGCAGGAGGCAGTAGACGCATTGATCGATAACGGACGCAGAGGCCGCCCGGTAACCGGACCCGGAAACCGTGCGCTGAAGTCTCTGTCCGATATGTTAAAGGGTAAATCCGGACGTTTCCGTCAGAACCTGTTAGGAAAGCGTGTAGACTATTCCGGACGTTCCGTTATCGTTGTAGAGCCGAAGTTAAAGATTTATCAGTGCGGTCTGCCGAAGGAGATGGCGATCGAGCTGTTCAAGCCTTTTGTTATGAAGGAGCTCGTATCAAACGGTACGGCTCACAACATCAAGAGTGCAAAGAAGATGGTAGAGCGCTTACAGACTGAGGTGTGGGATGTCTTAGAGGATGTCATCAAAGAGCATCCGGTTATGTTAAACCGTGCTCCTACACTGCACAGACTTGGTATTCAGGCATTTGAGCCGATCCTTGTCGAAGGTAAAGCGATCAAGCTGCATCCGCTCGTATGTACCGCGTTCAACGCCGATTTCGACGGAGACCAGATGGCTGTCCATCTTCCGCTTTCACAGGAAGCACAGGCAGAGTGCCGCTTTATGCTGCTCTCACCGAACAACCTGTTAAAGCCTTCCGACGGAGGTCCTGTAGCAGTACCTTCACAGGATATGGTACTTGGTATTTACTATCTGACGATGGATAAAGTACCCGATTTCACAAAGGATGGCGTAACTGCTGTCAGTGACAAGGTATATGATTCCAAGGATCAGTTAAAGGCTGCATTGGATGCAGGAGAGATCCGTGTCGATGACATGATTCACTACCAGACACATGATGAGTCTGAGCGTGAGGTCATCTGTACACCGGAGGATATTTTAGGACATTTCTTCAGCAGTACCAATCAGGCGCTGCTGGCATATGAGAATGGCGTGATCAGCCTGCATCAGTCGATCCGTGTGCATCAGGAGACTGTGACACCGGACGGAGAGGCTGTTTCCGGAACGATCACGACGACACTCGGACGATTGATCTTCAACGAGATTATTCCTCAGGATCTAGGCTTTGTAAAGCGTGAAAAGCCCGAAGACTACCTGCTGCTGGAGGTAGACTTCCATGTAGGTAAAAAGCACTTAAAGAAGATTCTTGAGAAGGTTATCAATATCCATGGTGCGACCAGAACCGCAGAGGTGCTCGATGACATCAAGGCAATGGGCTACAAGTATTCTACCCGTGCAGCGATGACCGTATCGATTTCAGATATGACCGTGCCGCCGCAGAAGCCGGAGATGATCCAGCACGCACAGGATACGGTAGACCGTATCACCAAGCAGTATAAGCGTGGTATGATCACCGAGGAGGAACGTTACAAAGAAGTCGTAGAGACATGGAAGGATACCGATGACGAGCTGACTGCAGCTCTGTTATCAGGACTGGATAAATACAACAACATCTTCATGATGGCTGATTCCGGAGCGCGTGGTTCCGACAAGCAGATCAAGCAGTTAGCAGGTATGCGTGGTTTGATGGCAGATACAACCGGTCGTACGATCGAACTGCCGATCAAGTCCAACTTCCGTGAAGGTCTGGACGTACTGGAGTACTTCATGTCTGCGCATGGAGCGCGTAAGGGACTTTCCGATACCGCGCTGCGTACTGCCGATTCCGGATACCTGACCAGACGTCTGGTAGATGTATCACAGCACATGATCGTTCGCGAGTCTGACTGCTGTGAGGGAACAGGCAGAGAGATTCCCGGTATGTATGTCAAGGCATTCATGGACGGAAAAGAGGAGATCGAGAGCCTGCAGGATCGTATCACAGGCAGATTTGCGGCTGAGACGATCGTTGACAAGGATGGAAATATCATTGTAAAGGCAAACCACATGATTACCCCCAAGCGAGCGGAAGCAGTGATTGCAAAGGGTGTAGACGAGACCGGAGAGCCTCTTACCAGAGTGAAGATCCGTACGATCCTCACCTGCCGCTCACACATGGGTGTCTGTGCAAAATGTTACGGTGCCAACATGGCAACCGGTCAGGCAGTACAGGTCGGCGAGGCGATCGGTATTATCGCGGCACAGTCTATCGGTGAGCCCGGTACACAGTTGACGATGAGAACCTTCCATACCGGTGGTGTGGCAGGTAACGATATCACACAGGGTCTTCCCCGTGTCGAGGAGATTTTTGAGGCAAGAAAGCCGAAAGGCCTTGCCATTATTACAGAGTTTGGCGGCGTAGCCACGATTAAGGATACAAAGAAAAAGCGCGAGATTATTGTCACCAATCCGGAGACTGGAGAGACAAAGAGCTATCTGATTCCTTACGGATCACATATCAAGATCATGGATGGCGCAGTGCTTGAGGCGGGCGATGAGCTGACTGAGGGTTCTGTAAATCCTCACGATATCTTGAAGATCAAGGGCGTGCGTGCCGTTCAGGACTATATGCTGCGTGAAGTACAGCGTGTATACCGTCTGCAGGGTGTAGAGATCAATGATAAGCATATTGAGGTCATTGTACACCAGATGCTGCAGAAGATCCGCGTGGAGGAGCACGGAGATTCCGATTTCCTGCCCGGAACAATGGTAGATACCTTAGACTTTGAGGATAAAAACGAAATGTTGGAGAATGAAGGTAAGAAACCGGCAGAGGGTACACAGGTACTGCTCGGTATTACCAAGGCATCTCTGGCAACCAATTCCTTCCTGTCAGCGGCTTCCTTCCAGGAGACCACAAAGGTTCTGACAGAGGCAGCAATCAAGGGTAAAGTAGACTCTCTGATCGGTATGAAGGAGAACGTAATTATCGGTAAGCCGATCCCGGCGGGAACCGGTATGAAACGTTACCGCAATATCAGGCTGGATTCCGATGAGCGTATGAATGACCTGCTCATGGCAGAAGAAGTGCTGAGTGCGGCTGATTTTGAGGATGAAGATCCGCAGGATCTGACGGATGCAGCTTTCGTAGACAGCTTCGACGATGTAGAGGATACAGACGAAGCGGCGGGGGATCTGATAGACGGTATTGCTCCGGATGATTTTGATGAAGAGTAATTCAATCAAGTAAAGTGTATTTAAATAAATAGGAAAAGAGTGCAGATACATCGTGTGTCTGCATTCTTTTTTGCATTTTTTCGTCAATATATAGAAAATCATTGGGATATCAGCCGCAATTTGGCGAATAGTGACAGTTGACATTTTGATAAAATTATGTATAATAAAAAATAAATGAATGCATAAGCAATAACAAATAAACAGGGAAGAGGTGAGAACGCACAGTTGGAATTATCAGAACAGTATATGCTGGAAATCGTAAAATGGGGCAGTCTGACAATGGCTGCAAAGCAGTTAGGGATCTCACAGCCGGCGCTGAGTCTGGCACTCACGAATCTGGAGAAAAAGCTGGGCTTCACGTTGATTGACCGCAAGAGCAAGCCGGTCTGTTTTACGGAGGAGGGCAGCATCTATGCGGAGTATCTGCATAAGCAGAGAGAACTCACGATACAGATGCAAAAGGAGATCTCCGACGCGGGAATGATGAAGCGCAAGGTATTATCAGTCGGCGGGTCGGCGGTTTATATCGAATCGCTGGTCGCAGATGTGATCCCGGAATTGTTGACGCGCTATCCACAGTGCCAGATTGATATGCATATCGAGCCGATGGAGGAGTTGATCCAGAATGCGGTGAACGGCGAGGTCGAATGCTTTGTATGTACCGATGAGAAAAACATACCGGACAATTTTGCATTACTTCCGATCCGGCAGGAACGCCTGTATATGTGTGTGCCGGAGAACTTCGAGGTAAATGAGCACCTGAAGAATTACCGGGTACAGCTTGGTGAGGAAAAACCGATTGAGGATTACCGTGTCTTTGAGGCACATGGAATCATCCGGCTGCCGGCAACCTTTCCGTTGCAGCGCAAGATGGATGACTTTTTTGCGAAAAAGGGAATTCAGATGCATTCTTCGATCTGTGTGAGTCAGGTGTCAACCGGTGTGGCACTGGCACAGAAGGGGCTTGGCATGGTAGTAGCATCTGAGGAGGCACTGATGGGCAGAAATCTGGACGGTCACGTATGCTTATACTCGCTGCCCAGGGAAATATCCGGAAGAAAAATCTATATTGCATACGATTCCGGGCATTATATATCAAAGGTATGCAGAATGTTTATTGATTTAATAACGAAAGGACAGGGAAAAAATGAAAACATCAAAAAAGATTAACCTGATTATCGGTCCGCTGCTGCTGGTGTTATGTATTGCAGCACTGCCGGGCAGTGTGTTTGCGACCTTTCAGAGCCGTGCGGCGATCGGAACGGTTGCGTGGATGGCATACTGGTGGGTCACAGGCCCTGTAGACTATGCGGTAACTGCATTTCTGCCGATTGCAGTCAATGCGCTGCTTCAGATCACAGACATGAAAGAGGTGATCTCAAATTATGCGTCTGAGACGATCCTGCTTTTGCTGGGGGCGTCCATTCTGACAGTTTCATGGCAGAAGTCCGGACTTGACAGACGTATTGCATCAGTATTCTTAAAGATGCTCGGAAGTAATCTGCGCCAGCAGCTGGTATTCTGGTTTATTCTGTCGACCTTGCTGTCCAGTGTGCTCCCGAATGCGGTTGTATGTGCGACAGTTACTCCGATTGCGGTATCCATGCTGACCTATATTGGAGAGGGCGACATCAAAAACAGTAAAGTAGGTTCCAAGCTGCTCTTGACGATTGCCTATGCTGCCGGTGTTGGTGGTCTGGCTTCACCTCTGGGTGGTGCGATGAATCTGGTTACGGTTGATTATATCCAGCAGCTGACCGGAGAGGAATATATGTACACTTCATGGGTCATCCGTTTCCTGCCGATTATGATCGTGCTGGTAGTCAGCAACATTATATTTATGCTCCGCGATGTAAAGAAAACAGATCGTATCGGTGATGTGGAAGGCTTCTTTAAGAATGAATACAGCCAGATGCCGCCGATGTCGTTGGAGGAGAAAGCCTCGCTGGTATTGTTCCTGATCGCAACGATTCTATCATTCAGCCGTCAGTTATACCAGAGTGTGCTGCCCGGACTGAAACCTGCATATGCATTTATCATATGTGCGATTTTATCCTTCCTCATCGCAGACAAGGAGGGTAAACGTCTGATGGTGTGGAAGTCTGTACAGACAGATATTATCTGGGAGCTGATCTACATCTTCGCCGGTGGTCTGGCTGCCGGAACACTGATCAACGGCTCCGGTGCTGCTGAGAATATCGGTGACTGGGTCGCTACCATGAACTTAAACGGTGGATTTGTGACCGTACTGGTGATTGTGACTCTGACACTGCTGTTATCGGATGTGACATCCAACACAGCGACTGCCGCAGTAGCGATGCCGATTGTTATTTCTATTATACAAGGTATTGGTGAGGATCCGATTCCGTTCGTATATATTGCGTCTATCGGTGTCAACCTGTCCTACATGCTGCCAACCTCCATCCGTGCGATTCCGGTTGGATACGGTATGGAGCCGAAGTATATGTTTAAGGAAGGCTGGAAGCTGACCATTATTGTGATTGCATTAATGACGATACTCAGCTATATATTATTGAACTACTGGCCGGCATTCAGTACCGTGTAATATGGTGCGGGCAGACCTGACAGCCGACAAAGGCCGCGTGCAAAAAAGCGTTGCTGGTCACGCAGCGCATGGGCAGTGGCAAAAAAATCTATTTGACAGTAGATGTATGAAATGGTAATATGCGATAAGTGGATGTGCGCTTTGACGCCGGATCAGATGATCCGGCGGGCAATCCATCCGAAAGAGCCGGGCACCGGAGTGTGAACCGGCTAAACGTACGAATGACTGAAAATGGAAGGAGACTATAGATAAATGTCGGTTGTTTCTTATTCTTTTTTTGCTTTTTTGGCGATAGCCGTTCTTCTGTATTATATTGTGCCAAAAAAGCTACAATGGGTGATTCTGCTTGGAGCCAGTATTTACTTTTATGCGATGGCGGGCATACAGTTTCTCGCGGTCGTATTGCTGACAGCGGTTGTGGTCTATTTTCTGGCGATGCTTATGCAGAAAAATATCGATAAGCAGGCGCAGATGGTACAAGGAATGGACAGGAAAGCTGCCCGTGCAGTCAAAAATGACATGAAAGCGAAGCGTAAGAAGATCCTTGTACTGGCACTCGTGATCGTGATCGGTGTGTTATTTGTGTTCAAGGCGAGTGGATTCTGTATTAAAAACATCAACCGTCTGCTCGGAATGGCGAGTATGGCTGAGATTCCGGACTGGAATCTGATCGCACCGTTAGGAATTTCGTTCTATTCATTTATGATGATCTCTTATCTGATAGATGTATACAACGACAAGGCAAAGGCACAGAAAAGCTTCTTAAAATATCTGACTTATGTATTGTATTTCCCGCATGTGACACAGGGACCGATCGCAAAGTACGATGAGGTCGCACCGCAGATTTTCTCCGGGCACCGTTTTTCCTATGATACGGTGACACAGGGACTGTGGCTGATGATGTGGGGCTATTTCAAAAAATTAGTCATCGCAGACCGGCTGTCGTCATTTGTGACAGCGGTGTTTAATCACAGTGGTGATTATCAGGGCACAATCTTCATTTTTGCGGGTGTTATGTACTCGATTCAGATTTATTGTGATTTCTCCGGATGCATGGATATCGTGCGTGGAGCATCTGAGTGTTTTGACATCCGGCTGGGTGAGAACTTTGAGCGTCCGTATTTTTCACAGACATTGCCGGAATTCTGGAGACGCTGGCATATTTCGCTAGGTGCGTTCTTCCGGGAATATGTATTCTATCCGGTATCAACGTCAAAGCTGTTCCTGAAACTGAACACATTTGGCAGAAAATATCTCGGAAATGACTGGGGACGAAACGTGGCATCCTGCCTTCCGATTTTATGCGTCTGGTTTCTGACCGGATTCTGGCACGGTGCAAACTGGAACTACATTTTCTGGGGTCTGTTCCACGGTGTTCTGATCTGTCTGTCTACGATGTTTGAGCAGCCAATCGAGCATCTGACAGTGAAGTTAAATATTAAACGTGACTGCATCAGCTGGAATATATTCCGCATGCTGCGCACCTTTTTCCTGTGCGTGATTGGAAGAATTATATTTATGGGGCACGGTGTGCGCGCGGCAGCCAGAATGCTTTATTCCAGCGTGGCACATGCAGATGTATTCTATAATGTAGAAACGATCGGGCTGACACATAATGAGTGGCTGATCGTGATTGCAAGCTGTATCGTCCTGCTGCTCGTATCGGTGGCGCAGGAAATGAGAATGCAGGCGGGCAACAACGAGACAATCAGACAGTGGCTCGCACGCCAGAACCTGTGGCTGCGCTGGGTCGTACTGCTCGGCGGTATGCTGGCGATTCTGGTATACGGTGTCTATGGCTCCGGTGTCGGTGCAGCATTTATTTATGAACAGTTCTAATCATTGTGAGAGTGATAACTGATGTCAGAAAGGCGGACAGAAGGGATGAAAGTAGTAATCAAGAGAATCATAGCGGCTGTCATATTTATATGCATATTGGTCGTGGCAGTGAATGAACTCGGATATTTTTTCCGACCGGATGATATGAATACAGAGAGCTTTGACTATCTGTATAAAGAAGATGATGATACAGTGAATGTGGCATGTATCGGTTCCAGTGCGATGTATCGTTTCTGGATTCCGCAACAGGCATATGAGGAGGAACAGTTCACCTCGGCACTGGTTGCTTCGGCAGCGCAGGATATCAGGGCGGTTCCGTATCTGATGGACGAGATCCTGAGGACGCAGGATGTCGATCTGTTTGTTGTAGAGGTGCGTCAGCCGGTTGCGGAGCGTGCGCGCAAAATAAATGGAAAGTTCGTACAGAAGGATTCAACAGGCAGCTTTGCATATGTGGCAACGAGTATGAAAGAGTCGAAGAACCGTATCAAAATGATTGATCAGATACTGGTCGAGGATGAGGATAATACCAAACTGGAATGGTGGATTCCACTGCTCAAATATCATGATAATTCACATACATTTACTGCAGATCAGATTGTAGCGCGGTTAAATGGCGTAGATAAGGATGATATGTATGTACGTCAGGCTTCGACGATCACACCGAATGAACAGAAACCGTTTGAGGCAGATGATCAGTATGAGTTTGCAGCTGAGGACAAGGAAGCTTTGGATATAGTTGTTGAGAAAGCGAATGAACTCGGCAAAAAGGTACTGTTTGTAGCGACCCCGTACTCACCCGGAAAGGTGCGTGGTGCACTGCATTTACAGATGAATGACTATATTGAGCAGCAGGGATATGATTATCTGGATCTGAATCAGTATGTTGATCAGATCGGACTTGATTTTTCGACTGATTATTATGATGATATTCATACAAATATTGCCGGGGCACAGAAGGTGACTGCTTATCTGGCAAAATACCTGAAAGAAAATTATGATATGCAATCCCGTCTGGATGAATCACAGACCGCACATTGGGAGAAAATGTGTAAGAAGTGGGATAAACGTGCAGACGAGCTGATGAAAGACTGGGAAAAGCAGAAAGGAGAAAACAGTGAGAAAGGATAGTATACTTCACTATATCAGAGATTACGCACAGACGCAGCCCGATAAGTATGCCGTGTGCGAGCTGAGAAAAAATCTGACTTACCGCGAATATTGGGAAAAGATCCGAAAGACTGCATCGGTATTGGCTTTACATGACATAAAAAAAGGAATGCATGTAGTGGTCAGATGCACACAGACGATCGACTATCTCGTGTTATTTAGTGCACTGCAGTATATCGGAGCGATTCCGATTCCGGTAGAAAAGACACTGGGTGCAGACCGTATCATGGAGATCGCAGGAGCGGTGGATGCAGATGTAGTGATCGCGGATGAGGATGTTGCAGGTATCCGTGCATATAAGAATAAAGAACTGATGAAGGCTGTGCCGGAGGCGGATGAGGCAGAACTGCCGCTCCCCGCAGCGAACGACCTGTCGATGATCCTGTTTACGACAGGAACAACCGGAAAATCAAAGGGTGTTGTGCTGACACATCTTAATGATGTGGCGATTGCGGAGAACGTAATGTATGGAACGCAGATGGCACCCGATAATGTAGAGGTCATTCCGATGCCGCTTAACCATGCATTTGGAATGCGCAGATATCAGTCAGATATTGTAAACGGCGGTACCGTATGCCTGATGGATGGTATGGCATTTATAGGAACACTGTGGAAACTCATGGAAAAATACCGTGTGACCTCCATGGCGTTGTCACCCGCATCACTTGGTATGATTTTCCAGTTATCCGGAGACCGTATAGGAGAATACAAGGATCAGATGCATTACATCCAGATTGGTTCTGCACCGCTGATGGAGGCGGATAAGCAGCGCCTGATCCGGCTTATGCCGAATCTGAGACTGTATAATTTCTACGGATCTTCAGAGGCAGGCTGCTCTTGTATTCTGGATTTCAACAGCCCGGACAATAAGACCGGATGTATCGGCAGACCGACCGTCAACTCTGTGGTACGGTTTGTCGATGAAAACGGAAACAAAGTAGAAAATGTCGATGAGGAACACCCGGCACTGCTCGCATGGGGTGGACCGATCGTCATGAAGGAATATTATAAAGAACCCGAGCTGACAGCAGAGACGATGACAGACGGATGCGTCATGACAAAGGACATGGCGTATCTCGATGAGGAGGGAAGATGTATTCTCGTCGGCAGAAGTGATGACATTGTCAATTACGGTGGCAGCAAGATTGCTCCCGCAGAGGTAGAGGATTGCGCGAGAGACTATGACGGAATCGTCGATTGCGCTTACAGTTCACGTCCCGATGCGATCACCGGTGAATTGCCGGTTATGCTGGTTGTAAAAAAGGAGACATACGATCAGGCAGCGTTTGAAGCGTTCCTCGCAGAGCGCTTAGAGAGCTACAAGATGCCGCGCGAGTACTATTTTACGGACAGCATTCCCAAGACATTCAAGGGATCGCTTTTGAGAAAAGATATTAAAAAAATCATCAACGAACAAATTCAAGGAGGTAATCAGTAATGGAAGAGTTTATCAGCATGTTAAAAGGAATCAAGCCCAACGTAGATTTTGAGAAAGAGGAAGCACTCGTAGACGACGGTCTGATCGAGTCACTCGATATCATTTCCATCATTTCAGAGATTTCAGACAAGTATGGCGTACAGATTCCGAGCGATGAGATCATTCCGGAAAACTTCAATTCCGCAAAGGCTCTGTACGAGCTGGTACAGGATCTGATGTAATCCGTACAAAGGGTGATTATCAATTTGGCGTGAATGATGTCGGATTGTATGAAAAACGCGGCAGTTACGGGATTTTTTAAGAAAATCTCTTGACAGCCGCGTTTTTCGTGTCTATAATATTTTAGCGTGCAGGAAATTTTTTAAAGGGATTTTTCTGCGCAAAAATAGGCCGGATATGGTGTCCGGCGTAACCACTATAAAAACAGGAGGTGAATAGAATGCCGACATTTAACCAGTTAGTAAGAAAGGGAAGACAGACCAGCGTTAAGAAGTCTACCGCACCGGCTTTACAGAAGGGATTTAACTCTCTGAAGAAAAAGTCGATCGATGCTTCTTCTCCGCAGAAGAGAGGTGTCTGTACCGCAGTAAAGACTGCTACTCCTAAGAAGCCTAACTCAGCTCTTCGTAAGATTGCCAGAGTACGTCTTTCAAACGGAATCGAAGTAACAAGCTACATTCCCGGAGAAGGTCACAATCTGCAGGAGCATAGTGTCGTTCTGATCCGTGGTGGTCGTGTGAAGGATTTACCTGGTACACGTTACCATATCATCCGTGGTACATTAGATACCGCTGGTGTAGCGAACAGAAAGCAGGCCCGTTCTAAGTACGGTGCTAAGAGACCGAAGGCTGCAAAATAATTTTTGCAGGAGTTAGAGTTGTACCACAAACAGAACTAAGGTAAGTGTTGGAATATTCTATTTCCCAATCACAATAGATTTCCGCACGGACACATTAGAGGACACATGTGAGTACCGATGATTTAATATTATTATTAAGGAGGGAAGTATCGTGCCGCGTAAAGGACATACTCAGAAAAGAGAAGTATTAGCAGATCCGATCTACAACAATACCGTGGTCACCAAGCTTATCAACAACATTATGTTAGATGGTAAGAAGGGTGTTGCACAGAAGATTGTATACGGAGCATTTGCCAGAGTAGAAGAGAAGTCTGGCAAGCCTGCTTTAGAGGTATTTGAAGAAGCAATGAACAACGTAATGCCCTTGCTCGAGGTAAAGGCAAGACGTATCGGTGGAGCTACCTACCAGGTGCCGATCGAGGTTCGTCCCGATCGTCGTCAGGCGTTAGCACTCCGCTGGCTGACCATGTTCTCCCGTAAGAGAGGCGAGAAGACTCAGGAAGAGAGACTGGCAAACGAGATTATGGATGCTGCAAACAACACCGGAGCATCTGTAAAGAGAAAAGAAGACATGCACAAGATGGCAGAGGCCAACAAGGCATTTGCGCACTACAGATTCTAGGAGGAAAAAATCTTGGCTGGAAGAGAATATCCGTTGGAGAGAACCAGAAATATCGGAATTATGGCTCATATCGATGCTGGTAAGACTACATTGACCGAGCGTATTCTGTATTATACTGGTATTAACTACAAGATCGGTGATACTCATGAAGGTACTGCTACCATGGACTGGATGGAGCAGGAGCAGG
>CALBJL010000240.1 GCA_937893485.1 uncultured bacterium | reverse complement strand
TTTTCAATGTCCTTGATCGTGATCAGACCTTTGAGGTTGTTGTCCGCATCTACGATCGGCAGCTTCTCTTTTCTAGCTTTCGCGAGGATTTTTTTGGCTTCTTCAAGAGTGATGCCTTCACGGGCAGTGATCAGATTCTCAGAGGTCATGCTTTCCTTGATTTTTTTTGTAAAATCGGTTTCAAACTTGAGATCGCGGTTTGTGATGATGCCGACGAGCTTACCGTCTCTGGTGATCGGTACACCGGAGATGCGGAATTTTGCCATGAGATTGTCTGCATCTTGTAAGGTATGCTCCTCAGATAAAGAAAATGGATCGGTGATGACTCCGTTTTCGGAACGTTTTACTTTGTCTACCTCCTCTGCCTGTGCCTGGATGGACATGTTCTTATGGATGATACCGATACCGCCCTGACGCGCCATAGCGATCGCCATGCGATGCTCCGTAACCGTGTCCATCGCAGCACTCATCATAGGAATGTGCAACGTAACCTTGTTTGTCAGTTTTGTGGTCAAAGTGATCATATCTGGGGTCACTTCGGAATACTGCGGAACTAACAGAACATCATCAAATGTAATGCCTTCACCAATAATCGTACCCATTTGTTTTTATCCTCGCTTTCTGATTCGTAAATTTGGTAATTGTGACATCCTGTGGTGATCTGTGGATGTCATGCTTAATGTATCTATGATACAAAAAATAAAAAACAATGTCAATGGAACGCACAAACTTAATAATGTAAAAAAATGAAAGTTAAATATTTTGTTTTTCGTGAAATTGTGCTACACTCAAAAAAAGTAAAAATGCAGAATCAGTTAAGGTGGTAAAAATGGAGTTTCGACCCTGTATAGACATTCATAATGGAAAAGTCAAGCAGATTGTCGGCAGCAGCCTGCGTGACGCGGGCGATACGGCGGCAGAAAACTTTGTGAGTGAGCGCTCCGCGGCGGATTTTGCCGCGCTGTACCGCACAAAGGGCTTGCGCGGCGGGCATGTGATCCTGCTCAATGCCGTGGATTCCGAATATTATGCTGCGACGAAAGTACAGGCGCTTGCGGCGCTGGCTGCATATCCGGGCGGTCTGCAGATCGGAGGCGGCATCACGGCGGACAATGCGGCGGATTTTATCGCGGCGGGAGCCAGTCATGTGATCGTGACCTCCTATGTGTTTGCGGGCGGAAAGATCCGCTTTGACCGGCTGGAGCGGCTGGTGCAGGCAGTCGGAAAGGAGCATATCGTGCTGGATCTGAGCTGTAAGAGACAGCCGGACGGCGCGTATTGTGTGGCGACAGACCGCTGGCAGCATTTGACCGATGAGCGTGTCTGTACGGAGCTGTTTGACCGGCTGGCGGATTACGCGGATGAGTTTCTGATCCATGCCGTCGATGTCGAGGGCAAATCGCGCGGTATCGAGCGCGATCTGGTGACGATGCTCGGAGGCTGGGACGGCATCCCCGTCACCTATGCGGGCGGTGTTGGCAGCTTTGCGGATCTCGATGAGCTGCGGACGCTCGGCAATGACCGGGTCAATGTCACGATCGGCAGCGCACTCGATCTGTTTGGTGGGCCGCTGGAATTCGAGAAAGTATGTGCATATATCTAAAAATTTCATTTAGGTGTTTGCGAAACTATTTATATGACATTTTTGAGACATGTGAGCACCATATCTCGTATTTGCAGCTCCCGCAAGTGCATCTG
>CALBJL010000239.1 GCA_937893485.1 uncultured bacterium | reverse complement strand
GCAGACTCTGGAGCTGATCCAGCAGACATTACAGAAAATCACCCAGACGGATCAAAATGTCGAACAGATCAATGCTGACTCCATTCAGCTTGGTCAGCATATAGAAGTCGTGGATACTGCCATGAAAGAGGTCGAGACCTCAAACCAGCATCTCGTAAATAATATGGAGCAGATCTCCCAGATCGTTTCTGAAATGCTAAGCTGTGTGACCGATTCTGACGAGACGAGCAAACGGATGGTCAGCAAATACGACGAGAGCGCGACCAACATCGATAAAATTGAGGAGACATTGGAGGCACTCATGTGCGAGCTCGGTATCGGCGGATTTATGGGTATCGAGGATGTTGTACCCGGCATGAAGGTCGATCTGTTTGTTAAGGACAGTGCCGCCGGAAGTGCTACCCGAAAGACCTACCGCGGCGAGCTTCTCCGGCACAACAACAATCAGCTGGTTATCTCACTGGAAGATCACCCTTCACTTTCGGGACAAAGCGATTGCAATATCCAGATCACTGCCGGAAATGTACTGTATTGCTGGAACCATGTCTCCATCGATGCTTCGGATGCGACCAGCTATACGATCACGGTAAATTCACCGGCGAAGATCAACAACCGCCGGAAATATCCGCGCATGGATATCTCCAACTCCTGCCGGATCAATGTCGCCGACCACAGCTATAGCGGCAGGTTGTACAACATCAGCGCCAACGGCTTTGCTTTTATCTGTGCAGATAAATTTTTTGCCGATGCTAAGGGAGAGCTGCTCTCCCTCGAGATCCAGAACTTTGATCTGCCTTCCCACAACCGTCTGGATGGCCGTATCATCCGTTGTTCGGAAAACGAAGGTGTCTACATTGTCGGCTGCCAGATGCCGGATGATGATCCCGCTATTATGGAGTATGTAAACGAAAAGCTGGGGACGGAAAACTGATTGCCAGTATAAAATACACCGGAAGCCGCCAAAACAGTGGTCTCCGGTGTATTGCTTTCAAAACAAATACTGATACTTCCGCATCTGTTGAAATATAATCGTTTCTACTCTCCCTTTTTCTTCGTCGGAATAGATTCCGGTACTATCTATGAGTTTTCTCACATCACTCTTTGTAAATGAAAACTTCAAGTGATAACCGTACAGCTTTTCCGCTGCATCAAGTGCCTCCTCAAAGCTGGCACAGACCGTCTTTGCCTGTACTTCACCCAGCATAATCATCGGATCGACACCGAGTGGGTAGTCCAACGATGTATCTGACATAAGCCCTGCTCCCTGATCAAAGAAAGGACAAAGCGCCGTTTTTCCCTGTCCGTTCATAAGGACTGCTATGTTATGCATATGCCTGTCCTCATTTAAGAAAAAAGCGTCAATCGTCAGCAGCTTACTGAAATACTCACCAAAATTTTTAAGCTCTGTTAATTGTTCTATCTGCTCCACCACAAACTCTACTCTGTCTTCTGTTTCAGGAATGTGCCACACATCTTCCATAAAATTCCTGTTATATCTTGTTTTATATAATCTCTGGAGCGTAACAATCTGCCAATCATCCTTGAGAAAATCTTTACTTTTTGCACCGTTAAAAATCTGTCTCTTATACTTGATCTGTTCCAGCTCATATACGACAAATTCATTCTTATCTAAGGTGGATTTTTTCAAAAGCTGCGATATGACATACTCCGCAAGCCCTTCATATCCTGTATAATCCGCCTTATACCAGATGCCATCGCACTCCCATTTTAGCTGATTTCCTTTGGATGAATGTCTATCGAATTGTCTGACATGATCTTCAAATAATTCAACCATTTCTCACCTCTCGATTAAAATCCAAAAATCGTCCTCTGCCATTCTCCCCTGCGTTTTCCCTATAATAAGCATTGGGTCATAAAAAGGAATCCCCAATGCCTCCAACTGGATCTTCATTTTATCCCTTGTTTCGGGAAAACATCTCGATTTTAAAAATTCCCCGAAATCTTCATAGGTCGGCTCACTGTTGGCACCAAACGCCCGGAACATAATGTTTCTCACATAATTTTTGACCCATATCTTTTCATTCATTTCATCCACATCGATCAATGTGCACTTCTTGTTTTTATACATATACCACATTCTCAGCGGATACTTCGGCGCAGGTATCTCCCTTGTCTCCAACCACTCCTCATGCTCTGACAATAGATCCATCAGCAATACAACCGGACCCGTTATTTTTTTCTCACTGGTTTCCCAACGCTCCAACGTCGGCTTTGACACACCCAATAATTTTGCAAATTCTTTTTGTGTCATTCCAAACTTCTTTCGAAAGCCTTTCAACTCATCTGCCGTTATCGCATCCGATACATTGTAATTTTTCATTACATCACCTCAAATATATTAAACCATCAAAATGATGATTTGTAAATAATTTTTACCATCATTTTAATGGTTTATACATGAGAATCAAATTTTATATTTTTAATCTATTTTCGTTGTTTTTACCTAAAAACGTTCCTATAATTTGTAGAAAATTTCAGTCCGCAGGCTTCCATCTCTTTACAATCCTTAAATACTTCCACAGGTTGATCCACGCGCGCACGAACTCGTCTGCCAGAACAGCCAGAAATACACCTAAAACGCCCAGCCTGCACACAAACACAAACAGCGCCACGCTGAACACGATCGTATAGATTCCGGCAGCATATTCGTCAATCGCATTTAAGATCCTGATCAGAACCGGATTGCCGATATTCCACGCGAAATCCTCCATTGCGATATTGATGCCCAGCTTCGCGGCAGTGAAATAGCTTTTGATCCGTGCATGCTTCACCGCTGTCCAGCCTGGTCTGGTTGTCAGCTTTTTACTCTTAAAAAATACGATTGTTATGTAACCCGCTCCCAGATACTCGGCAATCACGGTTCCGAGTGCCGCTCCCTGAATCCCCATCGCAGGGAATCAGAATTTTCCGAAAATCAGTACCCAGTCCAGACAGATATTGATGAATGACCGGAGCAGCCCATACAGCACCAGCGGCTTCGTGTAATTCGAGGTCTGCATGATGACCGACAGCGAACCGCCCATACCGATCAGCAGAAACAGTGGCGCATACCATCTCACATAGCCGAGACATAACGGCATGACATTCTCCGACACGCCCATGAGCCGGAATACAGGCTCCGGGGAAATCATCCAGAAGAAAAATAGAAATACCGGCAGAATGTTGTTGTATTTGATCATCGCTCCGGCATATTCTTCCATATGATCTTTTTTGCCTGCCCCTGCATTCTGGCTGATCAGAATCGACGCACCCATGGCGAGCGAATTGCAAAAGGACATCATCGTCCACACCGGTGACGACACATTTCCGAGCGCGCTCAAGTACAGATCATTTGCATGCCCTAAGAACATCTTGTCTACGAGCATCTGCACCTGTGCAATAATATTGTTCAAAATAATAGGTACTGCCAGTGAAAGCAGACCGCTCATATATGCGGCAGCGCCTCTCCCACGACAAGGCGCACCGTCAGACACATCGCGGTTTCCAGTACAAGTAACTCCACGCCTCTCTGCCACCATATCTGCCGGACCGTCATATCCTCCTTCAGATAGATCGGTATACACGGCAGCATGCACAGAAACGCCAGCCCGAACGGGAGGAAAAAATACAAAAAGCTGATGCTGACATTTTGCGCGAAAATGCTCCACACAAACGCGATCGCAAGTGTACATTCTGCCACAACAGTGATGTAATCAAACAGAAACTCTCTTATCGGATCAAATTCTTTCATCACGTTCCTCCTCCATAAAATACTGCGCGATCTCCTTTGCATACTTCCGCGTAATCAGTATTTCTTCCCCATTTTCCATTTTTGCGTACAGCCGTCCGTTCAATGCCGGACGGACAGATATGATATAGTTGATATTTACAAGCATCGTCTTTGGCACCCTGCATATGCAGCACAACCGCGCGGATCGTCGTGGATTTACCTGCACCATTCTTCTAAAAAAGCCATTACTTTCCGATACATCATTCACCCTTCTCGGTTATGATGCTATTATTACGGAAAACAAACATCGATATGGCGCTCGCCATCTCACCGATAAACTCCGAAGAACCGTTAAAAAACATCTCACGGTTGATCTGACGGTCAAATACAAAGCGTTTGAATCTGATGCCTGCACTCTGGCTCAGGAAATAGCCATCCGTGATCGTGATGATCGTCTGTAGCAGCATCGCTATAATACTCAGAATCGAAAACTGAAGAATCGTTTTCAGTTTGTTTTGTTTGATTCGTTTCATGTCCATCGTCGCATCTCCTTTTCCAGCTAATCCCGTCTTATCAAGATATAATTCGCTATTCTTATCCTTTGTAAAACTGTCATTGTCCGGATTAAAATATATACCCATTTTCCTTTTCTCTATTCAAAACTAATTGCAGCTTTTCCTCAACACGCAGCCACAATTACCTTATGCCATTACATACCTTATAACAATTCCACTCAAAAATTACACGAAATTTCGTGCTTATCCATCTAATCTCGTGCTTGCCCAACACCCGTCCTATATTTCCATCCTGTACCTCCTAAAAAACACTTGCTTCGTTCATGGGTGAACGGGTTATAATATAAATCATAATATTTCGCACTTTTACTTCACCATCTATTAATAAAGAGGTGCAAATAAAGATTGCGAAATAGCACTGAAAAAGGTTTATGAAAAGGAATTCAAAATCCAAGCCATAAAACAGGAGAAGAAATCGGCTTGACAGAATTAGGAAAGGATACATTTAAGATGCTTACATGGGATGACAATTATATAATGGGGATAGAACAACTGGATCATGAACATCAACAGCTTTTCAAAATGGCATTTCAGATTCTCGAGAAGTTACAGCAACGATACACGGATGATCAGTACCGGCTTTTTATACTTCGTGAATCAATTACATATTTACACAACTATTTTGAGACCCATGTGCAGCAGGAAGAAGCATATATGCGCCAAATTAAATATTCCGAATATGCTATGCACAAGGCACTTCATGACAACTTCCGCAGAACAATACTCAAAAAGTACGAGAATCTTGTCAAGCATAATGAGTGCAAAAAGGAAGATATCTGGGATTTTATCGGCACCGGTATCGGCTGGCTTCTGGAGCACATCTCTACTTCTGATCTTGCCATTGTCGGAAAAGGCTATCTTTCCACAGCAAAAGAATGTCTCAGTCTGAATGAAGCCACGCTGGAGAGCGAGATTAACATTGCCCTCATCTCTATTCTGAATATCAATGCAAATGCCAAAATCATAAACAATCATTACACCGGAGAATCCTTTGGACCCGCAATACACCACAAGATTGTTTTTAGCTCTGATTCCAGACAAACAACGCTCCTCATTGGATTTGAACGCTGCTTCATTCTGGACATAGCGAAAATGCTTTATGGCTCTAACATTGAGAATGAAACCGAGCTTTTAATGTCCACGTTTGAGATTTTGGATACCAACTTCTGGACTACCATCGGGCAGCGTTTCAGAGGTAATCATGCTTCATTCTCACTGAAGGAAAGCCATTTTATTGTCAGCACACATTTACAACAGGAGTTTTTACACCTTAATCCAACAACCTCTATTCTTTTTACCTCAAATAGGGGATTATTTTATGTTGCAAGCGACGTTACTTTCCCCGGAAGTACGGCGAATTCATGACCGCTTATAAAGCGCTCACAGGCAGGACAATTCTCGAGCAGTAGCGCCGTGTTTCGATCTCCCGCCCCGTATAGGGCGCGACGATGCCCAGCACACGCGGCAGACCTATAGGTGTCAGTCCCCGTTCCTTTACCTCGCGTCCCAGCGTCAGCCATGACTTGTCTAATCTGTCGTCATAGTCACCGTAATACAATAAGGACAGCGCCCGGCATGCCGGCAGCACGACCGCATCCGCGGGTGCCTGTTCCTGACGCACCGGTACACAGACCCAGTAGGGATAGGGTTTCTCCCCGATATAACCCTCCAGATAATCGTTCCGTTCCTGTATCGCGAAGATTGGCTCGTCGGAAAGCACATAGCCCTTTCTGATACACTCACTGTAAAACTCATACATGGCGGCATACTTCTCCGCAATCGTGTGTCCCATGCACTTCTTCATACAGCAGGTCACAGCGTGTACCGGTATCAGCTGCACGGACATACCGGTACACTCCCCCGCCCGCAGCCGCAGCTCCTCCACACTTCGCGAAAGAACCTGCAGGCGCTCCTCTAACACCGTGAGCAGCCCCGACACCTCGCCGCCCCGCACAAAATAGTCCGCGATCTCCTTTGTTCCCAGTCCCATTGATTTAAATTTTTCGATCTGTAAAACGCGCGCCACATTGTGGTTATCGTAGTACCGCCGCCCACTCTCCAGCGCAACATAGGCGGGCGTGAGCAGCCCCTTTTCCTCCATGCGCATCAACGTACTGCGGGAAACGCCACAGGCGTGCGCTGCCTCAGTGATCTGAAAGAGCTTTTTTGTATCTGTTTCCATCCTGTACCTCCTAAAAAAACACTTGATTCGTTCATGGGTGAACGGGTTATAGTTATACTACCATTATAAGAAAACATAGGTTGCTGTCAAGTCTGAAACAGCACACATAAGTTCAATGAGAAGGAGTGAAGAAACAATGAAACTTTGGAAACGACTATTATCGATCCCTGTTGCAGCCTGTCTTGTGATGGGGATGCTGCCTACACCGGCACTGGCGGATGA
>CALBJL010000238.1 GCA_937893485.1 uncultured bacterium | reverse complement strand
CACAGTAATCTGAATGAATACGGAGAAACCGAAATGCCAATTACAGTCAATGAAATTGCCGAAAAATGCGGCGTGTCCAGAACGACCGTGCTGCGTGCGTTAAATGAGCAGGGCAGCGTGCGGAAAGCGACGAAAGACAAGATCTTAGCCGTGGCAAAAGAGTATAATTACCGTCCGAATCTGCTGGCGCGCAGCCTCAATCACGGACGGACGATGACGTTAGGTGTCGTTACGATCAACGTAGAGAATATGTACTTTGTGCAATCCTTAAATATTATCAACAAGGAAGCGGATAAAAAGGGCTATTTTACAAACATTGTGGTGTGTGATGAAAACCTTGAATGGGAGCGCAAGCTCATACAGGGGCTGGCGGACCGGCAGACCGAGGGGCTGCTCATCAGCCCGATCAACAAGGGCGCGGATTTTGAAGCGTTTCTCGGCTCGCTGCACATACCGGTCGTCTGCATCGGAAACCGGGTGTCGGATGCGATCACGACGGTGCAGGTCAATGAGATGCAGGCGACGATTGACGCGGTGGAGCTGATCGCATCCAAGCAGTATCAGCGGATCGTATTTATCTGTCCGCCGCTTGCGATCGGATCGGAGCAGAATATTTACGTGCATGAGCAGCGTCTGTGTGGGTTTCAGACGGCGGTGCGGGCACATGAGGGGATACAGACGGATGTGATCGGGGATGCCGATTATCTGACGCGTGTCAGTGAGATTTTAAGAGACAGCACAGATGTAAAAACCGCGTTTCTGTGTTCCGGAGATGCGTATGCATTGGATGTCATGCGCTGGGGCAGCCAGAACGGGTACGTGATCCCGCGTGATTTCGGGCTGATGGGCTTTGATAATATCAGTGTGCTCGACTATATTCTGCCGAGGCTGACAACCGTTTCGACGAATCTCGAGGGTGTAGCAAAGACGGCGGTCGCGGAGCTGTTGCAGCAGATCGAGAACGGCGAAACCTACGTCCCGAAATCGATTTATCTCAATTATACGATATTAGACAGGGATACGCTGTAGCCGGAAGAAATATATGTTTGCAGTAAAAAATAAGTGTGACGATAACAACGAGTTTTTCAGGGAGACCGGAAGACTCGTTGTTTTTTAACTACACCGACAATGTATGTCTCGGATATCTGTTGTATAATAGATACAATACAAAATAGCAGGCATGAAAGGATTGACTTGTAACTGTTTCGCAAATCCGCTATACTAATCACAGGAAGGCGGTGGAAGGATGGAAGAAATGACAGAAAAGGAACTGATCACAATTCTGATTGACAAGTATACTGATTTGCAGCGCATAAAAAAGGCAAATAATGATGTGCCGAACGATGAGCTGGAATATCAGATTAAGGCAACCACGGCAAAGCTTTCTTCCATGGGTGTCAATGTGGAAGATCTGACATTGAAGTAAATTTGGTATAAGGAGAACGAAAATGAACGAAGTATATGAAAAACTGTTGAAATGTTATGAGAGTGTCAAGGCAAAGGTCGATTTTACCCCCGAGGTAGCGCTGATTTTAGGCTCCGGTCTCGGAGATTATGCGGATCAGATCGAGGTCGTAGCCACACTCGATTACAAGGATATCGAGGGCTTCCCGGTATCGACGGTACCGCTGCACAAGGGTCGTTTCGTATTCGGATATGTAGAGGGCGTGCCGGTCGTGATCATGCAGGGGCGCGTACATTATTATGAGGGCTATTCGATGACCGATGTCGTGCTGCCGACCAGACTCATGAAAATGATGGGCGCAAAGGTGCTGTTTCTGACGAATGCATCCGGCGGCATCAAACAGGGCTTCCATGCGGGAGATTTCATGCTGATCAAGGATCATATTTCCTGCTTTGTTCCGTCTCCGCTGATCGGTGCGAACATCGAGGAGCTGGGAACGAGATTCCCCGATATGAGCCATATCTACGACGAGGATCTGCAGCAGATCGTGAAAAAGGCAGCCTGCGATCTGGACATTCATTTGAAAGAGGGCGTATACATCCAGCTCACCGGTCCTGCTTATGAGACTCCGGCAGAGATCAATATGTGCCGTGCGATGGGCGCAGATGCAGTCGGCATGTCTACGGCATGTGAGGCACAGGCTGCAAAGCATATGGGTATGAAGGTCGTCGGTGTTTCCTGCATTTCCAATCTGGCAGCAGGTATCTCGCCGAAGCCGCTCACACATGCGGAGATCACGGAGACCGCGGATGCAGTCGCTCCGATGTTCAAGCAGCTCTTGACAGAGACGATCAAAAATATTGCAAAAACACTGTAAAATCAAAGGAGACTACAATTCGATGAATGTACGTTTTTATAACGCGAAAATTTTGTGCCTGAAGGACGATGCGGCACATGAATACCAGATCATAGAGGGCGAGCTGTGGGTGCGTGGCAAAGAGATCGCCTATATCGGTGACGGCAGCGATACGAGCCACGTGTTACAGCCCGGTGAGGTGATTTTGTGGGATCGCGAGATCGATGCTGCAGGCAAGCTCATCATGTCCGGCTTTAAAAATGCGCACACACATACGGCGATGACATTCCTGCGTTCCTATGCGGATGATCTGCCGTTGCAGAACTGGCTGAATGAGCAGGTGTTCCCGCGTGAGGGACAGCTCACGGAGGATGATGTATACTGGCTGAATATTTTAGGCATCATGGAGTATCTGACGAGCGGTATCACCTCTAATTTTGATATGTACTTTTTCCCGCCTGTGGATGCGAAAGCATCGGTGGACACCGGATTTCGTACCGTACAGACGAGTGGACTCAACAACTACGGCGGTACGGTAGAGCTCATGGAGGAAAACTATCACATCGTGAATGAAATGAGTGATTTGACGAGCTTTATCGTCGGATTCCATGCGGAATATACGACTTCTCTCGAACTGATGCAGGGAGTCGCAGCACTCGCGCAGAAATTAAAATCGCCGGTATTTCTGCACAATTCCGAGACAAAGCTGGAGGTCGAGGAGTGTATCGGACGGTACGGCAAGACCCCGACGCAGCTCACGGATGCGCTTGGCATGTATGAATATGGCGGTGGCGGTTATCACTGTGTGTGGATGGATGATACGGATTTTGAGATATTCAAAAAGCGTGGGCTTACGGCAGTGACAAACCCGGCATCCAATCTGAAGCTGGCGAGCGGCATCGCGCCGATCAGCCGTTATGTCGCAGAGGGCATCCCTGTGGCGATCGGAACGGACGGACCTGCGAGCAACAACTGTCTGGATATGTTCCGCGAGATGTTTTTGACGACTGCATTGGCAAAGGTCAGGGATATGGATGCGGCAGCAGTACCCGCGAACGAAGTGCTCTACATGGCGACGACAGCCGGCGCGCGTGCGATGGGACTGAATGATTGTGATGATCTGGCAGTCGGCAAAAAGGCGGATCTGATTCTGATCGATCTGATGCAGCCGAACATGCAGCCGGAGAACAATCTGATGAAAAATATCGTTTACAGCGGCAGCAAGCAGAACGTTGTGCTGACGATGGTCAACGGGCGGATTCTCTATGAGGACGGCGGCTTTGCCATCGGTTTTGACCCGAAGGAGATCTATGCGAAAGCCAATGCGATCATTGGCAGAATGAAATAAGAGGTTAGGACAATATGAATGTATTATTTATTCACCATAGCTGTTTTGTGGTGGAACTCGACACGAAAGTGCTCGTATTTGATTATTTTAACGGCGACCGTGTGAACGGCTATCATTTCGGCGGCAAGCTGCCGATCTACGATGCGGATACACCGATGTATTTTTTCGCGAGCCACAAGCATCAGGATCACTTTGATATGGATATTTACCGGTTTGCCGAGCGCTACGAGAACATCCATTATATTATCTCGAAGGATGCGAAGCTCAGCCCGAATTTTTTGAAAAAGCATGGGATCGATCCTGCGATCCGCGAAAAGATCACCTATGTGACGCATGGTGAGGACTATCTGGTCGATGATGTCAAGGTGCACACGTATCTCTCGACGGATGCAGGAGTGGCATTTGCGGTCGAGGCAGACGGAAAACATATCTACCATGCGGGCGATCTGAACAACTGGAAATGGGAGGGCGCAGGCGATCTGATCAACGGTAAGATCGAGCGCGTTTACAAGCACCAGATCAATTTGATGTCGGATACTTATTTCGACGCGGCATTTGTCGTGCTTGATCCGAGACTGGCGCAGTATAAGTTTAAGGGCTTTGACTATTTCCTGAAAAATGTTTCTGCGAAATATGTCTTTCCGATGCACTGCTGGCAGGAGTTTGGTGTGATTGATGAGTATCTGAGCCGGATCGCAAATCCGACCTTTACCGGACGCATTATGCGTATCACGCAGGAAAACCAGTATTTTGAGGATTTGAGTTGAGGAATCCGGGATGGATTTCTGTATCGGAATTCCAAGGGAAGTGAGGAAGTATGAAAGTAACGATATTTACAGACGGAGCGGCGCGCGGCAACCCGGACGGACCCGGCGGCTACGGCGCGATCCTGCGTTATGTGGACAGCCGCGGTGAGGTGCATGAAAAGGAATTGTCCGCCGGATATAAAAAGACGACGAACAACCGCATGGAGCTCATGGCGGCAATTCGTGGCTTGCAGCAGCTCAACCGTCCCTGCGAGGTGGATCTGTATTCGGACTCGAAATATCTCACGGATGCGTTCAACCAGCACTGGATCGACAGCTGGCAGAAAAAAGGCTGGGTCAAATCCGACAAAAAGCCGGTCAAAAATGTGGATCTGTGGAAAGCGCTGCTCGCAGCGATGCAGCCGCATCAGGTGAAATATATCTGGGTCAAAGGACACGACGGACATCCGGAAAACGAGCGCTGTGACCAGCTCGCAACAGGGGCTGCGGACGGTGGCGGTCTGCTCGATGATGTGGAGCTGGGATAAATTATTGTGTATGGTGATTGTCTTCTAAGAGAGAGGGCTCAATTTCTTTGAGCAGATCTTTTGGAAGACAATTTTTAGTTAAGTGTGTATGCGGGGATTTAAAAGTTATGCAATAAGTTTATAGATTTTTAATTTTTTGTAAGCGCATATCCGCGGACTTTTGAGGCGAACCCTTGAAAGTCCGTTTGATTTTCATATATGAAATCAAACAAATCAATGCGTTAGAATGGCTGCTACGGTCTCATACTTTGGGAGGATTTACAAGCGGCGAGGTCTGTGTATAATAATATATTGTAGGGGCTTAGAATAAATGTCACAGAAACGAGGACGAGACGAGAATTGTAGATAAATTGCGGGATAACGTGGGAAACGGCGGTTTTAGTAGGGTTAAGCCGAATTTATAATTGAAAATATGGGAGTTTTGTGACAACGATTCTGAATACGTCAGACAATTCACTTTCACAAGATAAAGCGTGAGCGAAAAATAAGAGGGCGACTGCGACAAAGCCAGTAAAATTAAGGCTTTGCGGTGATCGCTCTCTTTTTGTGCGCAAAAATGCCAATCACGATCCGCTCCAGCTGTCTCACCTGCGCCGAAACGTTATAACGGTGCGTTAGAGCGCTGGAGGTTGCCTATGTGTAATAGGCGAAAACCCTTGAAACATGGGCGTTAGCGCAATTTGACGCAAG
>CALBJL010000237.1 GCA_937893485.1 uncultured bacterium | reverse complement strand
GAAAGCCGCAGGCTATGTGTGCGAAGGAACTGAAGGACACATCGAGCCAAGGCTGAAGAAACAGCGAGACACCGTCGAGCAATCGGAGCGGCTTGACCAGAATACCACTGTGCCCACAGCCAGGTAGCCCGATGATTAAATAGTTTCGCAAACGCCTAAATATGATTGGTGATAGAAAGGAGTATGGTTCCATGGAAGTAAATGACTACATGAAATTGCCATATACCAGATTGGTTCAGGAAATGAATGATGAGAGTGGGCATTATTTTTTCGGAAGAGTACTGGAATTGGATGGTTGCCAAAGTACGGGCGATACACTTGAAGAATTGTATGAGTGTTTGAATGAAGCGATAGAAGGATATCTGGAGGTTAAATTGGAGAACAACATGCCGATTCCTTTGCCGGAATGTGTAGAGGATTACAGTGGCAAATTTAATGTACGATTGCCAAAGTCATTACATCAGCGTCTGGCGATTGAAGCAAAAAACGAAGGGGTAAGTTTGAACCAGTTAGTTTTGTATAAACTGGCATTATAGAAGAATTTGCAGAGAAAACGAAAAGAGGAGAAACAGACATGAGCAATTTGAAAGTCTTAATGTTAAACGGCAGTCCGAGACCTAACGGTAACACCGCCGTGGCGCTCCGTGAGATGGAGCAGGTGTTTGAGGCAAACGGCGTGGAAACAGAGACAGTTGTTGTGGGCAATCAGGCGGTGCGCGGATGTATTGCCTGTGGTGGCTGTGCGACGGAGGGCTGTTGTGTATTTGATGATATTGTGAATGAGCTGGCACCGAAATTTGAGGCGGCGGATGGTCTGGTTGTTGCCAGTCCGGTGTATTATGCATCTGCAAACGCGACGCTGATCGCATGTCTTGACCGGCTGTTTTACAGCACGCCGTTTGATAAGACAATGAAGGTCGGTGCGAGCGTGGCTTGTGCCAGAAGGGGCGGCTGCTCGGCGACCTTTGACGAACTGAACAAATATTTTACGATCTCGAATATGCCGGTCGCGCCCAGCCAGTATTGGAACAGCATTCACGGACTCACACCGGGTGAGGCATTGCAGGATGAGGAAGGCCGTCAGACGATGCGCACGCTCGCAAGAAATATGATGTTTCTCATGAAAAGCATCGCGCTCGGCAGGGAGCAGTTCGGGCTGCCGGAAAAAGAGGAGCGCGTAGCGACACATTTTATCAGATAATCGATTGGTGGCTAGGGAGGAAACGGATGAAACCTTCTGAGCTGGCAATGGTCAGCCGATTCCGTCAAGTAAAATACCAAGAATCAGTACAAGCACATATACCGGGCAGAAAACATATTTGCAGATCGGGAAGAATACCGTTATAAATGGTTTGCTATGCCCGGTATTGACCTGTGTTTCCACATATTTTTTCCCAGATATCCAGAAAAACATCACCCCGGCGAGTCTGGCACCGAGCGGACAGATATAGATCGACAGCACATCCATCCAGCCGGAGACGATACCCTGAATGCAGACCGACGCGATGAGCGCGATCACTCCGATCAGGTCATAGGAAGCCTTGCGGCTCAGATTCAGTTTTTCCTGCACCGTGGCGATCGGTGCCTCATAAAGATTGATGAGTGAGGACAGACCGGCAGAAAAATCCAGATATTACCAATACCGACGGCAGAGCCGATGCAGGCGAGAATAAAGCCCCGGCTGTTGTTAAATGAATCACGTTTTTTTATGGTAAAAATCCCCTTTAGGATGTAATAAGTGCCGAATGTTGATCATGTGCTGGTTTTGCGCATGATGTAATGCATCTATTGTACCAAGCCGCTAGCGCGTTTTTGTATATATGTTGTATTGTTGAGATACACATACCTTAACAATAAACAATACACACAAACTGCTATGCTTAGGATGCGATATTGGCAGCGAAACACATTATGTGAGGGCAATTGATACCAGAGGAAGAGAACTCAGTAAGTCCGCTTTTTCCTTTAGCAATACGGCAGAAGGCTTTGAAAGCATGTAGACTGGAGCACTAAGCTTGCAGCTGCAAATGATAAGAAACAGATTGTCTTAGGGCTGGAGCCTACCGGTCATTACTGGTTTTGTCTGACAACCTGGCTGGTTGCAAAGGGAATCAGTGTTGTGCAGGTGAATCCATACGCAGTAAAGCAAACAAAAGAGGTGGAAGACAACAGTCAGCTTAAGGATGATAAAAAGGATCCGAAGCTTATTGCAAATCTGGTGAAGGATGGCAACTTTGGAATGCCATATCTTCCAGAAAAACTTTATGCGGATATCAGACGACTTTCGATGTTCCGGGATCAGTTGAATGAAGACAGGATCTGGAATCTTAACCGGCTGCACAGAGAGATGAAAATCTATTTTCCAGAATACAAGACCGCTACAAAAAATCCTGTTGAGATTGAAAAAACAGAGTCCTTATGCTATAATATATAGTTGCGTTGGACTCTTTTTTGAGATAAGAAAGGAGTCCGATAAATGGGCAAAAATCTAAAAGGTAAAGAGATATACTTTGAAACATTGCCGGAAGCGAAAAACTGGCTTGCTGACGCAAGATATGAAGAACGGCATAATCTTATTGTCACTTCTCCCAATATGACAGTAGATAAGTGGTTTGAATACTGGATTGAAAATATTGTTTGCGACCTTGCACCGAACACAAAACGGAATTATCAAGAACACTACAAATGGAATATTCAGCCAGTAATCGGGGCTATATGTATAGCTGATGTAAAGCCCATGCACTGTAAAGCTGTTTTTAACCGAATGGAAACCACCTATGCAGGCTCAACCATTCCGGCAGGCTTATATCACAATGGGAACCATGTTAAAATCAGCAGTTATGAATGACATTATCGCAAAACACCCTATGAACGGTGTACGCTATACGAAGCCTGTTCGGGCGGTAGACGATATTAAATACTTGACTGTTGATGAACAAGAGAAATTTCTTGAAGCAGCGGCGCGGTCACATAATTATTGACAATATGCGTTGCTCTTGGAAACAGGATTGAGAACAGCAGAATTGATTGGTTTAACATGGGACTCTATTGAGTGGAAAAAGCGCACGTTGACTGTCAGATTTAGTGTTTGTCAACTGGTGTACTGGTGAACCTGCAAAAAGCAGTTCTTATGACACACACTTGTACAAATTGTTTGATGAAGCGGGTATCAAACGCTTTTGTATGCACGCCTTACGACATACTTATGCTACACGCGTGATTGAGCGCGGCGTACAGCCTAAAGTGCTGCAACAGCTATTTAGGACACGCAAGCATTAAAACAACTATGGACAGATGCGTCCATGTTACGGACGAGTCACTGGTAAATGCCATACGCCAATTTCAACAGGTTACGCTGCCAGTCATAAAAAAGGGCGTAAAAAGGGCGTACAAGAAATCTAAAGAAAGGCGAAAATCCAGATAAATCAAGGGTTTTCGGAGAGGTAAAAGATAAAATGAAATTAGGTATCGTCGGACTTCCCAACGTGGGAAAAAGTACATTATTCAACTCATTGACAAAGGCGGGCGCATTGTCCGCAAACTATCCGTTTGCCACGATCGATCCCAATGTGGGCATCGTTTCCGTGCCGGATGAGCGGATCGTGAAGCTCGGTGAGCTGTATCATACGAAAAAGGTCACACCTGCCACGATCGAATTCGTGGATATTGCGGGACTGGTAAAAGGAGCGAGCAAGGGAGAGGGACTGGGCAACCAGTTTCTGGCAAACATCCGTGAGGTAGACGCGATCGTACATGTGGTTCGCTGCTTTGAGGATACGAATATTGTGCATGTGGATGGAAACATCGATCCGGCGAGAGACATCGAGACGATCAATTTAGAACTGATCTTTTCTGATATTGAGATTCTCGACCGCAGAATCGCCAAGGTTGCAAAACAGGCGCGCATGGACAAGACATTGGCAAAGGAGATGGAATTGTTAGAGGCAGTCAAGGCGCATCTCGAGGATGGCAAGATGGCACGCACGTTTGAAGTGCCGGATGATGAGGATCAGGAGAACTGGTTTGCATCTTACAACCTGCTGACCGCAAAACCTACGATCTACGCCGCCAATGTTGCAGAAGATGACCTTGCAGACGACGGCGCATCCAATCCGCACGTTGCAAAGGTGCGTGAGATGGCAGGCGCAGAGGGCGCAGAAGTGTTTGTGATCTGTGCGCAGATCGAGCAGGAGCTGGCAGAGCTTTCCGATGAGGAAAAAGAAGAATTTCTGGCAGATCTGGGCGTGACGTCCAGCGGACTTGACAAGCTGGTAGCAGCCAGCTACAGCCTGCTTGGATTGATCAGTTTCCTGACCGCAGGAGAGGATGAGTGCCGTGCATGGACGATTAAAAAGGGCACCAAGGCACCGCAGGCGGCAGGCAAGATCCACACGGATTTTGAGCGTGGATTTATCAAGGCGGAGGTCGTGAATTATCAGGATCTGCTCGACAACGGCAGTCTGGCGGCTGCGCGTGAAAAAGGAATTGTGGGAATGGAAGGAAAAGAGTATGTGGTCAGGGATGGCGATGTGATTCTGTTCCGCTTTAACGTATAGAATGTGTGATGCGGCTGCACGCTTTTTGGGCAGCCGCATATTTTATTTGTGAGAACAACTGACAGGCGGACATGGAATGCGTTTGTGTGAATTGGAGGATAAAGAGGTCGTCAATGTTGTGGACGGGCGGACGCTCGGCAATGTGATGGATCTCGATTTTGATCCAAAATGTGGACAGATCGAGGCACTTGTTGTGCCGGGACCCGGAAGATGCTTGGGATTGTTCGGCAGGGAATTTGAACTGATTATACCATGGAAATGTATTTGTAAGATCGGACCGGATACGGTGCTGGTACAGATCGATGTCGATAAATGCAAGCATAAAGGCTGATTTGCGATGTGTGATTCCGTCCGAAAAGAATTGACATTTTTTGCCGGAATTTCTATAATTGTTTTATGAGAAGGTATAAATACCATACAGTGGGAGGGAATATATGAAGTGTCCGTATTGCAGCAGTGAAAATACAAGAGTAATTGATTCCAGACCGGCAGACGACAATAATTCAATCCGCCGCCGTCGTCTGTGTGATGCGTGTGGCAAACGTTTTACGACGTATGAGAAGGTGGAGACGATTCCGTTAATCATCGTCAAAAAGGACAATAACCGTGAGCCGTATGACCGCTCAAAGATCGAAGGCGGTGTACTGCGTGCGTGCCACAAGCTGCCGATCTCCGTGGCGCAGATGAATCAGTTGATCGATGATGTAGAGACCGAGATTTTTAACCGTGAGGAGAAGGAAATTCCGAGTATCGTGATTGGTGAACTCATCATGGACAAACTCAAGGATCTGAATGCGGTTGCCTATGTGCGTTTTGCGTCTGTCTATCGTGAGTTCAAGGATGTAGAGACATTTATGAACGAACTGAAAAAAATGTTAGTGTAGTTTTTTGTGGGGTTAAGTATTAGTCTGTATTATAGAAAAATTTGCATTTTAATTACATAAAATAAATGGAAAAGCTTTCGGTGTATAGCCGAAGGCTTTTTTTTGCATACTAGAGTATGGCACAGTTAATCGGTGTATGAAAAGACAGGAGGAAACGAAAATGATCTTAACAGAAAAAGAAAAGACTGCGATTCAGGATCTCCAGACACAGGAAAAAAGTCTCGTAGAAAAATATCAGCGCTGCGGCGGTGAGGCAAAGGATCCGGTATTGCAGGATCTGTTTGGTGAACTCGAGAAGATGCAGCAGAAGCATTATGATACGTTAGGGGAAGTGTTAAGCGGCACGGTACCCAGTTGTGACTGCAACTGCAAGGCAGGTGCGGACTATCAGCCCAAGGCGACGTATACCGGTATGACAGATACCGAGGATAAGAAAAATGACTGTTTCCTGGCGACAGACTGTATCAGTGCAGAAAAGCTGGCATCCGGCGAGTACAACACCAACGTATTTAATTTTGGTGAGCCTGCGGTGAGAAAGCTGTTAGCGGATATCCAGATCGAGGAGCAGAACTACGCAGAGATGCTCTACAAGTATAAGACCGTCAACTCCATGCAGTAGTCAGTGGCGAAGTCCACCGCTGTAAATGAATCGTAGGCACGCTTTGCGGACATGCGATTGTCATGGACAAAACGTAAAAA
>CALBJL010000236.1 GCA_937893485.1 uncultured bacterium | reverse complement strand
CCATTCCGATGAGCCTCCTCAAAACGAAATTGTGTCAGCAAAGGCTTCCACAATTTGGAGTCTCCTCTCCATCGCGCAAAAGCAGCAAACAGATGCACGTTTGCTCGCGCTGCATTTATAACAGATGGTATGCCTGTGCTCACATGCCGCTTTACGTTATGAATCAGTTAAGCAAACAATATATGATGCCAAATCGCAGGCTGCGGGTGCAGCAGTTCCTGTCAGATGCGACTTTTGTCCGGCGAAGTGCGAGCGATTCTATGAAAATCCCCATGTCATAACTGAAAGCTGCAGGCTATGTGTGCGAGGGAACCGAAGGACACATCGAGCCCAAGCTGAAGGACAGCGAGACACCGCTGGACAATCGGAGCATCCTGATCAGGATACTGCTGTGACCGCAGCCATATAAACTAAACAATAACGCAACCGCCCAATAAAAAACGCCGGATAGACAGATCCCCACAGGGACCGATCTACTCGGCGGTACCACCCTCGTTCATGCATGTGTCTGTTATTCGCCCACATACATACACTCACTGTCTTTAACGCAGACACTACGTTGTGCTTCACCACGCCGTTATCGCTGTGGTTCGCACAATGCTCCAAGGCAGGTTCCAAAACACGTTTCCCGGAATCTCTCAGCCTATGACCTTTCCATAGGATTCCCTCTCTGTAAGGCACATCTGTTTTGTACTATTCCTCTTCAAAGCAGTTTTTATTATCTATTGTCGGTTTCTTATTTTATAACCGTTTAGTGCGGATTGTCAACTGTTATCTTGAGAACATAGGCAAAACTTATCAATCATCATAATGTCCCTTGCACGAAACAACATAGATAATACCCTCATTTTCATAGTAAACAATTCTGTTAGAATCATCAATCCGCCTGCTCCACATGCCACTCAGATTTTCTTTTAACGGTTCAGGTTTTCCAATACCTTCATAGGTGCTTCTTTGAATATCTCTGATCAGTCCGTTTATCCTCTTCAACGTTTTCCTGTCCTGTCTCTGCCAGTACAGATAATCATCCCATGCCCGATCCTCCTATAGTAGTCTCATTCATCCCCCTCTATCAAATCATGCTCCGCAAAGTGTGCTTTTCCGGCTTTAATATCATGTGCAATATTTTCCAGATAACGGATATTGCTCTCCGAATAAAACGGATCTACCGATACTTCAAACGGAATGCGCTTCTCCCTTCCTACTTTTTTGGCAAATATAGTAAATGCCGCACTCATGGAAAGACCTAATTCAGAGCACACCTGCTCCATACTCTTTTTTACATCTGCGTCCAATTTAAAATTCACATTAACTGCCTGTGCCATATACAACACCCCTTTCCTGCTTATAGTATATGCCCAGATAAATAAATTTACAATAATTTTTCTTTCATTCTTCTGTATCTTATCGATTCTTGGATCAACTCACACAGCCACATCATTTTACGCATAATGATACTTCTTCCGACATCCAACAAAAAATGTCAGTGTCACGCACAGCGTCAGCAGCTCCGCGACAACGACCGCGCTCCAGATGCCGTCCATGCCAAAGATACCCGGTAAAATAAGCACTGCTCCAATCTGGAAGACCAGCGTCCGCAAAAAGGAGATCACTGCCGACACAACGCCATTGTTGAGCGCCGTGAAAAACGAAGATCCGAATATGTTAAAGCCGTTGATCAGGTACACAAGGCAGAAAATACGGAATCCCTGCTCGGTCATCGCCAGCAGTTCACTGTCATAGCCGACAAACACCTTCGCCGCCGGATATGCGAGAAGCTGTGCGAGCACCGCAAGTCCTGCGCCCCATGCACCGATAAGCCTCAGGCTCTTTCGGAACAGGCTCCGCAGCTCGTCCCCGTTTCCGGCACCATAATGGTAGCTGATGATCGGCGCACTTCCGATCGAATATCCCAAAAAGATCGAGATAAACACAAAGTTCACATACATAATCGTACCGTAGGATGCCACACCGTTTTCCCCTGCCAGCTCCATCAACTGCATATTGTACAACGCATTCACAATCGAGCTGGATATGTTCGTCATCAGCTCAGATGAACCGTTCACACACGTTTTGAGCAGTACGTCTCCATCAAAATGCGTCCTGCCGAGCCGCAGCAGACTCGAATTTTTCCTGCTGAAATAGAAGATCGGGAACAGGCCTCCGATGAACTCACCACATACGGTCGCCACTCCGGCACCTGCCAGTCCCCAGCCAAAAATGCCGACAAACAGCAGATCCAGCACCATATTGGTCACACCCGCCGTCACAATCACGCCCAGACCAAGCTTGGGCTTCTCTGCGGTCACAAAAAAACTCTGAAATACGTTTTGCAGCATAAATGCAGGCATCGAAATAAGTGTCAGCCTACCGTAAAGCACACAGTTACTCAGCAGCTCGCCCTCTGCGCCGAGCGCTTTTGCCATAACCGGAACGAACAGCTCTCCAAGCACCGTCACGGCGATGCCAAGCACCACTGTCACATAGACAAGCATCGAGAAATACTCATTGGCTTTCTCATGCCTGCCCTCGCCGAGCGTCTTTCCAACGATCGCGCTGCCTCCGGTTCCGATCATGAATCCAAGCGCGGAAATGCCCATCATAAACGGCAGGATCAGGTTGATCGCCGCGAGCGCGGTTTTTCCGACGTAATTGGACACAAACAGCCCGTCCACCACGCTATAGATGGACGTAAAAATCATCATTACGATGGACGGAAACACAAACGTTAATAATTTCCTGTAAGTAAAATGCTCCGATAATTGTATTTTCATGTTTTTCCCCTTTATCATATGATTATTTTTCTCAATAATTTCATGTGAAATCTTGTAATTTTATATTCCATGCGCTAAACTTGAAACTACTTATTCTACAAAAGTATTATGTTATTGTTTCAGGAGGTACACTAAAAATGGCAAAATCATCTGTTTATTTTACCACATTTAAAACCAGCGATCACGAAAATCTTCTGCAGAAGCTCCACCGTCTCATGCGCAGTGCCGGTTTCGAACAGATTGATTTACAGGATAAATACGCTGCAATCAAAATCCATTTCGGCGAGTACGGCAATCTGTCGTTCCTGCGCCCAAACTACGCAAAGGTCGTAGCCGACTATGTAAAGGAGCGCGGCGGTAAGCCGTTCCTCACCGACTGCAACACACTCTATGTTGGCAGCCGTAAAAATGCACTCGACCACTTAGATACCGCTTATGTCAACGGATTCTCACCGCTCCAGACCGGATGCCATGTGCTGATTGCAGACGGACTCAAGGGCACAGATGAGACGATCGTTCCGATCAACCAAAAATATGTCAAAGAGGCTAAGATTGGTCATGCGATCATGGATGCCGATGTATTTATCTCACTGACGCATTTCAAGGGTCACGAGATGGCAGGCTTTGGAGGCACGTTAAAAAATATCGGCATGGGCTGCGGCTCACGCGCCGGAAAGATGGAGCAGCACTGTGACGGCAAGCCCAGTGTCGCCAGAATCGACGACTGTATCGGCTGCGGTGCATGTTCACGGATCTGTGCACACGGCGCACCGGTCATCAAAGACAAAAAGGCTTCGATCGACCACGACAAATGTGTCGGCTGTGGCAGATGTCTCGCCGTCTGCCCGAAGGATGCGATCGAGGCAGATTTCAGCGATTCCATCGCAATGCTCAACTACAAGATGGCAGAATATTCACTGGCTGTCTGCCAGAACCGCCCGTGTTTCCACGTTTCGCTGATCTGTGATGTGTCACCGAACTGCGACTGCCACTCAGAGAACGACATCCCGATCATTCCCAATGTCGGTATGCTCGCCTCCTTCGATCCGGTTGCGCTCGATCAGGCATGTGCCGATCTGTGCAATGCCCAGATCCCGATCAAGGAGAGTATTCTCGGTGAAAATATTGAAAAACTTGGCAACCACGAGGGACATGACCACTTCCACATGACGCATCCCGATACCGAATGGAAATCCTGCATCGCACATGCGGTCGAAATCGGTCTTGGTTCTTCCGATTATGAGTTGATTACAATCTGATGACAAACTCTTTATACATGAAGTTCAGATGCAAACTCCGCAAAGCCGGCACCGGTCGGAACCGCACAAAATTCCATCGGCTCGCTGCTTTTCGGATGTGTAAAACACAGTCTGCTGCTACAGAGCGCGAGCGGATGCCCATCACCGGACGGCTGCTGTCCGCCGTATTTGACATCCCCGACGAGCGGATGCCCGGCCGCCGCAAGCTGCACACGGATCTGATGATGCCTGCCCGTATCCAGAGCGATACGGAGCAGGCTTTTTTCATCCTTTACCGCCAGCCGCTCATAGGAAAGGCGCGCCTCTTTTCCTCCGTCCGCAGCCGCTCCCATGACTACCGCCGAGGTATTCGTGCGCCCGTTGCGTTGTAAGGTATGTATCAGACTACCTGACGATTCCGTGACCCCCTGTACAACCGCATAATATTCCTTTGAAAAACCACTGCCCGTGAGCTCCCTGCCGAGCGCCGCAGCAGCCTCCCGCGTCTTTGCAAGCACAAGCAGTCCCTCCACCGGCTGGTCGAGGCGGTGGATCACATAGATCCCGCCGCGCGCTCCGTTTGCCACCCGACGGTTGGTGAGCAGGCTGACGAGATCCTGCTGCCTGATATTTTTTGTCTCCACCGCCAGAAACGGCGGCTTGTGAACTACAAGAAGCTCCTCATCCTCATAGACAATCATCCGCTCGATCTGTCTCGTTGTCATTCGCATATGCATCCTCCTGCGCTGCTTTTCCGCTGTAAATCTGCCAGATCAGAAACGCACTGACCGGTCCCAGCAAAAAGCCGCCCTTTGAATATACTTTTACACCCACATAGATACTGACCAGCACCGCGAGCGGCGGCACACCGATCTTTTTGCCGATCAGCCGCGGCTCCATCGCCTGTCTCGTAAAGCTCGTCACGACATACAACACAATAAACCAGATGCCTGTCGCATAGCGCCCCGTGAAAAAGCGCCACAGCGCCCACGGCAGAAAGCAGATACCGGTTCCCAGAAACGGCAGTGCATCGCAGATGCCGATCGCCACACCGATCAACAAAAAGTTTGGCTGTCGCGCTACGAACAGCCCTGCTACACAGATCGTCGTGATCGTCGCCATGATGATAAGCTGTGCCTTAACATAAGTCATTCCGACACTGCGCACCGCCTGCCCGAAACCGTCATGGAACAGCCCCCGCACAGCCGCCCCCAGATCTTCTATGAGCTGCTCATAGCCATTGATCATCAGCAGCGCGCTCACGACCGTCACGAGGGTATATGCCATCACGCGCAGCGTACCGCTGCTGACATTTTTCCAATTATCCAATATACTGACCGGATCAAACCGGATGCTGCGGTCACGGATGGAGCTTACAAGCACACGATAATCTTCTTTTTCCATAATCCACCGTCCGGTCATCGTATGCAGCCGCTCACAGCAGCCATTCCAGACGGTGCGCCCCTGTACGACCAGCTGGTCGGTCAGTCCGCGCCGGCTCATATAACTGCCTCCCGCAAGCATCCCGTAACCGACGCCGCAGACGATGAGCAGACTCACGAGGATACCGGTAAACAATGCCACATATCCCGCCGCCTCACGGCGCATATGCAGCCGCCGCTCCAGTCTCCGCCTCAGCGGGTAGAGAATGCTCGCAATGAGAAAGCCGACACAAAAAGGGAATACTACCGGCAATATATATTCCATCGCAATATATACAGCCAGAGTAATCCCTATCAGTCTGATCCATCGATACCATCTGAAAATGTCCCTGTTTTTTCCCCAATTCTTTCTCTGCTCGTTCATACTGTTAGTATGTACATGACGCAGAGATCTATCACTGGAAGTTAAAGCTATTTTCCGATCACAGCCTCCACACCGGAGATCATGCGCGCCGCTTCAAGCGGTTTCGCCATAAAGCCTGCACCGCCGAGCGCACCGCCCTTTTCACAGGTTTCGGGACTCACATCCGCGGTCAGGAAAATCACCGGCACATCTGCCCACTCCGCATTGGCACGGATCTGGCGCATCACTTCAAAGCCATCCATCTCCGGCATCAGAATGTCCAGCAATATGAGATCCGGCACATTTTTCGCCAGATAATTCAGCGCCATTTTGCCCGAAGGCACAGGAATCACCTTATAGGCGGGTGACAGGATCTTCATCGCATTATTTAAATTTAACTTATCGTCATCAACAACCAATATCGTCTTCATCTTATGCCCTCCTCTACTGCCTGATCTGATCAGACGCTATGATTCCATGAAACTGTTCCAATCATTCAAGCTCTACAGCTTGAAACGGTAGCCCACTCCCCAGATTGTTTCTATATACTGAGGCTTTGCGGTGTTATACTCGATCTTTTCACGGATCTTTTTGATGTGAACCGTAACCGTAGCAATATCCCCCTCAGGCTCCATTTCCCAAATTGTACTAAATAATTCCTCTTTTGAAAAGACCCGATTCGGATTTTCTGCGAGAAACGTCAAAAGATCAAACTCCTTTGTCGTAAACTGCTTCTCCTCATCGTTCACCCACACACGCCGTGCCGTCTTATCGATGCGGATGCCGCGGATCTTGATCTCGTTTCCACGTGCGGCACCGGGGGATGTCAGCGTGTCATAGCGCGCCAGATGGGCTTTTACACGTGCGACCAGCTCGCTTGGCGAAAACGGTTTCGTGATGTAATCGTCCGCGCCCAGCCCCAGCCCGCGGATCTTATCAATATCATCCTTTTTCGCAGATACCATAAGGATCGGTACATTCTTTTTGTCACGGATCTCCCGACAGATGTCAAAGCCATCCATATCCGGCAGCATGAGATCCAGAATAAACAGGTCAAAATCCTCCGCCAGCGCACGCTCAAGACCCTTGCGCCCATTCTCCTCGATCTCCACCTCGAAATTACTCAGCTCCAGATAGTCCTTTTCCAGCTCTGCGATCGAAATTTCATCCTCAATGATCAATATTTTTTTCATGCGGTTCCTCCTGTATGCTCCTGCGGCTGCGTGTCAGCCACCTGATATTTGCGGATCACAAAATACATGATCGTTCCGATGCCGGGTTTTGATGTCGCCCAGATCTTGCCGCCGTGATCCTCAATGATCTTCTTCACGATCGACAGCCCGATGCCGCTGCCGCCCGTCGCCGAATTCCGCGACGCATCCGCGCGGTAGAAACGGTCGAAAATGTACGGCAGGTCACGCGCTGCGATGCCGCGTCCGTTATCCTCAATCTCCACCTGAATAAAGTCTCCGACATCCTTGATCCTCATGTGGATCAGACCTTGCGGCTTGTCCATATATTTGAGCGTATTG
>CALBJL010000235.1 GCA_937893485.1 uncultured bacterium | reverse complement strand
AGCCTTTGCTGACACAATTTTGTTTTGCGGAGGCTCATCGGAATGGGTCGTGCAACGAAAGCAAAACAGACATGCTTGCGGGAGCTACTCCTCATATCCATGTGCTCGCATGAAATTTACTGCATCTTCTGGCGGATCTCCTGCAAGGACTCCGTATACGGATAACGTGCGACTCCATACTCCGTCACAATGCCGGTGATGAGCTCCGCATCCGTGACATCAAACGCGGGATTGAATACCTTGACACCCTCCGGTGCCATGCGTGACGCATACCACATCTCCGTCACTTCCTCGGGTTTGCGCTGTTCAATCACGATATCGTCTCCGGTCGGTGTGCTCCAGTCGATCGTAGAGGTCGGTGCGCACACATAAAACGGCACTCCGTAGCGTTTTGCCACCGTAGCGACCACCGATGTCCCGATCTTGTTTGCCGTATCCCCGTTTGCCGCTACGCGGTCACAGCCGACAAACACTGCCTGCACCTTGCCCTGTTTCATTATCATACCAGACATGTTATCGCAAATCAACGTGACATCCACCCCTGCGGACTGCAGTTCAAACGCAGTCAGACGCGCGCCCTGCAGGAGCGGTCTGGTCTCATCCGCATAGACATGGAACCCGTAGCCGCGCTCCTGTCCGAGATAGATCGGTGCGGTCGCCGTGCCGTATCTGCTCGCCGCCAGCTTTCCGGCATTGCAGTGTGTAAGGATGCCGTCGCCCGGCTTCACAAGCGCCAGCCCGTGTTCGCCGATCGCACGGCAGATCGCGATGTCCTCCTCCTGAATCGCAATCGACTCGCGCCGCAGCTCCTCCTTAATCTGTGCCACCGTGCTGCCCGCCTCGTGCGCACGGCACACCACCTGATCCATGCGGTTCAATGCCCACGACAGATTGACGGCTGTCGGCCGCGATGAATCCAGATATTGTTTGTATGTGCAGAACTGTTTATAAAATTCATCAAAATCTTCGGAATCAATACTATTTGCCAGCAGATAGATCCCGTAGCCTGCCGCCACCCCGATCGCCGGAGCGCCGCGCACCTGCAACAGATAGATCGCATCCCAGATCTCCTGTGCCGTATGTAAACGCAGGAGCTCTATCTTTTCCGGCAGCTTTGTCTGGTCGATGATAACGAGCGCATTGTCCGCATCGTCGAGCGCCACTGTATCATAATCCAAGATCGTTTTTTCCATTGGTTTCTTCCTTTCCCCATGCTATTTTATTCGGGCGTATACGCAAAAACGCACCATATAGAAATTATACCCTTTTAATGGTATTTTTTCTATATGATGCGCAAAGAATCTGACAAGTACCCGCAAAAATACAGAACGGTATTTTATTCTGCGAGCAGCTTCTCCACACTTGCCAGCTTGACACTGCAAATAAAGATCTTCGTTGCCTCAATCAGCTCATCCATGCCCGGGAAAGAAGGTGCCAGACGGATCACGGTATCCTCCGGATCTTTTCCGTAGGGGAACGGCGCGCCTGCTCCGGTCAATACGACGCCAGCCTGCTTAGACAGCGCTACGGTGCGCTTTGCACAGCCGGGCAAGGTGTTGAAGGAGATAAAATAGCCGCCGCGCGGAGATACCCAGCTGCCGATACCGAGCGGTGTGATCTCCTCAGAAAGCATCTGCTCTACCTTTTCAAACTTCGGGCGCATAATCGCTGCGTGCTTCATCATATGAGCATCTACGCCTGCGCGATCCTTCAAAAACAGCACGTGACGGAGCTGGTTCAGCTTGTCGTAGCCGATCGTCTGGATCGTCATAACAGCTTTTGTATCCCTCAGATTGTTTTCAGATGCCGCCATCGCAGAGATACCTGCACCTGCGAATGTGATCTTTGAGGTAGACGCAAACTCCAGCACACGATCCGGATTGCCTGCTGCCTCACACTCATCCAGAATATTTAAAATGTGATCCTGCTTGTCCGCTTCCTCGTACAAATGATGCACACAATATGCATTGTCCCAGAAAATACGGAAATCGTCTGCCGCGGTCTTCATCGTTGCAAACCGGCGGACAACCTCATCGGAATAAGAAATACCGGTCGGGTTCGCATATTTCGGCACACACCAGATACCCTTGATCAGAGGATCAGAACCGACGAGCTGCTCAACCAGATCCATATCCGGTCCATCCTCGCCGAGCGGCACATTGATCATTTCAACGCCTAAACACTCGGTGACAGCAAAATGTCTGTCATATCCGGGCACCGGGCAGAGGAATTTGACCTTGCCCTGCTGGCTCCACGGTGTACCGCCGCACACGCCGTGCAGCATATAACGTGCAACCGCATCAAACATGACATTCAGGCTCGCGTTACCGAATACGATCACCTGCTCCGGACGGCATTCCATGATCTCTGCCATCAGCTTCTTTGCTTCGGGAATACCATCCAGCTCACCGTAATTGCGGCAGTCTGTTCCATCCGCTGCGAGGCAGTCGCTCTTGCTGTCTAAGAGATCCATCATCGCCATGGACAGATCGAGTTGTGCGCGCTCCGGCTTGCCGCGCGCCATATTCAACTGCAATCCGGCTTCCTCAAAGCCCTTGTACTCCTTTTGCAGCTTTTCCTGCTCCTGCAGAAGTTCTTCCTTCGTCATCTGGTCGTATGTCTTCATTCCTGTTCCTCCTGTTCACGCTTCCAGCGTTTTACATTGTTTAAATATTCCCGAATCGTCTGCTCATAGCCATTGTCAGACGGTTCGTAAAATGTCTCCTGTTCCAGTCCATCCGGCAGATACTGCTGCGCGGCATAATGGTGGGGATATGCATGTGCATATTTGTATCCCACGCCGTGTCCGAGTTTTCCGGATGATTTATAATGTGCATCCTGTAAATGTACCGGCACCGGCGGTGTCTTTGTATGCGCGACCACATCCATCGCCCTGCTGATCGCCTCGCACGCCGCGTTGCTCTTTGGCGCGCTGGCAATGTAGCTGACTGCCTGCGACAAAATGATCTGTGCCTCCGGCATACCGACCCGCTCAACCGCGAGCGCCGCTGCCGTGGCGACCTGCAATGCCTGAGGATCTGCATTTCCCACATCCTCCGATGCACAGATCATCATGCGTCTGGCGATAAACCTGACATCCTCACCCGCATACAGCATCCGCGCCAGATAATACACTGCCGCGTCCGGATCGGAGCCACGCATGCTTTTTATAAATGCGGAGATCGTATCATAATGATTATCCCCGTTTTTATCGTATTTCAATACCCGTTTCTGGATACATTCCTGTGCGACATCCAGCGTAATATGAATTTTTCCGTCCGCCGCATCCGGCTCTGTCGTAAGAATCCCAAGCTCAATCGCCGTCAATGCCGAACGCGCATCCCCGTTTGCGAGATCCGCCAGAAATTCTTCCGCATCCGCATCCAACACCGCCCCGTAGCTGCCCATGCCCTTTTCGCAGTCTGTGACTGCGCGGCGCAGCAATACGCGGATGTTATCCTTGGTCAATGGCTTCAGCTCGAAAATAATCGATCTGGACAAAAGCGCGCCGTTCACTTCAAAATAGGGATTTTCCGTCGTCGCCCCGATAAGGATCACGGTTCCGTCCTCCACAAACGGCAACAGGTAATCCTGCTGACCTTTGTTAAAACGATGGATCTCGTCGATAAACAGGATCGTCTTTTTCCCATACATGCCCTGATTGTTTTTCGCCTGTGCCACGACCTCTTCCATATCCTTTTTTCCGGCAGATGTCGCATTCAACTGTGTAAATGCCGCGCTGGTCGTATGTGCAATGACCTTTGCCAGCGTCGTCTTGCCGGTGCCCGGCGGCCCGTAGAAAATGATCGACTGCAGCTTGTCCGCGCGGATCGCACGATACAGCAGGCGGTCTTTTCCGATGATATGCTCCTGCCCGACGACCTCATCGAGTGTCGTCGGCCGCATCCGTGATGCCAGCGGCGATTCCTGCTCCATATTCTTTTCCCGCATGTAATCGAATAAATCCACTGACGATTTCCTCCGTTTTGCAGTTTTAGTTGTTTAAAAATTCATAAACATTTTCCGACATCTTTTACAAAGATACATGATATCACCTTATTTTTCAAGTATTTTAAGGCACTTTTTTTAAAAATCGAACTTTTTGTGATGATTGATGAGAAGATGCGTTTTGCAAGATTTAGGTTTGTGCAAATTCATTATTTACAAAATCACTCCATCAACAGTTCCTCGACCGTCACGAAGGTATACCCCTGTGCCTGCAGCCGGTCAATGATCATACATGCCGCACGCACGGAGGACTCCGATGCATCGTGCAATAAAATAATGCTGTTTTCCTCAACATCCTGCAATACCCGCTGTACAACCAGATCCGCGCTGGTCGTCGCCCAGTCCCGTGGGTCGATGTCCCACAGCACCTCGACCATCTGCACCTCATAATCCAGATCCTCTTTCCAGCAGCCATACGGCGGGCGGATGTAGCTCGCATACTGTCCGCAGGCAGCATGGATCGCCTCATTGGTGCGGTTCACCTGCTCCACCGCCTGCTGGTCACTCAACTGGCGCAGATTGACATGCTTGTAGGAATGTACCCCGATCAGATGTCCCTCCTCACTGGCACGGCGAACCAGCTTGGGATACTGCTCCACCTCCGTGCCCAGCACGAAAAACGTCGCTGGCACACCGCGCTTTTTCAGTTCATCCAGCAGCACCGGCGTATAATCCGGATTTGGTCCGTCATCAAACGTGAGCGCCACCTTTTTTGTCAGTTCATCGCTCTGTTTGCCGCCGGATGCAGACGCAGCCTTATAATCGGTATGTGCATTCTCAATCTGTGTTTCTCTTTGCCTGGTCTGAGCACAATGCTCCACGACAACCGCCGCCAGTATGCCGACTGCCAGAGAGACAACAAAGAGCAGAAAACTATACAATATCTTTGACCGAATCTTTTCCCAATCACCCAAATGCATAAAAAACCCACTTACATACAGTTGCTTTATTGTATGCAGTGGGTTTCCTTTCCATGTCAGATACTCTGCGTTTCTGCGTCTGATCCATCCTCAGACTGTACCGGGATATCTGCCTGCTGCTCATCTGTTTGCTGTTGCCCGTCTGTTTCGTGCTGCGCGTCTCTTTCCCTGCTTTTTTCCTGCTGCTCAATCCGCTTCATTTTCTGCTCCAGCCGCTCCTGATCCACGGCGCGTGCAAACGCAAGCTGCTGTTCCTTTTCCCTGCGCACAAGTTCATCCTTTTCCTGATGCAGAAACAGCTTCACACCGATCGCTGAGATCACCATGCAAAGCAGTGTCAGTATTCCGGCGATCAACAGTATCCAATATGCGATTTTTTCGATTGTTCCGGTCAGAAAACGGAGGTCAAACAGTAATACGACGGCTGCCAGCAGTGTGACAACCGCGATCGTCAACACGACCGGCCACACGCTTTTGCGCATAATATGCATCTGTAATGCCTGTTGCAGCATCACGACTGCTACTGCCAGCACGAGCAGACCCGCAAGCACGCTGATCTGTCCGGTCAGCTCTTTTGCACGTGCGAGTGCACTGCCGCCTAAGATCACGATCAGCGCGCCGCCCGAAAAGCTGTAGTCATGCATACTCCGGTATGCCTCGGTCACAAAATATTTGACGATTAAACCGATGCCGAGTGCGATCAGAAGTGCACTGATCATGTAGACGAGATACTGCTCCTGCACGCCGTCCACAAACAGCATGACGCTGCCTACGAGTATAAACAGTGCCGCGACCGCGGTCAGAAAAATCGTGCCCAGATGCCCGCCGGTGCGCGCGATCTGATCCTGCGCTGCGCGGTACGGCTTTTTTCGTTTCTGCTTCTTTTTGTCGGTATTACTCATATCCTGCCTCCATGCCTGTGCCTGCTGCTATGCGTGGTACACGATCTTTTTCGCCAGTGCTTCCACGGTGGCTGCATCCTCGAAATAGGAAAGGATCGCCAGACCGAAGTCAATCGCGGTTCCCATGCCGCGGCTCGTGATGATGTTGCCGTCGCGGACAACCGGCTCGCAGGTCACTTCCGCACCGGTGAGCTGATCTTCCATGCCAGGGAAACAGATCGCTTTTTTGCCCTGCAAAAGTCCCAGCTTGCCGAATACGGTCGGTGCTGCACAGATCGCTGCGATAAGTTTGCCCTGTGCACAGGCGCGCTGCAGCTGCTCACATACGCCTGCGTGCTCCCCGAGATTGATCGTGCCCGGCATACCTCCGGGGATTGCCAGTGCGTCGTAGCTGTCAAAGTCCGCATTCTCATACAATACGTCTGCCAGTACCGTTACCCGGTGGGAGCTGGTCAGCGCCTGCTCACCTGTCACCGAGATAATGTCGCAGGTCAGCCCTGCCCGGCGCAGGATGTCAACGACTGTCAGCATCTCGATCTCCTCATATCCGTTTGCCACCATGATTCCTACTTTTTTATCACTCATTTTGTGTCTCCTTTTCTGCTTTGTATACAAAAATCATTTCATGCGGGAGCTGCTCCCCCTCATAAAAATTTTACATTTTGTATAAGTATCTCACAATCTGCTCATTTTTTCAATAAACAGCATTCTTTACAGCCATACATTTTTCAAATATACTATAACTATTCAAAGCTATTTGTGACCGCACTTTATACATACCACAAACTATCATGAGGTCGCAGCTCCCGCAAGCATATCTGTTTTGCTTTCATTGCACGAACCATTCCGATGAGCCTCGGAAAAACCTAACTCGTGTTCAGCATAGGCTTCCACGAGTTACGAGTCTCCTCTCCATCGTGCAAAGGCAGCAAAATCAGACATGACTTTGCTCGCGCTGCTACGTTTACGAAATGCCCGTAACGTGAATGGCTGCGGGCGCAACAGTTTCCGGCATCTGCGACTTTTGTCCGGCGAAGTGCGAGCGATTTGATTACCAGCCGCATATCATATCTGGAAGCCGCAGGCTATGTGTACGAAGGACGCATCGAGCCAAGGCTGAAGAGACAGCGAGGCACCGGCGGGCAACCGGAGCAGATGATCGGAATACGGTTGTGACCGCAGCTAAGCTTAAAGAAAAGGAGTACCTATTATGGAAATCGAACGCAAATTTTTACCCAAGGAACTGCCGGATGACCTGACGCAGTTCGCTTTTCACAAGATCGAGCAGGGCTATCTGTGTACAAGCCCGGTTGTCCGCATCCGCCGCTCGGACAACGACTATTACCTGACCTACAAGTCCAGCGGCATGCTCGCACGTGAGGAATACAACCTCCCGCTGACCGCCGAGGCATACGCCCACTTAAAGCCCAAAGCAGACGGACGCATCATCGAAAAAACGCGCTACCTGATTCCACTTGATGACAAGCTGACCGTCGAGCTGGATGTGTTTGCGGGCGATCTGGCTCCGCTCATTCTCGCGGAAGTGGAGTTTTCATCCGAGGACGAGGCAAACGCTTTCGTTCCCCCCAAATGGCTCGGCGAGGATGTCACCTTTGACCGCCGTTACCACAACAGCACGATGAGCAAAAAATAACAGGAGCACCTTTTCCCAATCGGGCAGAAGGCTAATGTTAGAAACGTACGCCACAAGCCTCACTATAGCAGAAAACGGATGACAGGCAGCCGCCCGGCATCCGTTTTACATTCATTATTACATTTATCATCCAATCCTGTCACGCAGCCCGATCACCGGAACCGGTTGATCTCATATTTGCGTTTTGCCTCAAGACATCCCTTCAACTGCCGGTAACGGTCATCAATATCCCCATCGGGAATGACCACATCCAGCGCAACCGCCATCGTATCGATCAGATAATCATTGAGATCCAGCTGCATCCGATACAGAATCTCCAGTTTTTCTTCATATGTTTCCGCATCCAGAAACGCCATCAGCGCCTCAAACTGCGGCGGGCGTTCCTCCGTGGGCTGTCCCACTTCCGTTTCCGGATTTTGTTTATTTACTTCCATAGCTGTTCCCTTCCATTCTGACATCACGCTATCCATACATACGGTTCAGCATATCCGTAGCCTCAGCGACAAAATCCCGCTGAAACTCCAAGTTGCCGCTGTAGCCCTTGACAATCAGATCATTCACTTCATCCATCAGGTGATAGGTGTCAAGATCATCCACGCCGAGCTGGTTGCGCAGCTCAGTCTCATGTCCATCCTCATGCTCACTGTGGATATGGCGCGCCTTTGCCTTATCCTTCATGATCTCGTCACCGACCGGCACACGGCCAAGCTCCACCTCTGTGTTTACCGGCTTGGTATCATCATCAAACTGCTGTGCCGCATTCGCCTTTGCCTTTTGCAGAATCGAAGGCTGTGCTGCGGGCTGCGGCTGTGTGCGCTTTGCCTGCTGCGGTGCGTTCTGTTTGAACGGACGCTGTCCCTGCATCTGCGGATTGTTATACTGCGGCATCCGCTGCTGCGGTGGTCTCTGTCCCTGCATCCGCTGCTGTGAATACTGCGGAGGTCTCGTGTTGCGTGGCACGTTCGGTTTTGACTGCCGCTGGTCTTTCTTTGCATTTTTCGTACACCGGATCACAATGTAGGCGATCACCGCAATCCATATTATAAATCCCAACATACGTTTCCTTTCTTCCGGGCTGTTTCGTTAATTGGCACTGTAACGCTCCAGTTCCATGTTCATAACCTGCTGCATCTCTGTACTCTCTACCGGTGCCTCACCAAGATCTTCCGTCCTGCCGTTATCATGGATATAGATCCACTTGCGGTCCCCTTTTTCTTCGCCGCGGACGATCATATAATAGCCGGGGCGCTCCGCCTCCTTATGCCACGTCGCATAAATACGGATACACGCTCCCTGCTCCAGCTTTTTCGCCGGCATGGAAATATGGATCATATCCAGCTTGGGATTGATACCGAGCTGCATCACCTCAAAATCACTCTCCGCATACGGCATCGGCAGCTTGTTCTGATACTGATCTTTGAAAAACGTGTACAGTGTCTTTGCATCAATACTGTCAAAATATGCCTTATCCCTTGTATAAATGCTATGCGGAAACAGTACATATTCCACATTTTTTCTGGCGAGCAGATGGAACTGCGCCGGTGTCACCTGCTGCTCCTTGCGCGGACGGACAACAAAATTGTTTGAAAACGGATTGACAACAACACCGAATACCGGGCTCTTGGCATTTTTCGCATAATTCATACATGCATCAAATGTCATTTCGATCACACCGTTGGAATGATGCTCCTTCGGCAGCTGTGTCAGGTTTGTGTAAACTGCAAGAAAATGCTCCTTATTCGGATTCTGGATCAATACCGGGATCGGCTTGGCATCCTTCGGCAGTCTGACCGGCTTTCCGGTCCGCTCCAGCTCTGCCTGCATCGCTGCAAGTGTCTCATCCTGCGGGAAGGTAACGGGTACGATAAAACGTACCTCCCTCATTTTTTCCACAAGCTCCCGCGATTGTTCGGGTGTCATACCCTTTTTGTACTCCTCCAGCAACTGCTCGATTTCCTTCATCTGTGTCTGATTATCTGCCATTGTGTTTCTATTCCTTTCCACTTTCATCATTTCGTAATATGTATGCTGCGATTATTTAAATGAACCGAGTACCGTTCCGGCTCCGTCCGTGATATACCAGTTGATACCGGTCAGCTTTCCGCGCCAGCCGTAGCTTTGATCTGTAAAATCCGTTCCGGTCACGCATACGAGATTGTAAATACCGACCTGTCTGATGCTAACGGTATAGCTCACATTCTTTTTCTGCTTGAACGAAATCGATATAAAATTCTTTGTCAGTGTCTCGCGGTCGGTTCCCGACTGAAATCTGGAAATCTCAATTTTTTTCGCATTTGAGGTGTCTGCCATATACGTTTTATCTCCGAGGATCGTATATGTAACATCCCTTTGCAGCGTCAGCGAATACTTGCTCTTTTTTCCGGTTGACAACTGATATTTATAGTTATTTCCCTGCGACGTTGAAAAATACAGTTCCCGGCTTCCGAGCATCAATGTATCATCCGCTGTATTCTTTGTCACTGTCTTTTTCTTGCCGTCCACTGTCAGCTTGCAAATCGTTCCGTACCAGTAATTTCCACTGCCCTCATACGAACCGAAATCATAATACAGCTCGCCGCCGGACTGTGCCACATCGCTGATGCACAGCGGGGATGCCGACTCATTGTCACTGCGTTTATCGGTTGCCACACGTACAAACTGATTTTTCAACGTATTCAGACGGTACAGTGAGATCTTATCCGTCTTCTGATCGTAGAGCGAATAGTAGCTGTCACTGCCAATATTCGTCACATATTCCAATGACTGCTTTGCTTTGACCGTCTTGATCCGCGTCGCATCCTCCGTCTCGTATTCCATGCAGAACAGCCGCTGTTTTCCACTCGCAAGTATCTCGATTCCGTAGACATGCTGCGCGTCAGCATAGCTGACGGTGCCCTCACACAGTGTATGCACATCATCACCGTCCAGCTGGCACATCCGGATCACCCAGCCTGTGCCGTCTTCCACCGTCGTATAATACAGGTATTGTCCACTCACCACAAGCCGCATGATACCGTTCGGCTCTGTCACGACCTTTGATACCTTTCCGTCGGATACTTTTTTCCGGCAGATCGTCGCCGTACTGGTGTCGTACTGTCTGCGGATAAAATAGATATATCCTCCCTGTCCGATCATATCCGAATCTTCATATACAAATGTCTCTGCCGCCTGTGCCGTTACCGGTGCTGCCGTAATTCCGGTGACTGCCAGCATAACTGCAAACACCAGACAGACGATTCCTTTTCCGATACACCGTAAGTTTGTCTGCTTCATCATACCATTCCTCCGCTAGTCATTATCTGTTATTCTTTTTGATTCTGATTCTGCATACAGCATATTTTCTGCTTCCGTCCGCGGCTGTCGCCGTGATCTTTACCGTGCGTCCGATGCCTGCCTTTTTTGCACGTACCACACCGTTCTGATCCACAACCGCGTATCTCTGATTGCTTGTTTTCCATGTCACCTTGTCACCGGTCACATAATCAGGCGCTACCTGCGCACTCAGCCTGAGCGTATTTCCATACCGCAGCGTCGCATTTTTCCGGTTCAGCGTCACCTTTGTGGCAAACGTCCGCAGCTTGGACAGATCAATCACACCGCCGGAAATGCACTTATTCGACAGCGCACCTACCTTGCGCACACACTTCATAAGCTGGGCGCAAAGCTCACTCGCCGACATATCCGGATTTGCCGCTGCCAGCATGGCTATCGCCGCACTGACGACCGGTGTCGCCATTGAGGTTCCGTCCAGATACGCATATGCGCCAAACTGCTGCGGCTGTACATTTGCAGCAGATATTGCGATGTCGTCCAGATACAGCTCCATCGGTGTGCCGACATATTTTTTACCCACTGTCAACCCGACGATCCGCATATAAGTCCGGTTTCCAACCGTCACAAAACGGGAATCCTCCGGCGTGCTGGTCATCATCTGTGCCTGCCAGCAGACCTCACTGCCGGACGCATCGCCGTCCAGAAAGCCCACATAGTAGGTCGCATTCTGATCCAGATACAGATCCGTCACATCGACGTAGATTGAGCCTGCAGCCTCGCCTTCGTCCGAGCGGGTATTGCGCGTCACCGATAATTTCAGATATCCGTTGGAGCCGTTTTTCACCTGCTTTGCATTTACCGTATAACCAGTCTCTATGCCGATCTCATCCGCCGTATAATAATTCTCCCAGGTCTGTCCCGCAGGAAGTATATTCCCCGTATCTGCACTGAAGCGGTTAAAATACACCGATAGCTGCCTGCGCTGGCTGTCGCTGTAGATCCCCGGTATGTACAGATCCTCGACGTAAGTGGACAGCATATTGCTGCCGGGCGCAAACAGATCTACCTTGCTGGCACTGTAATCCGAATAATAGGCTGCGGCATCATCCTCGTTGGATGCACCTACAATCACCACATACGGGCTGTCCAGATCGTAGGGTGTCGCGAGTGCCTTGCGCGTGTTGTCCCAGTCTACGTGATCGTTGCCTGCGGCAAACACGGACAATGCACCCATCCCGCCGACGATGTCAACTGCGAGCGAAAGAATGCCGTTTGTATCGGCACTGCCGCCCCATGAGCAGTTGACCGCGCAGACATTTACCCCTGCGTCCATCGCGTCGTAAATATATTCGTATGCCTCGATGATCGCCAGATCCGAGATCTCGTCCGAGTCACCCTCCGTGACCTTGAGTGCCATGATCTGTGCCTGTGCGACACCGCTGATCCCGACTCCGTTGTCCTGCACCGCTGCGGCGATCCCCGCCACATGCGTGCCGTGTCCGTTCGCATCCATCGGATCTGCATCATGGTCACCGAAATCGTAGCCATGGCTGCCCTTGAGTGTGCCCGGATAAGGATTGTCCCACATGCATCCGCTCAGATCCGGATGGTTATAGTCAACGCCAGTATCAATGACCGCGATCACCGGGGTGTCGGTCTGCACGACCTGCTGTTGTGACCAGCGGATGCCCTCGCCGGATGTACCCGCGCCGTCCAGATACCACTGTGACTCCACATAGGGATCTGTCGACATCAGCTTCTGATAGCCATTCGCGCTCACTCCGTCCACATAATATTGTTTCAATGCCAGCTCCATGAGCTCCTCTGTCGAATATGTATCGGAGACAAGATGCACAATATAGCATTCTTTTCCGTTGCTCTCATCCACGCCAAAATCACTGACTCCGGCGACCTCGACCTCCTGATCGTAACGGTATACGCCCTCCTGCGCCAATGCCGCACCGGGTGTCGCCTCAATGGATATGAGCGCCTCGCCCTCCGCATAGGATGCTCCGCTCAGATCCGCGAGCGCGTTTTCCATCAATTCTTCGGTTTCCTGAACGCGCACCTGCGATGCCCATACTTCCTGCAGCGGCATTACCTGTATGCCGAGCAGCACCGCCAGTAACAATGCGCCTGCACTTCGTACTTGTTTCATGCTGTTACTCCTATTGCTCTAAATATGAATAGTATACCACACAACCTATGAAATGTGTTATACTATTTATACCAATTCGCTGTGCTTTTGCGTGGCCGGTTGACCGGTACAGCGGCACAGCGTGTCAATGAAGGAGGATTTTTCATGAAAAAGAGCAAGTCCGTATGGTTTCTGGCGGTACTCATCATCGCGCTTTTTAGCATTCACACCGTGCCCGCGGATGCCGCAGTCCGGCTGAACCAGACATCACTTACACTCGTCGAGGGGCAGACCGCATCGCTATCGCTGCGGGGCACCACAAAAAAGATCACATGGCGCAGCAGTGACACATCGGTTGCTACCGTCACGAAAAGAGGAAAAGTGACCGCCAAGGCGACCGGTGATGCAGTCATCACCGCAAAAGCCGGGAAAGTGACGAGAAAATGTACTTTAACCGTCACGACCGACTACACAAAATACTACGAGTATCAGGTCAAATATGACAAAATCGCGATCAACAAGCTGCTTCGCATCACCGAGACAGAGCTTGTGATTCCGGATACGATCGAGGGCTATCCGGTCACGGAGCTTGCGGACGGACTATTTGAAAACTGCGATGGTCTCGAAACGATCACACTGCCGTCCGGCATTACCAAAATCGGCACTTCCATGTTCGCGGGCTGCCACCAGTTAAAATCTGTCAACTGTAGCGGTACAATCACATCACTCGGCGCGCGCGCTTTCTACGAATGCAATGCGCTCGAAGAGCTGCCCGGTCTCTCTGCAGTGGAGACGATCGACACAGAGACGTTCTATAACTGTGATGCGTTGACGACCCTGCCGGTTTCGCTGAACTTAAAATCAATCGGCGACTATGCATTTTACGACTGTGACAAGCTGCTCACATTTTTCGGTTCGGACAGCCTTGGCACAATCGGCAAAGGTGCATTCAAGGGCTGTGATACGCTGTTCGGCATCTCCGGCTGCAAAAATGTGCTGTCTTTCGGAGAGGAATGCTTTGCAGACTGCAAACAGTTGGGAAATGTCTCTATGGGAGACAAGCTGACAACACTCGGAAATGCCTGCTTTTCCGGTTGTGAGCGGCTGCAAACGGTGCATCTGTCCAACCTGCTCACGGCAATTCCCGACCGATGCTTCTACAACTGCTATTCGCTGAGCAACCTGACCGTACCCACCGGCGTGACCAAGATTGGAAACATGGCATTTTTCAACTGCATCAAATTATCGATCCTGACCATCCCCGGAACCGGTATCACGAGCATCGCAGCAGATTCTTTCGCCGGCGTACCGCTCGCCAATCTGCAGGTCTGGTATAAGTCGGTCGATGGACAAAGCTATCTGGAAACATGGCTGAAAGCACCCGCGCAGAGTACTATCCAGACACACGCGATTTGATATTATGGGCTTAAAAAAGGAGGCTGCCGCACATTTGTGCGACGGTCTCCTTTTTGCTTTGGACTTAATTTAGGTGTTTGCGAAACACCACAAGCCGCATAAATACGGTATTTTTTAGTTGCAAAAATAAAATATCTCCTCAAGGTTTATGGTAAAAGATTGTCAGAATAAATTTGACAACGACATTCGGAATCATTACAAATAGGCTTAGTTTCCTCGGAGACGCTGCCTTTGATACCATTGAAATCTACAAATCCCTTTTCGGAGACATCGGATTCCATAAGGCTTTTATTCCTCTCAGAGTAAAACTATCCATGGAAGGAACAGACTACACGGTCGGTAGTGTAAAATAGTTTGTGTTTTTGGTAAAAAATGGCTCCTTTTTGGTAAGAAT
>CALBJL010000234.1 GCA_937893485.1 uncultured bacterium | reverse complement strand
TAACAGCATGACAATGAGCGATAATACGCTGCCCGCCACTCCGGACAACAGATAAATCACGGCATATTTCCACTGACTGACCGCCCGCAATAGCATATCTCCGAGAAAATACAGCATAAACATATTACTGAGCAGATGCTCCACGCCAAAATGCAAAAACATCGCACTGAACAGCCGGTACCATTCACCATCCAATACGACATCCGGGTACACCGCCCCATGCATCAGCATGTACACGGCATTCCTCGTGTCTCCCTGTACGCTCAGGATCACCCAGATCACGATATTGACCGCGATCAGAAGTACATTGACATTGAGCCACTTCTTTCTATATAAATTGTGTTTCTGTGTTATCTGATCTTCATATTGTGTCTCATACATGCCTACACAGTAACACGAGATCCTGCGGCTGTCAATGTGACTGTAAAATAATCGTTCCTACACAGTCGGGTGAACACCCGGCTGATCAATAAAATATATATTCTTCTTGAGCAAAGCGCAGGTGGTCTCCGGACTTTAACCTGCGTTTTTGCCTATATAAGAGCAATTCTCCGTTCAGATAGGTTCCGTTTCTGGAATTCAGATCCTCGATATAATAGGCATCTTCCTCCCGCGTGATCCGCGCATGGCTGCGGCTGACACCCGATGATTCGATCCTGCCGTCCGCCTGTCCGTGTGCGCCTCCGATCAAAAAAGACTCTCCTGTGATTTCAAAACTTGGCTGTGCGCCACCACCCTGATAGGTCAATCTGCCCTCCACATGTGTTCCGGCTCCCAGATAGACCGTCGGATATTCACATGCTGCGGTTTCCTCCTCCGGCTCAAACAGATAGATCGCCTCCGGCTGGTTGGTTTTATCCTTTTTTCTGAATTTTTTATATTTTCCGGACAATTCTTTCCAATGCTGCGCGAAATCTGATACATGCCGTGACCAATCACCGGGCATCCGCACTGACGCGATCCGATCCGGCAACGATCCCACCGGATCAGGTGCAGTTACTGTACTTCCGACAGGCGCTGCCAGCGATACGGTCTGCGTAGTCGCGACAGCATCGGCGATCCGCCCATCGGACGGCTCTGATGGATGAGATACCTCCGCGACAGCGGGTTCCTTCTCTGTATCCGGCTGCGCCTGCTCCCACACATACTGCCAGATATCCGCATTCGGCTGTTGGCAGATCTCATACAGACCATATGCCAAAGCCACCGCCGCCTTATCACTGTGATCGATATGCGGCAGCAGCTGTTCCAACAGCTCCCGCAGTGACTCACCCGGCTCCTGTTCCCACATCGGCTCATAACACAAGCGCACCTGCCCGCCTCCCGCATCTATAAAAATCTGCTCCGCGCGCAGTAACAGGTGCTCCGGTTTCAGATAATAGCGGGGTAATTCCTCCTGTAACTCCAAAAGTGTCGCAAGCAGACCCTGCAATAATCTATGATCCATCGGATGCTGCTGCAAATGATCTGTCATGCTCTGCATTCCGGTAATCTGATACCAGAAGGTCATATGCTTTCCATGCTCCATACTGACCCATGTCAGCAGACCGGAGATCTGCTGCCGTTGCAGCATACGCTCTGCCAGTTCCCCATCCGGATTCAGCGGCCGCTCCGACTCGATCACAACCATATAGCTATTCTTCAGATTTCTCTGATATTGTATCTCCAAAAATTTCCTCCATTCCGTCTGCAAGCATCTCCGCCCGCCAGATCCATGTAGTCGGCTCGATCTCATCAAGCTGCTTCCAGTCAGATGCCGCCACCGCTACGTCCTCACAGCAATCGATCGCCAACAGCATACCGCCTGACAGCACCGCCAGAAACAGCGGCAGCAGCAGCGCCGCCTCGATCGTATAGCTCGCCTGCAGGTGCAGGGATCTCCCGCGCCTCATAGGACACCTGCCAGCATGCATACATAAGATATGAGTACGAACGGCACAAACGCAACCGTGTCCTTTCTGCTTCTTTTACGCAGCGCGAGCAGGCACAATGCATAGACCGCACAGATAAACAGACTGCAGATCAGCAGCTCCAGATTTTGCTCCAGCCCAAGATAGATTCCGGTCACAACGAGCAAAATGCCATCTCCGATGCCGATTTTTCCTCTTGTCAGAATACTTAACAATAACAATGCGCCTCCCACGCCCATCCCGAACAGTACATTTTCGATCGTCTGCATCTGCCAGAGCATATGAAATACGACTCCTACGATGCCAAATGCCAGTATGAGATTCAGGTGAATCTCTTTTTTCCTTATATCCTCTGCCGCACAGATCGCAAGCATCCCTACGACTGCGATCCGGCTCCACATTTCCCACATGCGTGCCTGCCTCCTGTCTGTGTAATCTTTACCATATAGATCGTCCGCTTTAGTCCGCTGCACGATAACTGCGTGTGATAGCGCGTGCCGTAATCTGTGATATAAACGGTCGTGCCTCCAATGCCTTCGCATGATTCACAATGCTGATACCGCTTTCCAGACTCATTCCGCAGCGATAAGAGTGCCCGCTGATTGACCGCGCGGATCGAAAGATCCAGATAATTGCAGGACAACGAGCGGTGATACGCCCTGCCCTCCGGTGTAATATAGACCCATGTATCATCCGCCGCATCGTCCGCCAATGAACGATTGCCGATCCACTTTCTGCTACGGGCGCACTGCATCAGATGATAGCTGTACGTTCCGATCAGCGGACACGGAACCTGCATCTCATAGCTTGCCTGCAATAGAATCTCATCCCCGCTGCAATCGGATGACAAAAGCGAAATACCGTTTTTCCCGCCGCGGATAAACTGTACCGGACACGCACTGTCCGCAAGCCCCTTGCGCAATAAAAGCTGCGCCTTTGCCAAATATGCCACCTGTGAATGCGCGCCGTTTTCTGCCTCGTCGTAACAACTGACTGCCAGCGAACGCGAGGCATATAAAAGTGCCTCCTCCAGACTCTCCTGCACCCATAATACGCGAAACAAAAACAGAAAAAATACTAAGAACGATGCGACAAGCGGCAATACGATGACCATTTCAAGCGTCATGGAGCCGCTGCGCCAATCCGCACGGACGATATCCGATGGACATGTACGCCGATATGTATGATAAGATACCCCTGACCCAATGTTTTTCTGTTGCTTTGAGGAGAGAGCGATTATCTGATGCCACCGGAGCCTGCCTCCGGCGCATGAAATCATCTGTGAGAATTTGGAAAATCGGTTATTGTGGTCTTTTACAAGGAGTTGCCCTTTGTTTTTCTCTGGTATCAGAGGTACCTTATCATACATATCGTTGTATATCTTCCCATTCATGTCATTGATTCTTTTTGAAATAGCTGCCGGTCGCAGACGCCGCAAACTCCAGCCGGTCTACCGATAACCGCTGCAAGGTGACCAGTCTGGAAAACAACGGCTGTGCCTCATAACAAAACGCTGCGCGAAATGTCACGATCATGGCATCCATGCGGATCTGCCCCTCACCGCAGCCTGCCCGATACCACTCCATCAGATCCATTGCGCGGTAGTTGGACGCACGCGCAGATGTGAAGTACAGCAGCTTTTGCAGATATCCGGCATAGTCATCGCCGCTCTCTGTCGTCTTTGCCTGCGCATTTCCGGCTAACAGTGCGCCGATGCCCGACAAATCACTGCTCCAGCTCTCCGCCGTCTTGATCCACGGAACTCTGCCACCGGACAACAGCGCCCGCACATCCAGAATACTCTCCGCATACGCCCATGCCGCCAGAATGCCCTGTGCGAGAAGTGGTGTTACCGGTGCGATCGCGAATGCTGCCGCGATCGCCGCCGCAAGCTCATAAGCCTCTGCCTGTTTGGCGGCATCTGCCTGCAAATAGAGGAAATTGGCTCCCTCCCGCAGTAACAGCAGCCGTCGCACGACACTTTTGAGATTGGCATGATCCGAATCCTTTCCCGCCGCAATATATTCCAATTCATAGTCAAGTGCACCGCCACCCGCAGTTTCAGATGTAAAGCAACGAAACTGTGTCTGCAAAAACTGCTGATATAAGACCGGTTCATACCAGTCCGCCGATCCGCTCCACGGCTCATTTCCCTGTATGAGCTGCCGGTGCTCTAATGTGGTGCTGCCGTCGATCTGTTTTCCGGATACGCGCACACCCTCCGGCATAACGAGTGTCAGAATATCTGTCTTTTTTAGTTCTTTGACTATATCCATCGGATTTTCCGGTGGTTCTGCCGGAACGGTATCCGGCTGATCCGCAGAGTCCCTGCTTTGCGCCGCCTCTGCTGCCTGCTTCTTTGCCTGCTCAATCTGCTGCTGTGCCTCATCCATCGACGACTGGCTCTGTTTTGCCTGATCCATTGCAGCCTCGGAACGCCCAGATTGCTCCGAAAGCGTCTGTAACACCTCTGCCGGATACCGCGCTTTCATAGATGCCGCCGCCATCGCCCGAAACGGTGCTCCGTCAGCATCCGTCGCCAGCAAATACCGCTCCATCTGTGCCTGCGTCACATCCATCTGATAAAAGTTCTGCGCTGTACGGAGTGACAGTCCCCTAACCTCCGGACGCAAATTCTTCTGACTGATCTCCAGCAGCCGCCCATCGATCTGTGCAAACTGTAAAGCGCCGCTTCCATAGCCTCCGTCCAGCAAAAATATGCCAAAACGATCAAACAAATCCCTGTCGTACTCCGATAAAACGGATTCCACTGCATTTTCCCGATGCATCCCGCTGTACGCCTCCAGCCCTTTGACGCGCGCACTCTCTAGCAGCGCCAGCAAAAACGATGCAACCAGCATCAGTGACAGGCTGGCAAATACGGTGATACTGCCGGACAGCGTCCGCCGCTCAGACACTTTTACTCTTGCTGCTGATCGTCTTGAAAATATCTCCGACCAGTGCATTCAGCTTTTCTTTAAAAATCAGCACGAGTCCGATCAAAACGACCAGAATCAGTATCATTTCAACCGTTCCGATCCCTTTTTCATTTCCCAGCACATCCATCGCCTGCCCGAAACGGATACGGGACCGGATGATCCAAAGATCCAATTTTTTCATATGCGAATCCTCCTATATACCATAAAATTGATCATTATATTTCATAATTGCTTTGCTGTGTAATCACTTTGCCATCAGCTAAGAATTATATCTGAAAGCTCGCCAGCGCGGGGATCATTATGATCACCACGACCAGCCCCAGCATGAGCATCATTGGCAGCAGCAGCTTGGTCTGCAGCTCCTCGCCGCGCTTTTTGATATTGCTCTCCTGCGCATCCAATGCCTCCTGCATCTCTTTTTCGAGCAGCCTGCCAAGCCCTGCCGTACCTTTTCGCAGGTTCTGCACCAGCAATGTAGAAAACCGGCGGTATACCGATAGCTGCAGCCGCTCGCCAAACTGCTCATAGGCGGCGCGCTCACTGATCCCATCCCTGATCTGGTGATAGGTCGTACACATCTCCTCATAGACCGGCTGTTCACGGGTAGAGGCTCTCCCTTTTCCCCGTTCCTCATAGCTGCGCACCAGCCGCTCCCAGGCATAGCCTACCGTCATTCCGGCTCCGATGAGCAACGACATCTGTCCGAGCATCTGCGGATATTCCGCCAGCAGCAGCTCCCTGCGGTGCTGCTCCCGCCTGCGCACATCCTCTTTCCTGCCGATCATGATTCCTATGACCGCCACAATGCCCAGCCCAAGTATTTGATAAGGCGTTTGATTCCGCGCGGCTTTCCATATGAGCCTGTGTCCGCCAACATCCACGGGCAGACAGAATACGGCATCCGTAGAAGCATTTTCCTCCGCGAGCGTCTGTCTGAGCAGATCATAAAATGTCTCTGCCTCCGACTGCTCCGGCGGATAGACCATAAACGAAAACTGGTGTAGCGCCTCCGCACCTTCGTATTCCAGTGCCGCCGTCGCGCACACGAGCGTGCCACAGTCGGTCAGCGTCTCCCGCTGCAATTCCCCGTTTAGATTGACCGCGTCATAACGGTCAAGTGTCCAGCCGACATTGACCCTGCCATCCAACACATCTGCCGGAAACCCGACCGGATGCGTAATGCAGTCCAGAGACTCATTTTCACCTAAAAACGTCTGCTCCAGTTCTGTGACCGCCTGCTCAAACAGCGTTTCCAGCTCCTGTTTTGTCAGATGGCGGTTCTCCACTACAACCTGATACGGTTCTTTGATCTGTAAATCATCCACACGCAGCTCATAGTCCTGCTCCAGCGAACCGCCACCGGGCTCCGGACGGTCGATCCCGATCTCAAGCCCCTCCCCGGATACCGCCGTCTGCCCGCTCCGCGCGTTTACCGCAGCCAGACAGCCAAGCCCTCCGCTGACAATCAAAATCAGCGCATAGATTCCCCATGTCTCCCGCCTCCCTTTTCTGACAGACCAGATATAGAAAATCACTCCAATCATTGCAACTCCTATACATAGATACATATTTTCCCCTCTTTTCAATTTAATGCGCGTACTATATCTGCATGATTTGTTCCATCATCCGCTCAGATAAGGCATACGCCGCCAGATAAACCGCCAGACAGACGCTCATCACACAAACGCCCGCCACATTTCCATACAACACATCAAAATAGCCGGGTGAAGTCACTTTCAGATACAATAAAATCCCCATTGGCATTAAATTCATCACACGGCTCTCCAGCCGCCGCGCCGCCAGATCTGCCTGCAGCTGTCTTTGCAGGTCGATCTTTTCCCCAATGCGGACAGCCGTCTTTCGGATAATTCCGATAAAATCACCGCCGCTTCGCTTCGCGAAGAAAAATACCTGACAAAAGCTGTTCACATCCTCCATATCACTGCGCTCCGCGAAATCTCCCAACAACTGCTCCAACGGCACATTCAGCGCCAGATGTGCCAGTATATGCTGTAGTTCCTGTACCATCAGCGCGTCCGTTCCATACATCCGCACCATCTCCCCATGCGCCTCCCGCCATGCATTTTCTACCGAATATCCTGCGTTTAGTGCGGCGGCGACCGCGAGAATCGTTTCTTTGAACTGTATGCAAAGCTCCTGCTTTTGCTGTTGCAGCAGCCGCCTTGCCCGGATTTTTAAATAAACCGGATAAAACGGTATGAGAAGACATAAGGCAAGCCACGAATGATAGAACAGCTCGCTCACCAGTGCGATCCACACAGCCGCTTCCAAAAAATAGCGCATCCGCTCACGCGGTGAATAGTGATAATTCCGGTAATCACGCAAGCTGTCCCTCCCATCCGGCGGCGATCAGCTTGTCCGTGTGAAGCAGCGGATGCTGCTGCCGCCATTCACCGACGATCCTGCCCTCACATTCTCCGGTTTCCTCAAAATGATAGAGCGGATTTAAACGGATCTCACCGTCCTCCATGCCGTCAAGCTCCATAATGTCAAGCACCTTTCGCGTCCGGTCACGCAGCCTCCCCAGATGCACGAGGATATCGATGCCGGAGGCGATCTGTGCACGGATCGCACTGACCGGCAGCTCCATCCCCATGAGCACCATCGTTTCCAACCGCCGGAGCATATCCTGACACGAATTGGCATGTCCGGTACTGAGTGACCCGTCATGTCCGGTATTCATCGCCTGCAGCATATCCAGCGCCTCCGCGCCCCTGCATTCGCCGACAATAATCCGGTCAGGACGCATACGAAGTGCCGTGCGGATCAACTGGCGGATCGATATTTCCGCTACACTTTCCAAGTTGGACACCCGTGTCTCCAGCCGCACGAGATTCGCAATCCCGCGAAGCTGCAATTCTGCGGAATCCTCGATCGTCACAACGCGCTCATCAGACGGAATATAACCGGATAAGGCGTTTAAAAACGTTGTTTTCCCAGATCCTGTCCCTCCGGACACAAACACGTTGTAACCGGAAATGACCAATGCCCGCAGCCATTCTGCCATCTGTCCGGACAGAGATCTGATCCTTAGCAGATCCTCCATCTGCATCGGCTGCGCCGGAAATTTCCGGATGGTGATTACCGACCCATCGATCGCGATCGGCTCCAGCACGATATTGACCCGCGAACCGTCCCGCAGCCTTGTATCTACAATCGGCATCGACTCATTAACCATACGATTGCCCGCAGCCACGATCGACTGGATCACATCCTCCAGCTTGTCCTTGGAGGGAAATTGCTTCTCCCAGCGGTAGATTCTGCCTGCTTTTTCATAAAAAATATGATCGCAGCCGTTCACCATGATCTCTGTGATCTGCGGGTCCTCCACAAGCTCCTGCAATACATCCAGACCTCTGAGTGCATGAAACACCTGTTGTCTGGCTGTCTCTCGCATGTGTAGGGAAGCCGCCGGTGATGCGTGCTCCGTGATCGCCTCATCGATAAGCTCCCACAATTCCCCATCCGTCAGCTCGCGTGACACATCCATGCGTTCTAACACGCTCCTTTGAACCGTTTGTGTGTATCCCTGCATCATAGTATTTCCTTTCTTATAAATGCTGCCATCTCACCAAACAGCAATTCTTCATACATGGACGCATCCAGTGAAAAACTGCCGCTGATCGCCGGCATCGGAATGACCTTCAGATTGGACAGCGATGCCTGACCGCTCTCCAAGCCGAGATCTTCCAACAGGCGGGTCTGTGCACGATCGTACAAAATCCCCTCCCGCTGGAGACTATACATACAACTGCAGCTGTCATATACCACCCGAAGGAAGCTGGGTCTGCATGGCAGATTTACCACGATCAGCCCATATTCACTCTCCTGCAGCAACTGCCCAAACAGTTGTGTAAAGTCTTTTCCTGTCAAATCTTCCAGATCCATCTGCACGCGAACCGGCGGGATATAATCCAATGAGCTGCTTGTCCTGACAAATGCCGGTAGCAGACTGCCAATCGACTGTGTATGCTTGTGCATCTCATAAAACAGATCTCCCACATTGTGATCCGCGATGTCAAAAAAGCCATTATAATAGGTAAAGTCCAGATATAACGTACGTGTCTGCTCCGAGCGCAACAGGCTGTAGACGACTGCAAATGCGGTCTGCTGATCATACGCATGCGGCGAACAGATCGCCACCAGCTCCCTATGGGCATGCAGCGTGCGAACAGCACCGGGCAGACAGATCTGCCGCTCCAATGACTGCCGGTAAAGCTCACGGATCAGCGCATCCGCCGGCTGGTAGGGTGATATCCCATGTTCCCCCAGCAAAAAAAGCTGTATGCCGCCATCGGCAGCTTCCGTGTCCCGCAGCATATCATGATAGGCAGCTCCTACCAGTCCAACCAATGCTCCGGACTGATACAATTCCTGTGGGCTGTCGCATAACACCGGCTGCAGACCATAATCATGCAGCATCAGATAAGTGCTGAGACCTTCCCCGATCTCCCGATCTAAAATTGCCAGTTTCGTCTGTATCTGTAGCACCTCCCTTTGTAACGAATACTCCTGAAACGCTGATCCCACATGAGGATCAATGTGTGAAAACATGTGAATATAGTACCTGAAACTTTTGATTTACAGAATTAAGATCTGATAGATTGTAGTGAAATTATAGTTGAGAATGCGGACGCTGTCCATGTAGTATCACGAAAAAAATTTTTTTCGCAATACTACAGGTTCATGTACAGTAAAATTGCATAAAGCATCCCGAAACCTCCGATTCCCAAGGTTCCGACCGTGAGCAGGCTCCATAAGTTCAGCCCTACAAATACACTCACCCCTATCGATGCCATCGCGCTGTTGGTCGCCATGATCGCAAACGCCCCCACGATCACCCGAACCAGAAAATGCAGTAAAAATGCGGCTTTTCTGCGCATGATGCTGATAAAAAGCACCGCCACACAGGCTGCTACAATTAGCAGCATACCGGTCATTGTATCCATCTGCGCCCTCCTGTCTGCTTTGTACCAATTTACTCTGATTTTTGTAAAATATGCCTATATTTGCATAATCTCCCAATCTGTTGCTTACAATAAAATATGGTAACAGTTCAGCCATGGATTAAAAAACGAGGACATCATGCTTGCATGAATG
>CALBJL010000233.1 GCA_937893485.1 uncultured bacterium | reverse complement strand
CGGAATGGTTCGTGCAATGAAAGCAAAACAGACATGCTTGCGGGAGCTGCAAATATGAAATATCATGCTCACATGCCTCGAAACACCGCATAAATAGCCTCATCCGAATAACCCCTATCACCCATAGCATACCACAGCGCCGGCCCTTTTTCCAATAAAGTTTCTCCGTGAAACCTGACCGCCCACGAAAACCCTGCCATCATTTTTTCAATTTGTTCTTCCGTTGGTGGGCTAATATGATACAATATATCTGTATATTACACCAGAACAACAACAAAACGGAGGTAACTCATGGCAGATTTACAAGGATTAAAATGCCCCTGCTGCGGAGGTGCGATCGAATTTAACAGCTCCGTGCAGAAAATGAAGTGTCCCTACTGCGATACGGAATTTGATATGGATACGCTCAAGGCTTATGACGATGAGCTGTCAAATGACGGCACTGATGACATGAACTGGAACACAGATACCATCGGTACATGGTCAGACAGTGACAGCGACGGGCTCGGTGTCTATGTGTGCAGTTCCTGCGGCGGCGAGATTGTCGCCGACGAGAATACGGCAGCCAGCATCTGTCCGTTCTGTGACAGCCCCGTCACGCTAAAAGGACACCTGATGGGCGACTTAAAACCGGACTATATCATTCCTTTCAAGCTGGATAAGCAGGCAGCAAAAGCCAAATTCAATGAACATTTAAAGGGAAAAAAGCTCCTTCCCCGCGTATTTAAGGATGAGGCGCACATTGATGAGATCAAAGGCATGTATGTACCGTACTGGCTGTTTGACAGCACCGTCACCGCACATATGCGCTATAAAGCGACACGTTTAAGAACATGGAGTGACAGTGACTACGACTATACGGAAACCAGTTATTTTTCTGTCATCCGCGAAGGCGATGTCTCGTATTCACATGTGCCGGTAGACGGATCAGTAAAGATGGCAGACGACCTGATGGAATCACTCGAACCCTATGATTTTCATGATGCAGTTCCCTTTCAGACTGCTTATTTCGCCGGATATTATGCGGATAAGTATGATGTGGACGAAAAGACGAGCAGTGCCCGCGCCAATGAACGCATGCGGCACTCGACCGAGACACAGTTTATGCAGACTGTACACGGCTTTTCATCCGTCATTCCGGACGGCGGCAACATGCAACTTGTCGAGGGAAAAGCTGGCTATGCGATGTATCCGGTATGGATACTGAACACCACCTGGAACGGCGATCGCTACATGTTTGCGATGAACGGTCAGACCGGAAAATTCGTCGGAAATCTTCCCTCTGACAAGCATCTGATGAAAAAATACTTTGCAAGAACGCTCGCTCTGGCAGCCGTCATCAGCTATGCCGTACTTGCCCTCATATGGTTGATTTAGGAGGATCTACATAATGAAAACAAAGAAAAACAGACGAATTTTACAGGCACTGCTGATCTGTATATTGCTCGTATTTACAATTCTTCCGCCGATCACTGCCAGTGCAGCCGATGCCGGATACTTTTTTGTTGATGATGCCGGACTTTTAACGGATGAGCAGGCAGCGGCTCTCGAATCGCGATTATCAGAAATCAGTGATAAACATAACATGGATTTTGTCATTTTTACGGAAGAAAACGCCGACATCTCATCACCGATGGAGGCAGCGGACGACTTCTTTGACTATAACGGCTACGGTGTCGGTGATGACTGCTCCGGAACGATCCTGTATATCAATCTCGCGACCCGCGACTGCTGGATCAGCGCACGCGGAGACGGCATCACGTTCTTCACCGATGCGGGAATGGACTATATCATTGAACAGATTACCGGTTCGCTCAGTGACGGCGATTACGAATATGCCTTTGACGACTATGTCTCACTCTGTGATGATTTTGCCACACAGGCAGAGACTGGTTCCCCTTATGATGTCGATAACATGCCAAAAGAACCGTTTCCGTTTTTCGGGAATCTGCTCATCAGCCTGGTGGTCGGGCTTGTCGCTGCGGTGATTTATATCCTTGTACTCAGAGGTCAGCTGAAAAGTGTCGCTCCCAATGAGAGTGCTGCTGATTATATGGTGCCCGGCAGCCTGCATCTGACCAAAGAGCGGGAATTTTTCCTATACAATACTGTCCAGCGGACAGCGCGCGCAGACAACGACTCCTCCGGCGGTTCAGACACGCATGTATCATCCTCAGGTGCTACACACAGCGGCCGCGGCGGATCATTTTAATCTTTGTATTACGTCTACAGAACCTGCTACGAGCAGTTTCTTCGTATACACAGCAATGCAAAAATGCAGGAATCTTTTACCGGATTCCTGCATTTTTTTAAGAAAAATTTATGATTTCGTCGCTGATCACTCAATGCGTAAACAGTCCCCTGATTTATGATAACGCCGTAAACTGATTGATGATATTGTTGACGTCCTCATACATAATTCCCTTCGATTTGGAATTGTTCTCCACTCTTTTAATATGTGTCTGCGCAGTCGCATAAGAGTCCTTCGAGGTATTGATAAACGTCGTGATGTCCTCCAGTCTCGTATCAGCTTCCGTAATCATTCTTTCCATCGTTCCATTGATCGTTTCGATCTGGTCTGTCTCGTTGATTACGGTCGCGAAATCGTCATGGATCGCACTTGTCTTTTCCACATTGCCGACCATCATTTCTTTGCTGGAAGATACGGATGTATTCATTTTCTCCAACGATGAATTGACCATCTCCACGCTGGAATTGACACGGTCAACCAGCTCCTTGATCTCTTTGGATAAGCTCTGAACCTCCGATGCCACTACCGCGAAGCCTTTTCCCGCTTCACCCGCTCTGGCTGCCTCTATGCTGGCATTGAGTGAAAGCAGGTTTGTCTGGGCTGCAACCGCCTCAATTCCCTGTGCACACTTTCCGATATTCTCAACCGACTCTGCCAGCTCCTGAAACGAACTGTCCAGAGTGTCTAACCGCTGCATCATTTCCACAGAATCTTCCTTGAAGGAATCCACACGATCCTGTGCCTGATGCATCGAATCATGCACCTTTGACTGATATTGACGGTACTCATTCACGGTATCAGACAGGCTTTGAAAATTCTCATGAAAATTGTTAATACTGTCCTCCAGTATGCTCATGTTACCAACAATCGAATTAAACTCGCCATGAATCTGACCGACATCCTGAATCATTTTCAGATCCTCTTCCATGAGCGCCTGCACCTGTTTCTGCTGGTATTTTGCCATCTGTGTCACGCAGGCATCGTGATCCGTATGCTCTATGACACGACTGTTATCCTGTATATGATCCGGTTCTTTTTTGCGAAAAAATTTCATCATATTTCCTCCGTTCTTCGTATGTGATCTTTCGTTCAATCAAAAACAAGACAGGTCATTGTCTGGTTCACATGCTGTGTCCTGAAATGCTCTCCGCATCCCACCAAACCGACATGATTGCCCAGTTGGTTCATGTTTCCCAGATAATCTCCCATATAGTGCATGTCATTGAACATCAGATAACGGAGAATACAGTTGACCGAAAATACTCCTTTTATGGACGGCATATCTCTTTTAATCTTCGATACGGTGTCCTTGATGATGGCATCATAATCTCCCAGCCGGAGGATCGTAAGTGTATCCATATGATTTGCGCGCTTGTAGCATTCCAGACTTCCGTCAGGACAGTGACTCTTGATCGAGATAATGTAAATATCCTCGCCCACCTCGCGTCCGATTGGATTCTTAAATGTCTGGCTCTCAATATCGCTCTCCCTGATCCCCAGTGCCTCCTGATATACAGAGGCAGCACTTTTACCGTCGAGCGTAATGATCTTCTGGCTTGCCTCATCGATCTTCGTAGCGACAAAGCTCGGCATATTCTCGTCTACAACATAGATGTTTTCCATGTATGCGCGTATCGTTCCATTCGTATTTTTGATCAGCGCGTAAACACATGCATTCTCATACAGTCTGCCGTTAAAGCTGACCTTGTTATCCCATGCAGTTGCTCCGATCAGTGCGATATCACGCTCACTCAGACAGGCATTTAACGTCGTCACAATCACGCTGTCATTGCCGGTCGTAAAGTCCAGACAAACCGTATTCTTGGCATTTGCCTGAATCGCATTCATATGCTCTTTCATTCTCTGCACGGATAAAATCGGTTTCGTTACATCCGCGATCACATCCGCAACCGCCTCACACTCATAATACCCAATGAGGATAATATCTTCCGGATGATCCTTTAATTCATAGTAACCCTGACCACATACCCCAATGTTGGTCACAGTCGGGATCAGCTCGCCCATCCGCTGCACGCAATCCTTAAAAACAGACGGTGGTGCCATCAGTATCACCAGCTTCGCAGTCTCTAATTCTTTTAATGAACTGTCCAAACCGGTCATGTTACATATTTTGACTGTTTGTCTCATAAGTGCCCCCTCATTTTGTTTATACACATTGCATAACGCTTCCCTAAAACACTATACAAATTATAACAAATTGCCTAAACAAATTCAATGATATTTCTACCTGAGCTGCTATTGATTGACAAAATCAGCCCTGGAATCAGTGCTGCGATCACCAAAACACCCATATACATGCAAGCATCGGCCAGACAACATAATGATACCGGAACATCAGCATTTCACCCGCGATGACATATACAATGATATTGTCACAAATCCTTCAGACTCAAGTTCTGCATTCAGCCGCCGTATCAGCTTATACGCATAAGATAGTGATACGTCCAGCATCTACACGACAGCCTGCGCTGTTAAAAATCGTTTGTTCTCCATAAGCAAATGCCTCCTTATAATGTATTTACACCAATCGGTGCATAGCTACAGTATAAGGAATCTATGTAATGGTTTCCACAAGACCGGAATGTCGATTTCCTTACGCCGGAATCGTGGTTTCCTAATTACCGGAATGAAGATTTCAACTGCCGGAACAGTGGCTCTGTTATACCGGAAGTGTGGCTCTCAAAGTCCGGACAGGTGGCTCAAAAGGAGCAGGAATACTCATTCTCTGGCGAACCTTTTATTTTTGTATTATAAAGTCTACAGCAAACCATATTTTTACGGAAGTGACACCACTGGTGTATTTTCACTAATTTGCACCAGTTTTTGGTGCTTCATATAATTGGGATATAATTGGGATAATTTTTGAAAATAAAAGGAAATGTGATAATAGAAAATACCTATGACGCTTCTGTTTAGTACTCATTAATATCTGTGATACTATCAAAACGGGTATCACAATAAAAGAAAAAGCCCCATAAATGTCTTGTTTACGCCATTTATGAAGTTCTGTTTACTACTCAAATTCGGCAATCACTAATCAATTTTGTTTAGAGGTTATTTGTTGCCGTGTTCGTTTTTCTTTCGATTTTTTGATTTATCCATATTATCCTGCCTATATGGGCTAATGTTATCAGTTTGTTATCGCTGTTGATAACACTCGCTCCGTAACTGTGGATAATAGCAATATGTTCCGATTCAGATTATAAGCGAGTTTGCTTAGAAAATCAACATCTTATTCCAAAATACAATAAACAAACATTTTTCCACTATCCCCACAAACTTGAAGTTGTATCAATCTATTTTTTCTTTTCTTCACTGTTTTTTATTTGGTATGTTCCCTTTCCTATTTTCTTTATCATCCCCTTAGCTTGAAGCTCATTCATAATACGTTGTAATTGCCGTTCAGAGCAATGCAACCGAAAGGCAGCTTTCTCCAACCCCTTCAAAACTCCACTTTCGCATTTGAATTGCATATAGTTCCAAACCCTTTCGGAAATGGAAGAAGATACAGCGTCACGCATCATCGCTGCGGATAATTTACCCGCTATGTTTTTGCAGATCAAGCGAAGAAATTGATTGCTTGTCAGGAGCTTTTCCTCATTTCCGGCAATTAAAAATGCCAGACATATTACATCTGTCGCTGCCTGAGCAAAAACGGTCGTATCATCTTCTTCAAATAGAGCCATTTCTCCAAGACAGTATGCTTCACTTCCTTGTGCCAATGAATACTTACTACCATCATCACGGACGTAATAGATAGAAATTTCTCCCTGACAAACGATATGAAACAATACTTGTGGTTTCCACGGTGCAGCTATAAATTCTCCAGTTTCATACGCAACCATAAAAAGTGTGATGTCTAAATCTTCCAAAATTCGACGGTAGGGACTGCTTGACAGCAAATCGTCTACTCTTTCTTTTTCAAAAATTTGTTTCATAATCACCTCCAACAAGACATATGTCTGATTTTTCTTCTCCATTATAGATTATGATAGAATAGTTATCAAGAGATTTTAAGGAGGAATATATGACTGTATTTGAAGAAAAAAGCATTGGAAAGGCAATTCTACGTTTAGGATTTCCGGCAATGCTTGCACAACTTGCAACCCTAATATACAACACCGCTGATACCTATTTTGTGTCGCTGACAAAAGATCCGAATCAGATTGCAGCAGTGACACTCAGCACACCGATTCTTCTGATTATCATGTCCATTGCCTGCATCTTTGGCATGGGAGGAAGCAGCGTGATTGCCCGTCTGTTAGGAGAAGATAAGAAGGCGGATAGCTGTCTGTGTTTTCAATTTGCAACATGGGCGATCCTGGCGTTTGGTGTGCTGGTTGCATGTCTCGGAATAATCTGCATTTCCCCCATTGCATATGCTATCGGTACTAATGCGAGTAACTATACTTACACCTGTGATTACCTACTCTATATTTTTCTGGGTGCACCGTTTATTATGCTTTCAAGCGGATACGCCCACCTGTTTCGCTCGGTAGCCCTTATCCGTGAAGCCACAATAGGTGTTATTATTGGCAATGTCTTGAATA
>CALBJL010000232.1 GCA_937893485.1 uncultured bacterium | reverse complement strand
AAAACAAAGCGAGACACCGTCGGGCAATCGGAGCAGTCTGAGCGGGAGACTACTGCGGTCGCAAGCCAAACAGCCCGATATGATACAATAGTTTCGCAATTACCTATTCACTTTTACCGGTTCCGTCCGAGTTCCCGCGACTTCTCGGCACCTACATGTACCGCATCGATCACAGCCGCACGCATACCGCCCTTTTCCAACGCATAGCAGCCCTCGATCGTCGTACCCGCCGGCGAAGTCACCATATCCTTTAATACACCCGGATGCGTGCCGTTCTCCAGATACATCCGCGCGGTTCCCATGACAGTCTGTGCCGCCAACCGGTAGGCTGTCGCACGCGGCAATCCCTCACGCACGCCGCCATCTGCCATCGCCTCGATAAACATCGCCACATATGCGGGACCGCTGCCGCTCACTCCACACACCGCATCAATCAAATGCTCCGGCACCCATTCGACGATGCCAAGCGGTGCAAACAGTGCCTCTGCCGTCTGTTTTTCCCCATCGGTCAGGTCACAGTCGCTGCACAGCGCAAACACACCGGACAATACCATCGCGGGCGTGTTCGGCATCGTGCGCAGCACACGCGGCGTCGCATCAATCATGGAACGGATCTGATCCGCCGACAGCCCTGCCGCAATCGAGATCACGCATTTTCCATCCAGTGCCTGTTTCGTAGAGGCAAGCGTCTGTGCCATATACCGGGGTTTGACCGCCAGTATGACGATATCCGAGCTCTCGCACACCTGCTCGTTGTCCGCCATGACATGCACGCCAAATGTGCGCATCTCCTCCTGCTTTTCCTCACTCACATCATATACATAAATCTGTTCCCGATCCACGGCATTGCTCGCAACGATTCCATGTAAAATCGCGCCTCCCATATTGCCACAGCCGATACATCCGATTTTCTGCTCTATTTTTTCACTCATTTTGTGCCTCCCGAATATTCTGCAAATAAACCTGTGTCATTGCAATTCCAATACATGATGACATTCCTCTCTACACTATCCGATAATTCGCCCGTTTTGTCAAGTAAACGTTTTGCTGCAAAGGTAGTGCACATCCTCGCGAAGCGTTTTTGATTCATAGAAAGGAATTTCCTATGAATCAAAAAACCAGCCATGTGTAGCCTTACACACGACTGGCAATTCATATCAATTCGATCATTTAACAATCTCTGCGTCAGCAAACGGCAAATACCAGACGCAGTCTGTCATACTCCCGGTTGATCTCCTGCAGTGTCTCCGTATCACCGCACATATTGTCTGGATGGTAAATCTTGATCAGATCCTTATAGCGCTTCTTCAGCGCGATCTCGCTCTGCACACCGATAAAAAACAGTTCGCCCTTTACGACCGATGCATCCCGTCCGGGTGCAGACTCCTGTCTCTGCTGGAAACGCCGCACATGGTCATAAAACTTTCTCTGGCGTTCCAGATATTGCTTCTCATTCGCGAGCTTTTGCAGCTCGTCCTCTAATACCTGCTGCTTCATGCGGAGCACATACTCCTCCTGCGCACGAAACCTTTCATCCGCCTCTTTCTCGCGAAGGAAGTCCCTGCGTTCCCTCTCTAGGCGATCCCTTTGTAATTGCAGGCGGCGTTTATCATCCTCCAGTGTGCGTTGGTCGCGCTCCATCTGCATTGTTTTCTTAAAAAACCACTGCCGGAATTCCATCAGTTCATCCGGTGTCTCGGGTACGGCGGTGTGTAACGACATACGCGGATCTCTCCTTTAGTGCATAAAACCGGAATTCTGCAAGCAGAATCCCCCTTCTATCTTCTGTCTTTGTTTAGTATAGCGTGATTTGAAACAAAAAATCAAGATGTTGCGAATAATTTTTCAAAAAAATTTTTCTTCCACAACATCTTGATAATTTTCACCTCGTATGATTGATGTATATTGCGCAGATTGTATTTATTTTTTACGTCCAAATCCTTTTTTTCTGATCTTTACATCGCCATCTGCAGCACCATTCTTGTTTATCAGTGAATTGCCGGTCTGTGCATCAAACTGACGCAGCAGATCCTTCGCTGTACTGTTAAGTCCAGTCGGCACCTGTACAACCAGTGTGACATACTGGTCACCACGCACGTTTGAGTTACGCAGCGACGGCACACCTTTCCCCCTCAGACGGATACGTGTGTCGGTCTGTGTACCGGGTTTTACCTCGTAGATCACATCGCCGTCTACCGTACCGATACGCACCTCTCCGCCAAGCGCTGCCTGTGCATAAGAAATTGGAGCAGTCGAATACAGATCCATGTCACGCCGCTGTAAGAACGGATGCGCACTCACGATCACCTCTACAAGCAAATCGCCTCTCGGTCCTCCATTGACTCCAGGCTCACCCTTTTCACGGATACGCACACTCTGTCCGTTGTCGATACCGGCAGGTATGCTGACCTCAATCTTCTTGCGGTGATTCAGATAACCGGTACCACGGCATCCGGGACACTTCTCTTTGATGATCTTACCGGTTCCGTTACAGTCCGGACAGGTCGTAATATTCTGTACCATGCCAAACAGTGACTGCTGCGTCATGCGCACCTGACCGCGCCCGCCACATTTTTTACAAGTTTCGGGGCTCGTTCCGGGCTTTGCACCTGTACCGTGGCAATCCGGACATTCATCCTTTAAGACGATATCGATCTCTTTTTTACAGCCAAATACGGCTTCCTCAAAGGTAATACGCACCTGTGTCCGGACATTCGAACCCTTCATCGGACCGTTGTTCGCACGCTTGCTACCTCCGAAGCCGCCGCCAAACAGATCTCCGAAAATATCTCCAAAGCTGCCAAAAATATCTCCCATATCATTAAAATCAAATCCGCCTGCTCCGGCACTGCCGTCAAAGGCTGCATGACCAAACTGATCATACTGGCGTCTCTTCTCGGGATCACTCAAAACCGCATATGCCTCGGATGCTTCCTTGAACTTCGCTTCTGCCTCTTTATCACCCGGATTTATATCCGGGTGATATTTTTTGGCAAGTGCACGATATGCTTTTTTCAGTGCTGCTTCATCGGCGTTTTTGTCAACGCCGAGAACCTCGTAATAATCTCTCTTGTCTGCCATTTTTATACTTCCTTGAAGTCTGCGTCTACGACATCATCATCTGCGGAACCGGCACCTGCGGCTGATCCCATATCAGGACCTGCGCCTGCTCCCATGTCGGGACCTGCACCTGCTGCCTGTGCACCTTCATACATCTTTGCAAATACCTTCTGAGCGCTCTCCATCAGCTTCTCTTTCGCTGCCTTCATCTCCTCTACGGTAGACTCGGTCATATTCTCAGCCTCGGGATTTGCGTCAACAAGTGCCTTTAATGCGTTCAGATCAGCCTCTACAGCGGACTTGTCTGCTGCATCAAGCTTGTCGCCCACCTGATCGAGTGCCTGCTGTGTCTGGAATACAAACGCATCTGCATCGTTTCTGGTGTCGATCGCCTCTTTACGCTTCTTATCCTGTGCCTCGTACTCAGCAGCCTCCTTGACTGCCTTATTGATCTCATCCTCAGACATGTTGGATCCTGCTGTGATCGTGATATGCTGCTCCTTACCTGTTCCGAGATCCTTTGCGGATACGTTTACGATACCGTTTGCATCAATATCGAATGTTACCTCAATCTGGGGAACGCCACGGCGTGCCGGAGGAATACCATCCAGACGGAACTGTCCGAGTGACTTGTTATCTCTTGCAAACTGACGCTCGCCTTGTACAACGTTGATATCTACGGCGGTCTGGTTATCTGCTGCGGTAGAGAAGATCTGGCTCTTCTTGGTCGGGATCGTTGTATTACGCTCGATCAGTCTCGTAGCAACACCACCCATTGTCTCGATAGACAGTGACAGCGGAGTAACATCCAGCAGTAAGATTTCGCCTGCGCCTGCATCTCCAGCTAATTTACCGCCCTGGATAGATGCACCGATCGCTACACACTCATCGGGGTTCAGGCTCTTGCTGGGCTCTTTGCCGGTCAACTGTTTTACCTTATCCTGTACAGCCGGGATACGTGTAGATCCACCGACTAATAATACCTGTCCGAGATCTGCGTTTGTCAGACCTGCATCCTTCATCGCGTTCTGTACGGGGATGGCAGTCTTTTCTACGAGGTCATGTGTCAGCTCGTCGAATTTTGCTCTGGTCAAATCCATATCAAAGTGCTTCGGTCCCTCTGCGGTTGCAGTAATGAACGGAAGGTTGATATTTGTGGTTGTAGCGGATGAAAGTTCTTTCTTTGCCTTCTCAGCAGCCTCTTTCAGACGCTGTAATGCCATCTTATCATTTGAAAGGTCTACGCCCTCTGCCTTCTTGAACTCATCAATCATCCACTGGGTCACACGGTTATCAAAATCGTCACCACCCAGATGTGTATCACCGTTGGTAGCCAATACCTCGATAACACCGTCACCGATCTCAATGATAGATACATCAAAGGTACCACCACCTAAATCGTATACCATGATCTTCTGCTCTTTCTCGTTGTCCAGACCATAAGCAAGTGCTGCTGCGGTCGGCTCGTTGATGATACGCTTTACATCCAATCCTGCGATCTTACCTGCGTCCTTGGTAGCCTGGCGCTGTGCATCGTTGAAATATGCAGGAACAGTGATAACTGCCTCTGTCACTGGCTCACCCAGATAACTCTCTGCATCTGCTTTCAGCTTCTGTAAAATCATAGCGGAGATCTGTTGCGGGCTATAGCTCTTGCCATCAATCGTCTTCTTATAATCTGTACCCATATGTCTCTTAATAGAAGAGATGGTCTTTTCTGCGTTAGTAACTGCCTGACGCTTTGCAGGCTCACCGACCAGACGCTCGCCGGTCTTTGTAAATGCTACGATAGACGGTGTGGTTCTGGCACCTTCCTGATTTGCGATAACAGTGGGCTTTCCACCTTCCATAACGGCTACACAACTGTTTGTTGTTCCTAAATCAATACCAATAATCTTGCTCATAATGTTTCCCTCCTGATTTCTTTTTTAATATATAAAACATTGTATTACCTACTTTGTATTACTGTACGACAGCTACCATGCTGTGCCGCACGACACTGTCACGATACATGTAGCCTTTCTGCAGCTCCTGCGCTACAATCCCAGGCTCATATTCATCACTCTCCACCTGCATCACTGCATTGTGGAACTCCGGATTAAACTCCTTGCCAACCGCCTCAATGGGCTTGACATCCAACTCGTTAAATACAGTCATCATCTGCTTGTAAATCTTATCCATGCCCTTCACAAATGCATCAGACTTCTGCTCCTCTGGTACTGCCGCCAACCCGCGTTCAAAATTATCCACAATGGGAAGCATCTTCTCAATAATGCTCTTGGCTCCTACCTCATACATCTGGGTCTTTTCCTTTTCGGTGCGCTTGCGGAAATTTTCAAACTCTGCCATCTGGCGTTTCACCTGATCGGTCAGCTCCTCAATGCGCTCATCCCGCTTATCTTTTTGCTTTTCTTTCTTTTTTTCTTTTTTCTTAAACGATCCTTTTTTCTGTTCGTCTGCCGGTTTTTCTGTGGTTTTGTCTGCAGCAGGCTCTGCCGCATCAGCCTCCGATGCCGCTGCTTCCATATCAGATACTGTATTTGTCTCCTTATTTTCTGCGGTTTCTGTCTGTTCCAGTTCCTGATCTATCGTTGTCTTTTCTTCTGCCATTTGCAACCACCTTCCTTTATGTTTGACCGGACGGCTTTTTAAAAATACCATCCAGCTGTTTTTTCAATGTTTTTAGATTATCTACCACATTCTCGTAATCCATACGCTTTGGACCGATGATACCGATCGTTCCCTTCATGCCCTCGCCCAGCTCATAGGTAGCTGTGACAACGCTGCAATCCTTCATTGTCTGTACCGGTGACTCGTTGCCGATATAGACTTGTATACCGGTGTTTTCCTCATCATTGAGTGAATCACTGACCAGATCTGCTAACTGCTGTTTTTCCTCAAATGCAGAGATCAACTCGCGTGCCTGACCTGAATCCGCCAGCTCCGGATATTTGAAAATGTTTGTCGCTCCACTCGTGTAGATCTCCAGATCCTCATTCTCGGATACGGACTCAGCGATCGCATCCAGCACCTTGCTCACGATCTCGCTGTGAATGCCTGCCTGCTCCTTGAGCTTGGCGATCGTCGCCAGATTGATCTGGCTGAGTGCCAGCCCGCTCAGGCTCGTATTCAGCAGCAAATTCAGCTTTAAGATCTGCTCGTTGTCCAGTCCGTCTAGTTCGGTGCGGATGATCTTATTCTTGACGATGTTTCCCTCAAGAACGATGACTGCTAAAAGCTGTTCCGTATCCACCTGTGACAACTGGATGAATTTGAGCTTGCCGTGCTGATACTGCGGTGCGGTGATCATCGTGGCGTAGTTGGTATTATTTGCCAGCAGCTTTACCACATTTTTGAGCACCTGCTCCATCTTCTCCGTGCGCTCGATGACAAAATTCTTCATCTCGGACACTTCGCGTTCCTTTTCCTCCATGAGACGATCCACGTAGAAACGATAGCCTTGATCAGAAGGGATACGCCCTGCGGAGGTATGCGGCTGTACAATGTAGCCCAGTTCCTCCAGATCGGACATCTCGTTACGGATCGTCGCAGAACTGAGATTCAGATCCGTGTACTTTGAGATCGTCCGGGAACCGACCGGCTCTCCCGTCTCCAAATAAGTCTGTATGATCGCTTTTAGGATTTTTGTTTTTCTCTCATCTAACTGCTCCATGACTTACTTACCTCTGATCTCCTGCCGTTATTAGCACTCAACTCAAAAGAGTGCTAATCATTTCTGTAATTAAGATAACACTGCCATCGGGTAATGTCAACACCAAATTTATGAAAAAAGTATGAATTTTATATCTTGCATCCTTGCGGAAGTGTTATTGGAAGCCTCTGACAGTTTGGTACATCCCACCATAAAAACGGCAGTCAGCAGCGTTGTAATTGTTTTTTTAGAGTTTTTCATAGTTAACTGCTTATGCTTTCAGTTAGGTCAGTTTACAAGGAACTACACACAGACCACGAAACTGAGGCTGCTGACAACAAAACAGGGCGTATATGCCCCTCCCTCGCCCATCACCGAACTTCGGGACAAAGTGTCCCGAACTTATGGATACACTCACGAAAAAGCAGCCGGAATTTATTCTCAAAATTAAAATGAGCGGAGAAGTGTCAAGTGTTATGATACAACATCACATCCTTTTAGCATTTGCTTTTGA
>CALBJL010000231.1 GCA_937893485.1 uncultured bacterium | reverse complement strand
GTCAACAAATACGGAATCGTTGACGGACATATGGTGGATACGCGGATCTATAAAGTCGACGATATGATCGAAAAGCCGAATCTGGATGAGGCACCAACCGATGTGGCAGTGCTCGGACGCTATATCATCACACCGCAGATCTTTCCGCTGTTGGAAACACAGGATGCCGGAAAGGGCGGCGAGATCCAGTTGACGGATGCGCTCCGCAGACTGGCAAAGGAACAGCCGGTCTACGCCTATGATTTCAAGGGACACCGCTACGATGTCGGAACGAAGATCGGATTTATTCAGGCAAACGTTGAGTTCGCGCTGCGGGATGATTCGTTGAAAAAAGAAATGAGAGAGTATTTGGATACGCTGAACCGCTATATGGATGCGATGCTGAGATATGAATAGTAACAGGCATAAAAAAAGAAGCTGTCGACAGCTTCTTTTTTTATGCCTGTTACATGCCTGCCTTTTCTCTTAATTTTGCCATAAATCCCTTTTTGTGGGGAACTGTTTCTAAAGGACCGCGCATACCCTTGATGCCTGTGATGTAGAGTCCGCTGACAGTCGCCTTGATCTGCTGCTTGACGGGGATCTGCTCATAGATCTCGCTGTCGCACAGGAACGTCATGACCTTCGGACCGACCTTTGCCTTCACAACCGGCATTTTGGAACGGCGCATCATTTTCGGTGTCTGATCCAGCACTGCCTGCGGCAGTCCGGCATCGACGAGTTTCATTTTTTTCTTATCTATGACGAGCAGTGGGATGGTCTGGGCAATGGCTGCCATCTGTGCATCCTGCTCATCCTTCCGTTTCTGCATTTTCTTTCCCAGAAAGTACAGTACAACCATAGCAACGATCAGTACCGCTAAGATGACCAAAAGAACGATCATAGGTGTTGACATAATTTATCCTCCTTGTTTTCAAATACGAAATCTATTGTATCATTCCCGTGGACAAAAATCAATAAAACCTTTTCATTTCGTGGCTTCTATGGTAACATTTAATGTCAGGGGAGTAAACAGGAAAGGAAGTAAATGTAATATGAAACGAACAATGAGACAACGGTTCATGGCAGCGGCATTGGCAGGTGTGCTGGCAGCGTCTGTAGCGGGCTGCGGTTCATCGGATGGTGGAGACACAAAAGTCAGCGACGTCCGTACCTATGATGTGGAGAAATATGTGACGCTCGGTGCCTATGATGGCATGGATGTTACGGTAGAAGGAAAATTCGATGTCACGGACGAAGATGTTGCCACTTATATCGACAATATGCTGACGTATTATCCGACCTACGAGGACACGGATAAAAAGACCGTAGAGAGCGGCGACTGTGTCAATATTGATTATGAGGGCAAAAAGGACGGTGTTGCATTTGACGGCGGCACGGCACAGGGCTATGTGTTAGAGATCGGTTCCAACACATTTATTGATGGCTTTGAAGATGGACTGATCGGCGTGAATGTCGGTGATACGGTCGATCTGGATCTGACGTTTCCGGAGGATTATCAGTCAGAGGATCTTGCGGGAGCAGCGGTTGTATTTACGGTCAAGGTCAATAAAATTGTGAAAAAACTCAATACGACATATGAGGAACTGACCAACGATTTTGTTGCCTCCAACCTGAATTATGACACGGTGGATGCACTCTATAATGAGACAAAATCTTATCTCGAAAAGTCTAACGAGGAAAACCGTACGGTAGCAGAGCGCTCGGCAGTGCTTGACAAGCTGATTGAAAATAGTACAGTCGCGATTCCGGATGGCTTGCTGGATCAGAAGGTTGATCAGTATATTCAGCAGTTTACCGCACAGAATTGTACGGGAGATACGACGCTTGCTGATTATCTGACATCAAATTACAATATGTCAGAGGACGACTTCAAGACGACAATCACAAACGAGATGCAGTCAAATCTCGATGACGAGCTTGTGCTGGAGGCACTGGCAAAAGCCGAGGGCGAGACGCTGGATGAGCAGGGCTTTGCAGATTATATTGCGTCTGCGATGCAGAGCGGCGGCTACAAGACAGAGGAAGAGCTCTATGCGGCATATGACAGTGATTATCAGGATGGCAAGAGTTATCTCGAGCACCGCTATCTGTTGACTACGGCACTGACCAATCTGGTTGATAAATGCAATATTACCTATACCGGCGTAGATGCGACAGCCGCGGAATAAAAATATAGAAGGGGATTGAAACCATGGATTTAACAAACGTAAGGGAATTGTTTAAAAACAGAGAAAACTATCTTGGAAAAGAGGTCACGATCGGCGGCTGGGTACGCAGCAACCGCAACTCTAAAAACTTCGGATTTATCGTTGTGAATGACGGTACATTTTTTGAACCGGTACAGGTTGTGTACGGCGACGGGCTGGACAACTTTGAGGCAATCAGCAAATTAAATGTCGGTGCGGCGATCATCGTTACCGGAGAACTGGTAGAGACACCGCAGGCAAAGCAGCCGTTCGAGATTCAGGCAGCACATGTCGAGGTTGAGGGAGTCTCTGACCCGACCTATCCGCTGCAGAAGAAAAAGCACAGCTTTGAATATCTGCGCACGATTTCACATCTGCGTCCCCGTACCAATACGTTCGAGGCAGTGTTCCGCGTGCGTTCGCTGATCGCCTATGCGATCCACAAATTTTTCCAGGAGCAGGATTTCGTGTATGTGCATACGCCCATCATCACCGGCAGCGACTGTGAGGGAGCCGGAGAAATGTTTCAGGTGACGACGATGGATTTGAACGAGCTGCCGAAAAACGAGGACGGCAGTGTGGATTACCGTCAGGACTTCTTCGGAAAAGCGACGAATCTGACCGTCAGCGGACAGTTAAACGGTGAGACCTATGCGATGGCATTCAAAAATATCTACACGTTCGGACCGACCTTCCGTGCGGAAAATTCCAATACGACACGCCATGCGGCTGAGTTCTGGATGATTGAGCCGGAGATGGCATTTGCGGATCTGCAGGATGATATGGATCTCGCGGAGGCGATGCTGAAATATATCATCAACTATGTGCTCGAGCATGCACCGGAGGAGATGAGCTTCTTTAACAGCTTTATCGACAAGGGACTGCTTGACCGCCTGCATCATGTCGCAGAGTCTGATTTCGCGCGTGTCACCTACACCGAGGCGCTCGAACTGCTCGAAAAGCACAATGATAAATTCGAATATAAAGTATCATGGGGCGTGGATTTACAGACGGAGCATGAGCGCTATCTGACCGAAGAAATTTTCAAGCGCCCGGTATTTGTCACAGACTATCCGAAGGAGATCAAGGCATTCTATATGAAGCTGAACGAGGATGGAAAGACCGTGGCAGCCGTAGACTGTCTCGTACCCGGTATCGGTGAGATTATCGGCGGTTCACAGAGAGAGGATGACTATGACAAGCTGCTTGCAAGACTGCATGAGCTTGATTTAAAGGAAGAGGATTATGGATTTTATCTGGATCTGCGCAAGTACGGAAGCGCCAGACACGCAGGCTTCGGGCTCGGATTTGAGCGCTGCGTGATGTATCTGACCGGAATGAGCAATATCCGCGACGTGATTCCGTTCCCGCGTACTGTGAATAACTGCGAATTATAAGGAATACTCTTGAATTTTTGGTCATTTTGTGCTATAATTTAAAAGTTATTGGACATATTATGGTAAATGTGCACAATGGAGAGGGCATCAGATATGTCAGACAGATACAGGGGGTGCCGGCGTGAATCAGGTTCAGCCAAAACGGACAATTCTGGTCGTGGATGATCAGGAGATAGACAGAGATATATTATCAACTTTATTAGAGTCAGAATACAATGTACTGACCGCCGTGAACGGCAGGCAGGCGCTGGATATGATCGACCGGAAAGGAAGCATGTTAGCGGCTGTTTTACTGGATCTTATTATGCCTGTCATGGATGGCTACGAGGTTCTGCAGCACTTGGAAGACAAGGACTCTGATCTTCCTGTTTTGGTGATGAGTCAGGAGAACAGCGAGGAGTCGGAGCTGCGGGCACTTACATCGGGTGCCAGCGATTTTGTTGTGAAGCCGTATCATGCCAGCGTGCTCAAGCATCGCCTGCGGAGTGTAATTGACATGCATGAAGCGAGCAAAAAGATCGATGTCTTGCAGCGTGACGAGATCACGGGACTTTACACCAAGGTCGCATTTGCGGAGCATGCAGCACGTATTCTGCGTGAGCAGACGGACAAAGAATGGAATATGATCGCGGTTGATATTGACCGGTTTAAGCTGGTCAATGAGTCATACGGACAGCAGGTTGGCGATCAGCTTCTGGCATATTTTGCCAAGCTGTTAAAGCACTATTCAGACACAAAAAACTGTATCTGTGCACGTTCCTATGCAGATCATTTTTTCCTGCTCGTAGAGCGTCAGGATTACAGCTATATTAAACAACGATACGAAGAGATGGTTCATCATATGGATCAGTTTCCTCTGGACATGAAGGTTGTCCTGAAGCTGGGTGTTTACCAGATCACTGACCGACGGATGGAGATTGACAGCATGTGTGACCGTGCACAGATCGCCGTGAATCAGGTCAAGGGACAGTATGTGCGGGAGATCTCCGTTTATGATGATTCTCTGCGCAAGCAGTTATTGCGGGAGCAGCGGATCACAGACGACATGGAGCAGGCACTCAGGGAGCACCAGTTTCATGTGTATTTCCAGCCAAAGTATGATATATTTTCCGAGACACTTTCGGGTGCGGAGGCGTTGGTGCGCTGGATTCATCCGCAGAACGGATTTATGTCTCCGGGAGAGTTTATTCCGGTATTTGAGAGCAACGGTTTTATCACCGAGGTAGATATGTTTGTCTGGGACGAGACCTGCAGAAAGATCAGGGAGTGGCTCGACCGGTATGATTGCTATGTGCCGATCTCGGTCAACGTCTCACGAAAAGACATTTACAAGCCGAATCTGCCGCAGATTTTACTGGATACCGTGCACCGGCACGGGCTTGAGCCGAAGCATCTGCATCTGGAGATCACGGAGAGCGCCTATGTGGAGAATCCGGACCAATTACTGGCGGTTGTCGAGGAACTCAAAAAAGAAGGCTTTAAAATCGAGATGGATGATTTCGGCAGCGGTTATTCGTCGCTCAATATGCTGGCATCGATGCCGATCGATATGTTGAAGCTGGATATGAATTTTGTTAAAAATTATTCCGAGGGGAATAATTCCAGAGGCATCATGAGCTTTGTCATCGGACTGGCGAAATGGATGAATCTGTATGTGGTAGCCGAGGGTGTGGAGACGAAAGAACAGCTGGAGCTGCTGCGCGGTATGGACTGCAATCTGGCACAGGGCTATTACTTTTCCAAGCCGCTGCCTGCACCGGAGTTTGAAAAGGTATTGCAGAAATTCGGCAGAAATCTTGAGAACGTGAGTGATCAGACGATCCGCCTGTCGACGGCGCATGATGGTGAGTATCAGACGATGCTCATCATAGACGGGCTGGCAGTCAGCCGTGTGATCATTACGGAATATTTTAAGGATGCTTATTCGATCGTGGAGGCATCCGGCGGCAAGGCTGCATTGCAGTATCTCAAACACGTAAAGCGTGCAGATATCGTGCTGATGGACGCACATCTGCCGGATATGGAAGCAAATGAGCTGATCCGTGAATTGAAGAAGGATCCGCTGATGGACCGGATTCCGATCGTTGTCATGACGCATGGCAGTGATGAGACGGTCAATAAGATCCTCTCGGCAGGCGCGGATGCGTATATTACCAAGCCGTATACAAAGGAACAGATGTATCAGTGCTTAAACCGTGTCATGTCTGCGCAGGGCGAGCGGTTCAAGCAGGAAGAAAAGCAGATTTTGGACAAGATCCGCATGATGGAGATGCTGTCTACCAAAGATTATCTGACCGGATTATGGAATCGTGTGGAGCTCGAGAAACGGATCGAGGAGCATATCATGCACTCTCCAGACAGTGAGTTCTATGTGATCAGTGTCGATATCGACAATTATAAGGAGCTGATCAACCAGCATGGTTATGCAGCCGGAGATAAGGTGCTGCATGAGGTCGCAGACCGTCTGGCGGGCTGCTTTACCGACCGGGATGCAGTCGGCAGAATCACCGGAGACCGTTTCGGCGTCTTTATGGATGAGGCGATGGATAGTGATGAGCTGCTCGTGCGGATGGCGCATTTACAGAGCGAGCTGGCATTTTCACTGAAGAATGTCGAGGTGACCTGTTCGAGTGGTGTCAGCAAGTTTCCGGACTGCGGCAGGACGTTTGATGAATTGTACCGCAGAGCAGAAGCTGCAATGGAGCAGGCAAAGGAGAACGGAAAAAACAGTTTCCTGTTTTGTGATGCGTGCAAGGCTGAGAAAGCATAGAGAAATAAGAAAAAGGCGTATGCGGTTGTGCATACGCCTTTGCTGTATCTAAAACTGAATATAAAACGAAATCAGATTGCCGATGAGAACAGATAGCGCTCCTGTTCGGGTGTGAGTGTATCGATCTGCTTGCCGAGGAAATTCAGCTTGCGGACAGCGACTTCGTTGTCGACCTCCTTCGGTACAACGATCAGCTTCTCGGTCAGTTCCTTTGCGTGCTGAACGAGGTAGCGTGCAGACAATGCCTGAATCGCAAAACTCATGTCCATAATCTCAGCCGGATGTCCGTCGCCGCAGGCGAGGTTGACAAGACGGCCCTCTCCGAGTACATAGATTGTTCTGCCATTGTCAAGTGCATAGCCCATGATATTGTGGCGCTGCTCGTAGGAATCGGTACACATCTTGCGCAGCCCTGCCATATCGATCTCTACATCGAAATGTCCTGCATTAGATAAAATCGCGCCATCTTTCATGACCTTCATGTCCTCACAGGTGATAACACTGGCACATCCGGTTACGGTGATGAAGAAATCACCGACCTTTGCTGCCTCATGCATTGGCATGACATCAAATCCGTCCATGACTGCCTCAATCGCCTTGATCGGATCGATCTCGGTGATGATCACGCGGGCACCGAGTGCCTTGGCACGCATAGCCACGCCCTTTCCACACCAGCCATAGCCTGCGACAACTGCAATTTTTCCGGCAACGATCAGGTTCGTCGTGCGGTTGATGCCGTCCCAGACAGACTGACCCGTGCCGTAGCGGTTGTCAAACAGATGCTTGCAGTCGGCATTGTTGACCATGACCATCGGGAACTCCAGCTTGTCCTCCTTTGCCATTGCCATCAGGCGGATAATACCGGTCGTCGTCTCCTCACAGCCACCGATCACATACTGCAGGCGGTCACGCATGGAGGTGTGCAGCATATTTACGAGATCACCGCCGTCATCAATGATGATGTTACAGTTATTTTCCAATACCTTTGTGATGTGCCGGTTGTATTCCTCGTCTGTGGAATTGTACCATGCAAACACATTCAGCCCAGCCTTGACGAGTGCCGCAGCCACATCATCCTGTGTGGAGAGCGGATTGCTTCCGGTGATGAACATCTGCGCACCGCCAGCAGCCAGTACCTTGCACAGATAAGCGGTTTTAGCCTCTAAGTGGATTGAGAGTGCGATGCGCACATCTTCAAACGGCAGCTCCTTTGTAAAGTCTGCTTCGAGAGAGCGCAGCAGCGGACAGTTCTTGCGCACCCAGTCGATTTTGTGCTCGCCGGACTCAGCGAGATTTATATCGCGAATTTCGTAGCTCATAGCTTTCCTCCTGAAAAAGTATAATATCATTTTTATTCTAGTAGATTTTCTATGGAAATGCAATGCGTTTTTTGGTATGCTATAACTGTATACGGACAAAATTGTTTTGGATGGAGTAAAGGACTATGAATAAGAAAAAAGGACTGGCAGCGGTGCTTGTGATCTGCGCCGGATTGAGTGTAACAGCATGCGGCGCAGACCGCACGGATGACGAGCTGGCTTACCGCAAGATCGGTATCCGCTCGATGGAGCAGGGAAATTATGCGGAGGCGGTCGACAGCTTTCAGCGCGCGCTGGATCAGTCTAAGGGCAGAATCCGCAATCTGGAACTGGACATCTGCATGAATAAGGCGGAGGCACTGTTTATGAACGGTCAGCCGGAGGATGCCATCGCCGTCTGTGATGCAGTACTGGATTATGATAACAGCTATGCAAATGCATATTATTTGCGGGGAAATATATACTTACAGCAGGACAACATTGATCAGGCGCTTGACGACTATGAGCAGGCTGCGGCACATGCGGATGCAGATTATGAGATCTACATCCAGCTCTATGAGAACCTGAACCGCGCGGGCAGACCGGAGGACGGTGTGAAATATCTGAATCAGGCGCTCGAACTCAAGGGCAAGGGACGGGAATATCTCGCCGGACGCGGATATATTTATTTCCTGCTCGGAGATTATGCAAATGCAAAAGAAGAACTGACACAGGCGGCCGCCATTGAGAAAAAGGAAGACGTTGACGATAAGGCGGAGCTGTATCTGGCTCAGACCATGGATCAGCTGGGCGACCAGAAGGAAGCCGAGAAATACTATGAGCTCTATGCAAAGGATCATGCCGATGATTCGGTCGTGCTGGAGGAGCTTGGAAATATGGCAATGGAGCAGCAGAATTATACACAGGCGCTGACCTATTACCAGAATGGGCTTGCGACAAAGTCTCCGGTCAACGAGCAGAAGCTGCGCCGTGGTGAGATCGCTGCGTTGGAGCAGATGTATGAATTTGAACAGGCGAAGGAAAAAATGGCACAGTATGTGCTGGACTATCCCGATGATGAGGAGGCTGCCAGAGAGTATCTGTTTTTAAAGACGCGCACCGCGGTGGCAGATCAGATCGAGGAGGAAAAGCAGTCACAGACGGAAGGCTCCGTGGAGATTGAGGGGGCTGGGCAGACAGAGGATGGATCGAATGCATGAAAATAAAGAAATAGAAGAACGTGTGATTTTAGTAGGTGTACAGGAGCAGGATGGCGATGATACCGAGGATTCGCTGGCGGAGCTGGCAGAGCTCGTGCATGCGGCGGGTGCGGCTGTCTGTGATACGGTGATCCAGAAGGTGGAGCGGCGGCATCCCGGCACCTATGTAGGCACCGGAAAGGTACAGGAGATCCGGGAGCTTGTGATCATGCATGATGCGACGGGTATCGTGTGTGACGATGAACTGACCCCGGCACAGATGCGTAATCTGGCAGATCTGCTGGACATGAAGGTTATGGACCGGACGCTGGTCATACTGGATATTTTTGCGGCGCGTGCGAGCACCAGCGAGGGAAAAATACAGGTCGAGCTGGCGCAGCTGCGCTATGAAATGACGCGCCTGACCGGTTACGGACGCTCGATGTCGCGGCTCGGAGGTGGTATCGGTATGCGCGGTCCCGGAGAGAAAAAGCTCGAGATGGACAGGCGTCTGATTACGAACCGGATTTCGCAGCTCAAGCGGGAGCTCGAAGAAGTCAGACAGCACCGCGAAGTGACGCGCAGCCGCCGCACGAGACAGAATCAGCCGGTCGCTGCGATCGTGGGTTACACGAACGCAGGTAAATCGACCCTGTTAAATACACTGACGAACGCACAGGTGCTTGAGATGGATGCATTGTTTGCGACACTGGACCCGACGACGAGATTGTTGAAGCTGTCCGGAAAACAGGAGATTCTGCTGACGGATACGGTCGGTTTTATCCGCAAGCTGCCTCATCATCTGATTGATGCATTCCGCTCAACGCTTGAGGAGGCAAAATACGCAGACTATATCATACACGTTGTAGATGCGTCCAATCCGCAGATGGAAAAGCAGATGTATATCGTATACGAGACACTGAAAAAACTGGGTGTCGAGGGCAAGCCGGTGCTGACACTGTTTAACAAACAGGATCTGCGCACGGATACGGAGACGCTGCATGACGCACGGGCAGACCGGACAGTCCATATCTCGGCGCGCACGGGGGAAGGGCTTGACCTCGTCCGAGCGGCACTCGAAGAGATGCTGCGGGAGAATAAGATCTATATGGAGCGGCTTGTGCCTTATACAGAGACCGCGATTCTGGCAAAAATCCGCAGTGCCGGGGAACTGGTATCCGAGGACTACCGTTCCGAGGGAGTTTACATTCAGGCATACGTCCCGCGGGCACTCTATACACTGGCGGCTTTCGGCGAATCATAGGATGGAACGCCACAGGATCTTCATTGCGGATTTATAGTCAGTGTGCTACAATAAACGCAGGTTATAACGAGTTTTAGTTCCCATTTTATTTATATACCAGACAGAGGAGGAAATGGAATGTCACTAATGATTAAAGGTGGCCGCGTACTCGATCCGGCGACCAATACAGACCAGATCGCGGACATCTATATTGAGGACGGATCGGTCAAAAAAATCGGAAAAAAATTAAAGGATCATGCCGATGAGATCATCGATGCGACCGGAAAATATGTGATGCCCGGTTTTGTGGATCTGCATGTCCATCTGAGAGATCCCGGACAGACGGAAAAAGAGACGGTAGAGACCGGAGCGGCTGCGGCTGCGAAGGGCGGCTATACAACGATTATGGCGATGCCGAATACCAAGCCCGTCATAGATAATCCGGATGTACTCAGCTATGTGCTGAATAAAGGCAGGAGTGTGACTCCGGTGCATATCTATCAGGCGGGAGCCATCACGGTCGGCATGAACGGCGAGAAACTGACCGATATGGAGGATATGGCTGCGCACGGTGCGATTGCGTTCAGTGAGGACGGTAAATCCGTGATGAGCACAAAGCTGTGCTGGGATGCGATGCATATGCTGGCGAAGCTGGATCTGCCGTTTCTGGATCACTGTGAGGAGAAAACACTGGTCAACGGCGGCGTGATCAATGAGGATGCCAACTGTGAGCGGCTCGGACTGCCGGGTATCTGCAATGCAGTGGAAAATGTGATTGCTGCACGCGATGTTCTGCTGTCAACAGAGACCGGAGCAAGGCTGCATCTGTGCCATTGCTCGACCAAGGAGGTCGTGGAGATATTGCGGATTGCCAAGCAGCGCGGCTTTACAACGCTGACCGCGGAGGTCTGCCCGCATCATTTTACATTGACTTCGGATGATATTCCTGATGCACCTGCACCCCGCAGTGAGAGTGATGATACGCCGACACTGTCTGCGATTCCTTCCAATAAGGAGGGCTATGAGATGGTCAACTACAAGATGAACCCGCCGCTTCGTACCGCTGCGGACCGCGCGGCGCTCATCGAGGGACTGCGTGATGGATCGATTGACTGTATCGCCACAGACCATGCACCGCACAGCGCACAGGATAAAAACACCGGAATGCTGGAGGCACCGTTTGGCATCGTAGGGCTGGAGACAGCCGCTGCGCTGACCTATTCAGAGCTTGTGGAGACAGGCGTTCTGACACCGCTTCAGATGGCGGAGAAAATGAGCTACAATCCCGCCAAGATCCTGAAGCTGGAGGGCGGAGCAGGCGAGATCGCAGTCGGAAAGGATGCGGATCTTGTCATTTTTGACCCGGTGGCATCCTATGTGATTGATAAAAATACGTTTGTGTCAAAGAGCAAAAACACGCCGTTTCACGGAAGAAAAGTCACAGGCAGGGTGGACATGACGATCATCGGCGGTAACGTTGTATATCAGTTTGAGAGTGAGGAAAAGAAAAATGATTGACAGATTGATCGAAAAGATACGCAAAACCAATGCACCGATCGTGGTCGGGCTCGACCCGATGCTCTCCTATGTGCCGGAGCAGATCCAGCGTGTGGCATTTGAGCAGTTCGGGGAGACACCGGAGGGCGCTGCAGAGGCGATCTGGCAGTACAATAAAGGCATCGTTGATGCAGTCTGTGATCTGATTCCGGCAGTCAAGCCGCAGATCGCGATGTATGAGCAGTTCGGTATCAAGGGACTGAAAGCATTCCAGAAGACGGTGGATTACTGCCATGAAAAAGGGTTGGTCGTTATCGGTGATGTGAAGCGCGGAGACATCGGCTCCACTTCGGCAGCCTATGCGACGGGACATCTGGGCAAGGTACAGATCGGCAGCAAATCGTATGCGGCGTTTGATGAGGATTTTGCAACGGTCAATCCGTATCTTGGCACAGATGGCATCAAGCCGTTTGTAGATGTGTGCAGGGAGGAGAAAAAGGGCATTTTTATTCTCGTAAAGACATCCAATCCGTCCAGCGGTGAATTTCAGGATCGCCTGATCGACGGACGCGCACTGTACGAGTATGTCGGTGAAAAGGTAACGGAGTGGGGGGCTCACTGCATCGGGGCATCCGGTTACAGCGCGGTCGGCGCTGTTGTCGGCGCGACTTATCCCGAGCAGGGAAAGATCCTTAGAAAACTCATGCCGAAGTCATTCATTCTGGTGCCCGGTTACGGTGCACAGGGTGGTCAGGGCAAGGATCTCGTCCACTTTTTCAACGAGGACGGTCTTGGCGCGATTGTCAATTCCTCACGCGGTATTATCGCTGCCTACAAGCAGGACAAGTACAAGGAGCAGGGCATTACACCGGAAAATTATGCAGATGCATCACGCATGGCAGTCGAGGATATGATCGCAGATATCGCCGGTGCACTGCAGAACAGATAAATATAGGAGTCTAACATGACAGATAAAGTATTAGAGGATGCGATCATCATCCGTCAGGAGGAGATCGCGACAGATGTGTATAGTATGTGGCTTCGGACAGAGCAGATCGCAGATCTGGCAAAGCCCGGACAGTTTGTGGCGCTGTATTGTTCGGATGGCAGCCGCCTGCTTCCCCGCCCGATCAGTATCTGTGAGATCGACCAGCCGGATCATGCGATTCGTTTAGTTTACCGTGTAGCTGGAAAGGGAACGGAAGAATTTTCCGGCTATCATACCGGAGCGCAGCTGCGCATTGTAGGACCGCTCGGCAACGGTTATCCGAAAAAGAGCCGACGGGCATTGCTGCTGGGAGGCGGTATCGGTGTTCCGCCGATTCTGCAGCTTGCAAAGGAGCTGGATTGTGAGAAAAATATCGTGCTCGGTTATCGCGATGAGCGCTATCTGGAAGAAGAATTCCGTGCGCATGGTAAGGTGTACGTAGCGACCGAGGATGGCAGCTTTGGGACACAGGGCAATGTGCTCGATGCGATCCGTGAAAACGGTCTGGACGGAGAGATCATCTATGCATGCGGACCGATGCCGATGCTGCGGGCAGTCAAGGCATATGCCGCAGAGCATGGCATGGAGTGCTGGATCTCGTTGGAAGAGCGCATGGCATGCGGTATCGGTGCATGTCTGGGATGCGTCTGCAGGAGCGTCAAAAAGGATGCGCATACACATGTGAATAACAAGCGGATCTGTACAGAAGGACCCGTATTTCGCGCTGAGGAGGTGGATATCTGATGAATACGAGTGTAAATGTAGCAGGTGTTACCTTCAAAAACCCGATTCTCACGGCATCCGGAACCTTTGGCTCCGGACAGGAGTATGCACAGTTTGTGGATCTGAACAGACTCGGAGGCGTTGTGACAAAGGGCGTGGCAAATGTTCCGTGGGAGGGCAATCCAACCCCGCGTGTCGCAGAGGTGTACGGCGGCATGCTCAACGCGATTGGTTTGCAAAATCCGGGTATTGATGTGTTTGTCGAGCGCGATCTGCCGTTTCTGGCAAAGTACGATACGCGCATTATCGTAAATGTCTGCGGCAGAAGTGAGGCAGATTATGTGGAAGTCGTAGAGCGTCTTTCCGACCAGCCGGTTGATCTGCTCGAGATCAATATTTCCTGCCCGAATGTAAAAGAAGGTGGTATTGCGTTCGGACAGGACCCGAAAGCGGCGGCAGCGATCACAAAGGCGGTCAAAGCAGTTGCAAAGCAGCCGGTTGTCATGAAGCTCAGCCCGAATGTCACCGACATTGCATATATGGCACAGGCAGTCGAAGCAGCCGGTGCGGATGCGGTATCACTGATCAATACATTAACCGGTATGAAAATTGATGTCCATAAGCGCAAATTTGTGCTGGCAAACAAGACAGGCGGCATGTCCGGTCCTGCAATCCATCCGATCGCCGTGCGCATGGTCTATCAGGTCGCACAGGCGGTAAAGATTCCCATTATCGGTATGGGCGGTGTCATGAATGCCGAGGACGCGATCGAACTCATGCTGGCAGGCGCGACGGCAGTATCTGTCGGCACGGCAAACTTTGCGAACCCGAAAGTTACCGAGGAGATCGTGGACGGTATCCGCGAATACATGGCTGCGCACGAGGTGGAGGATATCCGCGAACTAATCGGAGCAGTTCAGTAGGAAATAGTTGACATATTTTCTCTTTTTGCTATACTAATGTAAACCATGTAGAAAAATCGGTTGACGATGCAACGCGCATTGGCAGCGTGGAAAGGCTGAAAAGGATAGGAAAATGGGAAAAGCATTGGAATTGGCAAAGGAGATCATTGTCGGCAGGAGAATCACAAGGGACGATGAGTTGTCTTTTTTTCTGGACTGCGATCTGAAGGAACTGTGTGAGGGCGCGGATCTCATCCGTGAGCATTTTATCGGAGATAAGGTAGATCTGTGTTCGATCATCAACGGGCGAAGTGGGCGCTGTCCGGAGGACTGTAAATATTGCGCACAGTCCGCGCACAATCATACGGACTGCGAAGTGTACGATTTTCTGCCGGAGGAGCAGATCGTCGAGATGTGCAGGCTCAATGAAAGTGAGGGCGTTGACCGTTTCTCGATTGTGACTGCCGGACGTGCACTGACCGGGGAGGAATTTGACAAAGCGATCCATGCGTTTGAGACGATGCACCGCGAGTGCAAAATTGATCTGTGCGCATCGATGGGATTTCTGGATGAGGAACAGCTGCACCGTCTGCATGAGGCGGGTGTGACCAGTTATCATCACAATATCGAGACTTCCAGACGCAATTTTCCGAATATCTGCACGACACATACTTATGAGCAGAAGGTCGAAACATTGAAAAAAGTCAAGGCGGAGGGCATGTGTGCCTGCTCCGGCGGGATCATTGGTATGGGTGAAACGTGGGAGGACCGTCTGGATATGGCGGTGAGTCTGGCGGAGCTTGGGATCGATTCAATTCCGATCAATGCACTCATGCCGATCAAAGGAACACCGTTAGAAGATCTGCCGCAGCTCACGGAGGATGAGATTTTGCGCACGATCGCGTTTTTCCGCTATATCAATCCGGCGGCAAATATCCGTCTGGCAGCAGGACGCGCGCTTCTGACCGGAGACGGTGAACTCGCATTCCAGTCCGGAGCTTCTGCGACGATCACCGGAAATATGCTCACAACGGTTGCATGTGCGACGATTCGCAGCGACAGACAGATGCTCGAGTCACTGCACCGCGATGTGACACCGGAGTATTGGAAATAGAGTCTCCGATGAACAGGGAACCGAATAGAACCTCTTTGCATAGAATAACAGAAATATGCAGAGAGGTTTTTGTATTATGAAAAAGAAAATACTGGCATTTTTACTGATAGCAGCGATGGTGCTGCCGGTTCTGACCGGATGCGGCAGCGCTGCGGCGGACAAATCCGATGGCGGAGCAGAGATGAAAACAACGAAGGTCGTGCTCAATGAGGTGGCGCATTCCCTGTTTTACGCGCCGATGTATGTGGCAATCGAGGAAGGCTATTTCAAGGAGCAGGGCATCGATCTGGAACTCGTGACCGGATTTGGTGCCGATAAGACGATGACAGCGCTCTTGTCGGGGGATGCGGACATCGGATTTATGGGGCCTGAGACAACAGTCTATACGAGCAACGAGGGCGCGGAGGATTTGATCGTCAATTTTGCACAGCTGACCCAGCGTGCCGGTAACTTCCTCGTTGCAAGGGAGGCGGATGATGCCTTCAACTGGCAGAAGCTGAAAGGAAAAGATGTGCTCGGCGGTCGTGATGGTGGTATGCCGGAGATGGTATTTGAGTATATTTTAAAGAAAAACGGCATTGATCCGGCAGCGGATCTGAATATTGACAAGAGCATTGATTTCGGTTCGACAGCGGCAGCTTTTTCCGGCGGAAGCGGGGATTATAGCGTAGAATTCGAGCCCGGTGCGACTGCACTCGAAAAGGAAGGTGCCGGTTATGTCGTAGCGTCCCTCGGTGTGGACAGCGGATATGTGCCGTACACCGCATTTTCTGCAAAGGACAGCTACATGAAGGAGCATCCGGAGGTGATCCGCGGGTTTGTGGCTGCACTGAAAAAGGGTATGGAGTACGTGTACACACACAGTGCAGAGGAGACCGCAGCAGTGATCGAGCCGCAGTTTCCGGATACGGATAAAGAGACGATGGCGACAATCATCAAGCGTTATGCCGATCAGGACACATGGAAGAAGGATCTTGTGTTTGAACAGAGTGCCTATGAGCTGTTGTTAGATATTCTCGATGAGTCGGGACAGCTCAGTGAGCGGCCGGAATACAGCCGTCTGGTCACGACCGAGTATGTGAAAGAGTGACCGTGGCAGGGATTGTGCATTGTCTGTTTTGAAAAGTTATGCTATACTAAACGATGATTAACTAGGATTTAGAAAAGAGGTACTGCAAATGATAAGAGATGTTATGGATCTTCACACGCATTCGCTCGCCAGTGGTCATGCCTACAGCACGATTCTCGAGATGGCGCAGGCTGCCCGCGACAAAGGGCTGGAACTGCTTGCGATCACGGAGCACGGACCGGCGATGCATGGAAGCTGCCAGCACACTTATTTTGATAATATCAAGGTTATTCCGAGGGAGCGTTACGGTGTTCAGACATTATTCGGCGTGGAGCTCAATATTTTAGATCCGGAAGGGCATGTGGATATTGAGGAGCGCCTGCTTCCGATGATGGATGTATGTGTGGCGAGTCTGCATATTCCCTGCTACGCGCCGCGCAGCCTGAAAGAAAATACGGACGCATATATTCACGCGATGGAAAATCCTTATGTAAATATCATCGGACATCCGGACGATCCGCGCTATCCAATTGATCTGCGTGCGGTCGTGGAGGCTGCAAAGGAAAACCATGTGCTCTTAGAGATGAACAATTCCTCCTTGTCGCCGATGAGCTTCCGCAAGGCGACAAAGGAGGGTTATCTGGAATTTTTAGAGCTTTGCCGTTCCTATGATCAGCCTATCATCATGGACAGCGATGCGCATGTGGATATTGATGTCGGAAATCATAGCTATGTAGCGCAGATTATCGAGGAGGCACAGTTTCCGGAGCACCTGATCATGAATACGGACGTTGAAAGGGTGAAACCGTATTTGAATTATTACCGGCGGTAAAATGTTGGAAAATATTAACAGATGTTAAGAAACGTTGACAAAAACGGTTTACTTTCACACTTTTATGTAGTAAAATGAAAAAGCGCAGAAGGAAGTGCGCAAAGCCGAGAAAAGGGGTGTGCAGGAATGAGTAAAGACATTCATACAGATGCGGTCAATCATTTGTTTGAGGCGATTCTGTGTTTACAGAATAAGGAGGAGTGTTATACATTCTTTGAAGATATTTGTACGGTCAATGAGTTGTTGGCATTTTCACAGCGGTTTGAGGTGGCTTATATGCTGCGTGAACAGAAGACATATCTGGACATTGCAGAAAAGACCGGCGCTTCGACTGCTACGATCAGCCGTGTAAACCGTTCCCTGAATTATGGAAATGACGGTTATGATCTGGTATTTTCCAGAATAGAGAAGAATGAAAATAAAACTACGTGAGATCAGTTTTTTTAATGAATTTTCCTGTAAAATAAACGACTGCCCATACACCTGTTGCCGCGGGTGGCGCATAATATTTGATGAGGACACTTATCAGCGCTATCTGGCAGAGCCCGGAAAAACGGGATGGTGGCTGCGCAGCTCCATAAAGAAAATCAATGGGGAGGTCTACTTTCGGGTCTCCCTGAAAAAGTGTACTTTCTACGAAAAAGCAGGTACCTGCCGGTTGCAGCGGACGATAGGAACAGACTATATGCCGCTTGTGTGCAGACAGTATCCGCGGGTCTGGCAGCACTATGGACCGTTCGCAGAGGAGGCACTTTTTTTGTCGTGTCCGGAGGTGGCACGGCTGTTTTTAGAGCATCTGGATGACCTTTCCTATGTCCCCTGTGTGCGGGAGGTCACGTATGAGCGCTGGGGTACGAACGACGATGAAGTATATCTGTATTGGCTCGTGGAGCTTCGGGAGGCGATGATCCGTGAATTGTGGGATTCTTCGCGCAGTCTGCCGCAGATTCTGGCGGGACTGATGGCTGCCATGCGGGAGGTACAGCAGAGCTTTCTTGCAGGGGAAGATCTGAAAGATATTGCAGAACTTATGCAAGCGCATAACCACGAGGACGAACTGCACATACCGGCGCAGGTGACGGATCAGATGCTGACAAACGGATTTTATCATGTCAGGCTAAAAAAGGTGTCGCCGATTCTGTATCGGCTGTGCAGGCGTTATTTTGCATGTTTTGATTCACTGACGGCTGCACAGGCAGATGCGCGCGCGGACGGGCTGCGGCATGCGCTCCATGCGGATCATCCGGAGCTGGATCACGTGATGCGCGGGTATCTCGTGTACGGCTTGCAGGTATCGTTTCTCGAGGTGTATGAGGATTATAGTTTTGTGAAAAGAATGGCTTACGAGATTATGCACATGCATATTTTAGAACTGCTGCTGGCATTACATTACGAACAAAAACAGAGCCTGACCCGTGAGGAGCTGGCGCTTCTCATAGCCGTATACGACAGACGGGGCAGGCATAATGGCGATGTTGCGGCGGGGATGTATGAAAAACTGTATCCCGCATTATGATTTTTTTTCACGGTCGAGATCGATCATTTTTTCAATAATCATTTTTTTCAGGAAGGTGTCAAAGCTGAGCATGCAGATCAGCGAAAAGAGCTGCAGGGACTCGCGATCCTCCTCCGGAGCATCCAGAAACGTCTCTTTGCTGCGGTTGAATTTTTTCGTAATATCTTTGGCGAGGGTTTGTACCTCGTCCTTTTCCAGACTGAATACTTCATTGTAGATGTCAGTCAGGTTCATCGCATCCTCGTTTGAAAAATATTTCTCAACCAGCGGATCCAGGATGTGGTGCAGATCGTTGATGCAGAGAATATTTTTAAAATAATAGATAAAAATGAGCAGCAGCATGTGCTCTTTGGAATATTTCTTTTTATGCGGAGGAGGTAACAGACTATCCTTTGTGTAGTTGTTGATCATTGTTTTGGTCAGCACCTTGTCGTCCGGATAGCGTTTCGACGGCGCGAGATTGCTCTCCATAAAAGTTGTTACCTGATCCATATACAGATCTATGTCGGGGATCGCGTCCGGTTTGATATGGTTGACACGCCCGAGACTGGCGAGAATGCTGTTTAATAAATCTTTGTCATCAATCGTCATAATGTGGTACTCCTTTGGGAAAATGTGATTATTCATACCTTGTGTCACATTTGAATTATCGAAATTTCAACCAAGTGATTTTATTATATAGTGTTCAATACCATATGACAAGATGTTTTCAGCAGATTCTTTTACATTACTGTTTACGCATGACCTGTTCCGACAGGCTTATTTTAAGTTTTGCTTCGCAAAAAGGGTCTGTCCACACCGGAATTGTCTGCCAAGCCTTGCACTTTTCGGGTGGAATCGGTACAATAACATAGAATAACGGCAACAGATGAGTGGGAGATTTTATGGCTACATACGATACATTGAATAAAGAACAATACGAGGCAGTGACGACGACTGAGGGCGCGCTGCTGATCATCGCGGGCGCAGGCAGTGGAAAGACGAGGGTGCTGACGCACCGCACCGCATATCTGATTGAGGAAAAAGGTGTCAATCCCTATAATATCATGGCGATCACCTTCACGAATAAGGCTGCGGCAGAGATGCGGGAGCGGATCGACCAGATGGTCGGTTTTGGGTCGGAGAGCATCTGGGTTACGACGTTTCATTCAACGTGCGTGCGTATTCTTAGGCGCTTTGCAGACCGTATCGGTTTCGATACGAGCTTTACGATCTATGATGCCGATGACCAGAAGCAGGTCATGAAGGAAGTGTGCAAGCGGTTTGAGGTCGATACAAAGATTTATAAAGAAAAATCTTTTTTGAATGTGATTTCCTCTGCAAAGGATGAACTCATCGATCCGACCGAGTTCGGTCTGAGTGCAGCGGGAGACTACGGCAGACAGCGTCAGGCACAGGTATACCGTGAGTATCAGGCGGTGTTAAAGAAAAATAATGCGATGGATTTTGATGATCTGATCATGAAAACCGTCGAGTTATTCAAGGCGGATGCCGAGGTTTTAGACTATTATCAGGAACGTTTCAAATATATTATGGTAGACGAGTATCAGGATACGAATACGGCACAGTTTGAGCTCGTGCGCCTGCTTGCGGGTAAATACGGCAATCTGTGCGTGGTCGGTGACGATGACCAGTCGATTTACAAATTCCGCGGTGCAAATATCAAAAATATCCTCAATTTTGAGCAGTATTTTCCGCATGCGAAGGTCATCAAGCTCGAGCAGAACTACCGCAGTACGCAGAATATTTTAAATGCGGCAAACAGCGTGATTGCGCACAATATCGGACGAAAAGCCAAGTCGCTGTGGACGGATCAGGCTGCGGGTGAGAAGATTCATTTTAAACAGTTCGATACTGCTTATGATGAGGCAGATTATGTCGCACGTGACATTGAAAAGCAGGTGCGCGCGGGAGGCAGCTACAGTGACAGCGCCGTGCTGTACCGCACGAATGCGCAGTCGCGTATGTTTGAGGAACGCTTTATCAATGAAAATATTCCGTATAAGCTGGTCGGCGGCGTCAACTTCTATGCCAGAAAGGAGATCAAGGATCTGCTGGCATATTTAAAGACGATCGATAATGCAAAGGATGATCTGGCGGTAAAGCGGATCATCAATATCCCGAAGCGTGGTATCGGCGCGACGACGATCAATAAAATACAGGCGTATGCAGATGAGAATGGAATGAGCTTTTACGATGCCGCAAAGATGGCGGACGAGATCCCGACGCTGGGGCGTGCGGCGGCAAAGGTGCATCCGTTTGTGACTTACATCCAGACGATGCGCAGCAAGGCAGATTTTTTGCATGTGTCCGAATTGCTCAAAAATATCATAACAGACACCGGTTACGTGCATGAGCTGGAGCTTGAGGACACGCCCGAGGCGGATGCGCGTATCGAAAATATCGACGAGCTGGTGTCCAAAGCTGCCACCTATGAGGAAAGCGCGGAAGTGCCGACGTTGTCGGGATTTTTGGAAGAGGTTGCGCTGGTCGCAGACATTGATGAAGTGGTTGAGGGCAGTGATTATGTTGTGCTCATGACGTTGCACTCCGCAAAGGGACTGGAATTTCCAAATGTGTATCTGGCAGGGCTTGAGGACGGACTGTTCCCGAGTTATATGACGATCACGAGTGACAATTCGGATGAGGAGATGGAGGAGGAACGCCGGTTGTGCTACGTTGGTATCACGCGTGCGAAAAAACGGCTGACGATCACGAGCGCAAAAATGCGTATGGTGCGTGGGGAGACGATGTTTTCCAAAGTATCGCGCTTTGTCTCCGAGATACCGGTGGAGCTGCTCAGCGGAACGGTGGCGACCGGAAAGAGCATTCCAAGACCTGAAGCACCCACACAGCCGTCGCCGTTTGTGAGCAATGCCAAACAGATTTTGCGTGAGAAGCCGGTGATCCGGTCGGCTGCCAAGACGTTTGCCACCGCATCGACGGATCAGATGTCGCTGGCGTATCAGACAGGGGACCGTGTTCACCATATCAAATTCGGTGACGGAACGGTGCTGCAGATCAATACGGGCGGCAGAGATTATGAGGTGACAGTCGATTTTGACCGTTTTGGCACGAAGAAAATGTTTGCAAGTTTTGCGAAACTGAAAAAAATATAAAAAAAGTGTAAATTGCAAATTTTCTCTATGCGATTTGGATAAAATATGTTAGAATAATCAATAAATATAATTGTTGTCACGGATGATGCGTGCAGCATGCAGAGTTGTAGATACCGGGACACGGCAGACGATCGGACAGCCGGCGTTTCCGGAATAAAAAACAGATAAAGGAGCGGATCGTATGAACAGAATGGAAGACTTACAGAACTTACTGGCAACAAACATCAGCAAGGTGACAGAGCTGATCAACAAGAAAGAGGAAGAAGAGAAAAAAGGACCGAAGGCAAAGACGATTTTTGCGATTATCGGTATTATCGTTGTTGTAGCAGCCGCTGCATACGGACTGTATCGTTTCTTTGCACCTGATTATTTAGAGGATTTCGAGGACGATCTGGATGATGAGTTTGAAGAAGATTTCTTTGATGATGAGGAAGACGCAGAAGAGCCTGCAGAGAAAAAGGATGACGAGGCTAAGGATGAGGAAGAGCCTTTCGTAGAAGAGTAAGATTTTAAGGAGCTTCGCTTTTGGGCGGGGCTCTTTTTGTGGTTTGCGCGCCATGGGCGCGCTCTAACGGGTGGAAGTCCCGAATACGCCTAGGTAACAAGGAAGTATATAGCTGAACAGCAAGGGTGTCCATCGTGAGGTGGAATCTGAAGGAAGCTGTAGGCAAATCTCTGGCTCGACGAACAGAAATCACATATAAGGCTAGGTTCCGTTTGGTAAGTCTGCCACAAAAGATGAAGCCGTAAAGTTACCGTTTGTAGGGACAGAGTAAATGTGGCGAGTAGATGGAGGGAAAGAGCGTGCACCTTAAGCGTGGAGGTCTCACAGAGGTTTCATTAGCCTAGTA
>CALBJL010000230.1 GCA_937893485.1 uncultured bacterium | reverse complement strand
TCCTTGTGATCCGGAATACCGAAAAACATCACCGCATGGACACCCGCTGCCTCCAGCTCACCCAGACACTCATCCAGCCGGTCGATGCTGTAGCGGTACTGTCCCGGCATGGAAGGAATCTCCTCTTTGATATTTTCGCCTTCCACGACAAATGTAGGATACATCAAAGACTCCGGGCTCATGCGTGTTTCTCGTACCATATTGCGCAGTACCTGACTGCTGCGCAGTCTGCGCGGACGCTGTATCATTTGTGTGTTGTGTGACATGTGTATGACTTCCTTTCTATCGTCTATAGCATTTATATATAATTTACATTATACTTCTTGGTCATGCGAACATTTTGTATGAGGTCGCAGCTCCCGCAAGCATGTCTGTTTTGCTTTCGTTGCACGAACCATTCCGATGAGCCTCGGAAAAACCCAACTCGTGTTCAGCAAAGGCTTCCACGAGTTACGAGTCTCATCTCCATCGTGCAAAGGCAGCAAATTCAGACATGACTTTGCTCGCGCTGCTACTTTCACGTACAAGATTCGTATAGCCGCATACCTAACACTACATACTGCATGCTTTGCGCAAACAACTATGTAACGCAGAGTTGCCGGCGGCAGTTGCGGTAGTTCCCGTCAGATGCGACTTTTGTCCGGCGAAGTGCGAGCGACTCAGCGATGTTTCTCATGTCATAACTGAAAGCCGCAGGCTATGTGTGCGGAGGACACATCGAGCCAAGGCTGAAGAGACAGCGAGACACCGCCGGGCAATCGGAGCAGCCTGATCGGGATACTATTGCAACCGTCGCCGAGCAACTTGTCTTAAGATAATTCCGCAATTTCCTATAACAAATTCGTCCTCGCAGACTGTCTCGCCTGCACGATATTCACAAACAATAGCAGCAAAAACGATATAATGAGCATCACGAGCGCGATCGCTGTCGCACTTGCATAATCAATATAGCTGAGTTTCTGCATAATCACATAGGAAATGACCTGTGTGCGGTCTTTCGCGCTGTTGCCGGATATATAGATCACGCTTCCGTATTCTCCGATGCCTCTGGCAAACGCTAGACCAAAGCCGGTCAGCAATGCGGGGCGAAGCTCCGGCAGGATCACCGAGAAAAATGTTTTTTTCGGACTCGCACCGAGCATGTACGCCGCTTCCTCATACTGGCTGTCCATCTTTTCTAACACCGGCTGTACCGCGCGTACCACGAACGGAATACCGATAAAGATCAGTGCCACGATCAGCCCGAGCTTTGTGTAAGCCACGTGGATGCCACACCTTGCAAGCAGCCTTCCAAATAACCCGCTTTCCGAATAGAGCTTAGAGAGCGTGATGCCCGCGACCGCTGTCGGCAGTGCGAACGGCAATTCGATAAATCCATCCAGAATCCGTTTCCCCGGAAACTCATATTTGACGAGCACCCATGCGAGAATCAGTCCGAAAACCACATTGATCACTGCCGCCAGAAACGAACAGCTGATACTCGTCCAGAATGCATTCCGCACATTCGGTTTCCAGATCAGACTGAAAAACTCACGCGGCGAGATCTGTAGGGACCGCACGAGCACCGATGCCAGCGGAATGAGTACGATCAGTGAGAGCATCGTAACAACGACTCCCAATGTACATCCAAATCCCGGAATTACATGCGGATTTTTATGCGTTTGCATATTTTTTTGTTTTCCCGATTGTGTTTGTTTATTCATACGCATAATTTTGTCTAATACTCATAGATCTGATCAAACTGTGCACCGTCTTCAAAATAAGTTTTGTACGCTTCATCCCATCCGCCAAAATCTTCGATCGTCCACAGCTCCATGGTCAGATCGTAGGTGTCCGAAAACTCCTGTAAAATCTGTTCATCCGTCGGTCTGTAACCGTTCTCACCGATCAGCCGCTGTGCCTCGTCACTGTAGAGGTATTGCAGATATTCCCGGCTGAGCTGTTCCGTGCCGTTGGCTCTGGCATTATCATCGACAATCGCCACACTCGGCTGTGCCAGAATGCTGACCGATGGATGAATCAGCTCGTATTCTCCCGGATAGGAATCCAGTGTCGTAAGCGCCTCATTTTCCCACGCGATGAGCACATCTCCCTTGCCGTTTTCCACAAACGTTGTGGTCGATCCGCGTGCGCCCGAATCCATCACCGACACATTCGCATACAGCTTTCGCAGAAAGTCCATCTGCTGTGCCTCCGTGGCATCATGTGTTTTCGCATATGCAAGTGCCGCCAGATAGTTCCAGCAGGCACCGCCGCTGCTCTTTGGATCAGGTGTAATCACATCCACACCATCGGCGGTCAGATCGTCCCAGTCCGCAATCTGCTTCGGATTGCCCGTGCGCACGAGAAATACGATCGTTGATGTATACGGGGCGGAGTCTCTGTCAAATTCATCGATCCAGCCCTCATCAATCAGTCCGGTGCGCTCAATCAGTGTGATGTCATGTTCGAGTGCCAATGTGACCACATCGGCATTACATCCCTCAACGACTGACCGCGCCTGCGCCCCGGAGCCTCCGTGCGACTGGATGACATTCACAGTCTCTCCGTAGGTGTCCTGATAATAGCTTTCAAACAGCTCATTGTATTGCTCATAAAACTCCCGCGTCGGATCATAGGATACATTCGTGATCGTGAGACCATCCTTCGCCTTTCCGCATCCCGCGAGGTTCACGAGCAGCACCGCAAGCAACGCTGCGCACATCTGTCTTTTTTTAGTTTTCCTGTCGAGCCTCCCCGGTCTACGTGTTTTTCGCATGATCTTTCCTGCCTTTTATCCAGCCGCCTGATGTCGACGGGCTTATTCCTCTACTGTAAATAAAGAAGTAGATAAATATCTCTCTCCGGTATCGGGAAGCAGTACCACGATGTTCTTTCCTGCATTCTCCAGTCTCTTTGCCAGCTCTGTCGCTGCCGCAAGTGCAGCCCCGGCAGAGATACCGACGAGCAGACCGTCTGTCCGTGCCACATGTCTGGATGTCTCAAATGCCACATCATTCTCTACCTTTATGATCTCATCGAGGATATCCATATCCAGTACCTCCGGAATAAATCCGGCTCCGATTCCCTGAATCTTATGAGGTCCCGGCTTTCCGCCCGAGAGTACCGGCGAGCTCGCAGGCTCTACGGCTACAACCTTGACAGCCGGATTCTTTTCCTTTAAGCCCTGTCCGGTTCCTGTGACGGTTCCGCCGGTTCCGACTGCCGACACGAAGATGTCTACGGTACCATCTGTATCATTCCAGATCTCCTGTGCGGTCGTCTTTTTATGAATAGCCGGATTTGCCTGATTCTCAAACTGCTGCGGAATAAATGCGTTGCCGTATTCTTCCTTGAGCTGTTCTGCCTTGGCGATCGCGCCCTTCATGCCCTCGCGTCCCGGTGTCAGCACGATCTGTGCACCGAGCGCCGATACGATCTTGCGCCGCTCCACACTCATTGTATCCGGCATCGTCAGGATCAGGTGTAAACCCTTTGCTGCTGTGACAAATGCGAGTCCGATACCTGTATTTCCACTCGTAGGCTCAATAATCACGGTATCCTGATTGATCTTTCCGTCTGCGATTCCCTGTTCGATCATCGCAAATGCAACTCTGTCCTTGACACTACCCAGTGGATTGAAGTATTCTAGTTTTGCAATGATTTTTGCTTCGAGCTTCTGCTCCTTTTCATAATTTGTCAGCTCCAGTAACGGAGTGTTTCCGATCAGCTCGGTCAGTTGTTTTGCAATCTTTGCCATATTGAACCGCCTTTCCATTCTTATTATTATGTTTGTCTGTCTGTTGCTTTCGCTCTTTTCCTACTAAGCATATAAGAATTGTATAATTTAACTGTTCAAATCATACCACTCTATTCCTATCAGGTCAATAGGAATTTGAAAAAAATTATCTTTTTTTCATTTTTATGCTCTGTCTTACAAACTGCCTGCCACTAAATCTGCTTGACAAACCGGCTTTTCAATTTATAATGTCTTTTGGGTCTTATGCATACCAACAATAATAAAGAAAGAAAGAAAGAAAGAACAGATATCAAATATTATGACTTTTTCAAAACTACATTTTCATTCAAACAAACAAATGTCTGAATCACTTTTCGTAGCGGCTCTGCTGTCTGTCTCAGGTGGATTGCAGGATGTATACACATACATTGCCAGAGATCATGTTTTCGCAAATGCACAGACCGGAAATATCGTATTGCTCAGCACAAACCTCTATGCACATAACTGGGCGAATGTGCTCCATTATGCGATTCCGGTTTTGTTTTTTATGCTGGGTGTCGCTGCGTCAATACTGATCCGCTGGCTTTTTCAGAATCTACAGCGGTTTCACTGGAGACAAATCGTTGTATTTATTGAAATTCTGTTACTATTTGCGGTTGGCTTCCTGCCGGAGCAATGCAATCTGCTCGCCAATGCGCTTGTCTCTTTTTCCTGTGCCATGCAGGTACAGGCATTCCGCAAAGTAAACAGCTATGCATACGCGAGCACCATGTGTATCGGCAATATGCGCAGCGGCGTTGATGCATTGTGTGACTATACACAGACACGTGATATCCATACTTTATATAAATCATTCCATTATTTCGGTGTAATTCTTCTGTTTGCATTCGGAGCCGGTGTCGGAAGCAATCTGATTCCGCTCCTCGGAATCCACGCGATCTGGATCTCCTGTGCGCTGCTGCTCATCAGCTTTGTGATCATGTTCATTCAGGAGGAAGAGCAGGAACACGCACACTAATTTGTCAACTCAGTATAGCCAATCCGCCGTATTTGTGCTACAATGGCTGCTGGAAATCGTATACTGAGGAGGAATCAGAACATGAATAGGGATCTGACAGTCGGCGATCCGCAAACCGTACTATGGAAATTCTGTATGCCACTTTTTGGCAGCATCATCTTTCAACAATTATACAACATCGCAGACAGCCTTATTGCCGGCAAGTTTATCGGTGAAAACGCACTGGCTGCCGTCGGCAACAGCTATGAAATCACGCTGATCTTCATTGCATTTGCTTTCGGCTGCAACATGGGCTGCTCGGTTGTCGTCTCACGGCTGTTCGGTGCCAAAGACTATCGGGCTATGAAAACTGCGGTCTACACCGCGTGCATTTTCAGCGGTATCGTGTGCATCGTGCTGATGCTCGTTGGCATCTTAGGCTCCGGCGTATTACTGGAGCTGATCCGCACGCCGGACGAGGTATTCGCCGACTCCAAGCTGTATTTAGATATCTACGCATGGGGACTGCCGTTCGTATTCTTTTACAATATTGCAACCGGCATTTTCTCCGCGCTGGGCGATTCGAAAACACCGCTTTATTTTCTGGCAGTCTCTTCCACCGCCAATATTGCAGTCGATATCTGGTTTGTACAGGCATTTCAGATGGGTGTCGCCGGTGTTGCATGGGCGACGTTTCTGTGTCAGGGCATCAGTTGTGTGCTCGCTATGGTGGTTGTGTTCCGCAGACTGACTAAGATACCGCTCAAGGGGAAAGAAAAAACGGCAATCTTTGACGCAGGACTGCTCCGGCAGATCGTCATCATTGCAGTTCCGAGCATTTTACAGCAGAGCTTTATCTCTATGGGAAATATCATTATTCAGGGCATCATCAACGGATTTGGTGCACCGGTCATGGCTGGATATTCTGCTGCCGTAAAATTAAACAATCTGGTGATTACATCCTTTACGACACTCGGAAACGGTATCTCCAACTACACAGCGCAAAATCTCGGTGCAAACAAACCGGACCGTGTCCGGGCGGGCTTCCGCATCGGCATCAAATTAGTGTGGATGCTCAGCCTTCCGCTGTGCCTGCTCTACTTCTTTGGCGGAAGTATCGTGCTGCGGCTGTTTCTCGATGAGCCGACACAGCTCGCCCTGCAGACCGGCATCACATACCTGAAGATCCTCTCACCGTTCTACTTTGTCGTATCCGCAAAGCTCATCGCAGACGGCATCCTGCGCGGCGCGGGGCGCATGAAAAGCTTTATGATTACCACATTTACCGACCTGATCCTGCGTGTCGTACTGGCATATGCATTTTCCCGCACGGTACTCGGTGCCACCGGAATCTGGTGCGCATGGCCGGTCGGATGGTGTATCGCGACAACACTGTCGCTCATGTTCTACCGGCACGGAACATGGATGAAGGCTGAAAAGGAGTAAATTTGCATCTACAGAACCTGCCGTTGGCAGTTTTTGTAGATGCCCGGCAACGAAAAAAAGGTGTCCGCTTCACATTAAAACGGACACCTTTTTTATATTACTATTTTTAATTTAGATATTCAACAGATCACTGAACTCCTTGAGTGCTCCGTCTGTCTCGTGTGCAAGCACGCGCTTTGCCAATACTTTTCCGAGCTGTACGCCCTCCTGGTCAAAGCTGTTGACATTCCACAGGAATCCCTGGAACATCACCTTATTCTCAAAATGTGCCAGCAGCGCACCGAGTGCCTGCGGATTCAGCTGCTCACCGATAATGATGCTGGACGGACGTCCGCCCTCAAAGTTCTTGTTGCGGTTGTCATCCGCTTTTCCACATGCGAATGCAACGATCTGTGCAGCGACATTTGCGCACAGCTTCTGTTGGCTGGTGCTGCCCTGAATATCAACGTCTGTTCCGATCTGGCTGTTTTTGAAGCCTACGAACTGGAGCGGTACAATGTCTGTACCCTGATGTAACAACTGATAGAATGAATGCTGTCCGTTCGTTCCCGGCTCACCGAAGATCACCGGACCAGTCGGGTAGTCTACCGGCTCACCAAAACGGTTGACTGACTTGCCGTTTGACTCCATGTCTAACTGCTGTAAATGTGCCGGGAAACGGCTGAGTGCCTGTGAATAAGGCAGTACAGCAGTGCTCGGATAACCGAGTACGTTGCGCTCATAGACACCGATCAGTGCATCGAGCATTGCTGCGTTCTCCAATACATTTTCATTTGTGGATAAACGATCCTCCTCGGCAGCGCCGTCAAGGAACTGTGCAAATACTTCCGGTCCGAATGCCAGTGATAATACGGCTCCGCCGACTGCGGAAGTAGAAGAATAACGTCCTCCGATATAGTCATCCATGAAAAATGCTGCCAGATAATCATCGCTCTTTGCAAGCGGTGAGGTCTCGCTGGTGACTGCCACCATATGATCTGACGGATTAAGTCCTGCATTTTTCAGTGCATCCTTGACAAATGACTCATTTGTCAGTGTCTCTAAGGTCGTTCCTGACTTTGATACAAGTACAAACAGTGCATGTGCCACATCAACTGAATTTAATACGGCTGCCGCATCGTCCGGATCTACGTTGCTGATAAACTTTGCCTCCATCTTAAAGGTATTGTTTTTCTTTGCCCAGTTCTCCAGTGCCAGATACATCGCGCGCGGACCGAGGTCACTGCCGCCGATACCGATCTGTACGACTGTTGTAAACTTTTCGCCGGATGCATTAATGATCTTTCCTGCATGTACATCGTTTGCAAACTGTGCGATCTTCTCCTGCTGTGCCACATAGAATGCACGCTTGTCCACGCCGTCAGCCTGTACCTTGTCGCCAAGCTGTCCGCGTGTCAACTGATGAAGCACCAGGCGATTCTCTCCGGTATTGATCACTGCTCCGTTGTACAGCTCCTTGAACTTATCTGCGAGCTGTGCCTCCTTTGCCAGATCGGTAAGTGCCTGTAACGTATCATCATCCACAGCCTTTGCCGCATAATGATAGGTCAGACCAGCCGCCATCGGAGTACTGTATTTCTTTACGCGCGCTGCGCCGCCTTCTCCGCTCATCACCTCTACCAGATTTACCGGTGATGTCTTCGTCAGCTTCTCATAGGAAGCCAATGTATCGAGATTGTTCCATGCCACCATTGTTCGTTCCTCCTTATTTTGCATCAACTTCTAAACTCTCCCAATTATACTATGAAATGGGAATGGGTTCAAGGTTTGTTTTGATTCAAAAAAATGTGGTTTTATAATAAAATGTCGTTCAAAAAAATGTTGATTTATCCATTGATAACATTCAAAAAAATGTATATACTATAATTGTAACGTAAATCAAACGGAGGAAATGCCATTGGAACGAACAATTATGCAGGATCTGATTGCATGGAAAAATAAATCAGACCGAAAACCTTTAATTTTACAAGGGGCCAGACAGGTTGGCAAAACATGGATCATGAAAAAATTCGGTCAGCAATATTATAAATACGTTGCCTATGTGAATATGGATCATAATGTCCATATGCAGGATTCCTTTGCGAAAGATTTTGATGTAGAACGAATTCTGGAAGATATCGGAATTGAAACCCATACAAAAATACTTGCTGGCGAAACACTCATTATTTTGGATGAGATCCAGGAGGTTCCGCTTGCATTAAGCTGTCTGAAGTATTTTTGTGAAAATGCGCCGGAGTACCATATAATAGCCGCAGGTTCTTTACTTGGAGTCGCAATGCATAAAGGAATATCCTATCCTGTAGGTAAAGTAAATTTACTGACAATGTATCCGCTTTCCTACAAAGAATTTCTGGACGCGGTAGGCGATGACCAGCTTGCTGCATATGTCGATCAGCCGGGGAACGATAAATTGGTCACATTTCGAGACAAGTATATTGCCAACCTGAAAAAATACTATTTTATCGGCGGAATGCCAGAAGCTGTAATGACCTATTTGCAGGACCGTGATTATGATGCTGTTCGTGAAGTTCAAAATACGATTCTGCACCTATACGAAAGCGATTTCAGTAAACATATAGAAAACAGGTCTGAATTAGAACGAACCCGTATGGTATGGAATTCTGTTCCTATGCAGTTGACAAAAGAAAATAAAAAATTCTTTTTTGGACAGATAAAAAAAGGGGCAAGATCCGCAGATTTTGAAGTATCCATACAATGGCTGATCGATTGTGGTCTGCTGTATAAAGTTTATTGTGTGGAAAAACCAAATCTGCCGTTGAAAGCATATACAAATTTTTCTTCTTACAAACTATTTATGGTAGATATCGGACTGTTGGGTGCAATGACAGACCTAAATGTAGAAAGCCTATTGGAAAGGAACCGCATCTTCATAGAATTTAAAGGTGCGATGACAGAGCAGTATGTTCATCAACAGCTTGTAAGTACAACAACCTATATACCCTACTATTATTCCAACGTAAAATCGCGGAATGAAATTGACTTTCTGATTCAGATAAGAGGCTCTGTTATTCCGATTGAAGTAAAAGCAGAGGAAAATCTTCAATCGAAGAGTCTGAAAGCATATGTCGATAAATACAAACCAGCATACGCAGTCAGAACTTCCATGAAAGATTATCGTAAACAGGACTGGTTGATCAATCTGCCATTGTGGTGTGTGTCAGATCTGGCAGAATTTCCCATCTCAGAATCATAGACATCTCCATTTTATCTTTGCTTATTTTGCGCTAATATAGATGAGGGCCGTTCAAACTGAATCGGCTCTCCATCAATATCAGTGACCACACCGCCAGCTTCTTCCACAATCAGCGAACCGGCAGCATAATCCCACGGAGACAACTGTAATTCAAAGTATACTTCTGCCCTGCCTGCTGCAATCGAACACAGATCGAGCGCCGCAGATCCGCTTCTTCTGATATCCAACGCCTTTTCAAAATAGGCATATGCCAAATCAAATGACCGTTTCCATAACTCCTTATCATACGGTGACGTTCCAAACAAGACGAGTCCATTCTCTAACGGCTGGTCAGACACATGGATTCTCTCTCCGTTACAAAATGCTCCCATCCCGTGTTCTGCCCAAAACATCTCGTCCAGATAAGGATTGTATACGACTCCGATCACAACCTGCCCCTCATCAAGCAGCGCGATTGAAATCGCGCTCGCATGATAATCTTTAATAAAATTCGTCGTACCGTCGATCGGATCAACGATAAACGCATGTTCCGCTCCCACACCGCTGAGCGTCTCGCTCTCTTCCCCAATAAATACCGCGTCCGGAACGATCTGTAGCAGATGCTCCCTAAGATATGCCTCCACGGACACATCATATTTCGTGACAAAATTCGCCTGCCCCTGCTTTGATTCAATACGAAGGCTGTCTCTATCCGCATGTACGAGCATTTCACCACATATTCTTGCCACATTACAGATTGCGTCCCTGATTTCTTTTCGTAATTCTTTTGTTATCCTGTTTCCTGATTCTATGGTTGACACTTCTTTTTCCACCTCTACCAATGATTCTAACTGATTTTTCTCTGTTCTCTGATCCGCCTTTTGATATCCGAAGCTTTTCGAAACCCCGCTCTCATCAAATCCTCACATGCCTGATCTAATGCTGAATAAAACATATTTGCCATACGATCAAAATGCTTCATCGCAACTTTCTCACCCAACCCGATCATTCCTGACTGCTGTCGGAAAGATTCTCTGTCTATCCGGTTGATATAATATTCATTCCCAATACTGAACGCCATCTCTCGTGTACTGCTTTCATAAATAACCGTACTGACGATATCATATGCAGGTGCCAGCCGGATCGACTGCATATCAGCACTATATAAAAGCGATACATTTTTAATATGATTATCTGTATTTCCTATCAGGTAATTGAATATACACAAATCCCAAAGCTTTAACTGATCCTCCATCGGATTTGCTGCGTATTGTCTTAAAATATCAAACATTCTCAATAAATAACCTGCGTGGTCATGCTCATATTTGTTTGCCGACGGAATACCTAATGCCTGCGAAAAATCTTCCTGATCTAATCGAAATGGTATAGGCAAATCATCTATTTTCTTTGAACTCTGCGCAAACTTACGATCATATCTCGCAGTCGCAAAAAGAACATCTTCATCCTGCCCATCACCAACATTGATCACAAAACTGTTTGGTATTTCTATCCCCACATTTTTAGCAGTCATCAAACATAACTGTTCATTCGTAACAATGCCATCCAGTCGAACATGACTCTGTTTTACAATGTGTGTACTCGGCGCAGCACCCATCGGCAGATACCAGCTATCAGATTGCTTATCGTAATACAACCCGACCTTTCCGGATGCCCCAGTCAATGACAAATGTGCTTTTGTCACCAGACTACCCACGTTACTGTTCACTCGTACCTCGTTCCAGTAACCTACCCGCAATATTCAAACGCATTCCGGTACAGCATCACGCCAGCCGTATCCGTTCCACTGACTGTCACTACATCAAAACGTACCGGTGTGCTTTCCGTATAGCCGTGCCGAAGCAGATAAAACAATGCTACTTTTGAGATCGTCTGCTGTTTGTGGTAATCTACTGCCTCAGATGGATCACCGCATTCAGCACCCTTGCGGTATTTTACCTCTATAAAAACAAGATACCTGTTTTCCCTCGCAACAATATCGACCTCGCCGCTGCGGCAGCGGAAATTGCGCTCCACGATTCTGTATCCTTGTTTTTCCAGCCATTCACATACAAATGCCTCTTTTTCCTCACCAATTTTTCGATTGTTCTGTTTGCGCAAAATTTTTCCCCCAAACCGCCCGTGTTTTCGTTTTTCTGCCTGATACTGCTGCTCACTCAAAGCACCTGTCCATATAGTTCTCGACTCCTTCTAAAATAACATCCTCAGAAAGACAATAATTCGCTGTCTTATTTACTTCCAGAACTACTCCCACTATGCCATACTCTATAAGCTTTTTTAGGCTTACTCCACGATTCATCTTTTTTAATGCTAATTCCGGCACGCGTTTCATATACCGTTCTACAAGATGCATTCTAATTTCTTCTTCAAAAACTGCCTCATTTTCCACTACTTTATTTTCATCAGCAGGCAGCTCTTTCATATGTTCCATATACTCTTGCATCTCCAGAAAATCATCTTTCGAAAACTGATATTGCTCCAGCAAAACATTTCCATCACTCATTTTTATTCCGTCACCTCTGCAAATAATTTATATAGCCCTGCATTTACTTCCCGAACATCCTTTTCCAATAGTTTTACCTCATCTCTATCATAAGTAAAGATTCCGTTTATTTCCTCTTCGATATCACTCGTCTGCGTATATATAGCAGTACTTAATCCATTTTTCAGATTAGGATATATTTCCTTTTCCCATAACTCCCTGTAATGAGCAGTCAGCTCCTCTCTGCTGGCAAAAGACTGATATCCAAACTCTTTCTCACAGGACAGATGTCCCGGCATCGCATAAGAATATCCTCCGAACTCTGTCAGTGCCACCACCCTGCCTTCTTGCGGTGAAACCTCAAGACCTTCTGAATAGTTATGAATACTGTACATATCACCACCCTGCTGATCAAACCATCCACAAGCCTCATTTATAAATCGTGTGTGATCCAGGCTTTTGATCAATGCCGCTGCTTTTGATGCATCAAACTGACCCCACCCTTCATTGAAGGGCACCCACGTTGCAATACTTGGATAGTTGTAAAGCAGCTCTATCATCCCTTGCAATTCCTTATAATATTGTTCTCTGCCCTCTTTATCTTCTCGCTTGAAAGCTTCATAATGATGATCCGTGATTCCTCTGGCAAACCAGTCATATTTATTAGTCAGATATGTTACAAAAACCATATCATAATCACCGCCACCATTCGGCATATCCTGCCATACAGTCATTCCAATTTTGTCACAATGATAATAAAAACGCTCCGGTTCCACCTTAATATGCTTACGAATCATATTAAATCCAAGTTCTTTCAGCTTTAGGATATCGTATTTAAGTGACTCATCAGCAGGCGCGGTCAGCAGGCTTTCAGGCCAATATCCCTGATCAAGAACACCATTAAAAATAAACGGTTTATTATTCATATAAAATCGCAGAATTCCGTTTTTATCTTTTTCCACCGAGTATTTCCGCATGCCGAAATAGGAAACTACCATATCCTTTCCTACACAAATCTGTACATCATACAAATACGGATTCTGTGTCGTCCATGCCACAAAATCTCCAATTTCTACCAGACACTCCTTATTCGACTCAACAATGGTTTCCTTGATAATATTTTTGTCTCTGTCCAGAACCCGAACCTCTGCCGGTGTCGCTCCATTCGTTCCAACCATGATCCGAATTGCCTTTTCATCATATAACGGTGTGATTTTAATACTTTGAATATATTCTGCTTCTACACTCTCCATCCATACTGTTTTCCAGATTCCGCTTTGCGGCGTATAGAATAAAGAACTATATTTACCCTTTTTTTTCAATTTCTGCTTTCCGCGCCCATAGGGAGCCTGCTCGGTATAGTCTTTCACACACAAAGTCAATATGTTCTCTCCGTCCTTCAGAAACTGGGTAATATCAAACTCAAAAGGAAGATATCCACCTACATGATCTCCTACCAGTTTCTCATTCACAAAGACTTTACATTCCTGATCCACAGCTCCAAAATGCAGAAGCACCCTTTCTTTACAAAATCCTTCTGGCAATATAAATTTTTTCCGGTAATGAAGAACATCATCTGGTTGTACAATTTTTCCGACTCCGGATAACTTTGATTCCGGTGAAAACGGAACAAGAATTTTACCATCATACTGCTTTGTATATTCACTTTTGTTGATGCAATATTCCCATTCGCCGTTCAAATTAATATAACTGTTCCTCACCATATTCGGTCTCGGATATTCTT
>CALBJL010000229.1 GCA_937893485.1 uncultured bacterium | reverse complement strand
CACAATCAAATGTGATCTGCTTCAGATTTTCTTCGCCTTCAAACGCCTTTTCAAACACAGACCGCCATTCATAACCATCTCCATGCGTATAAAATCTGCCATCCATTACAGGCTCTCCTGCCCTGACCGCATACTGATTAAATGCTTCCTGTCCAAAGTCCTTGTACTTTGCACCTAAGAAACTAAGGGGAAGACATAAACTGTAAACACCATTCTCATGGTCCACCATATAAAATGGCTTGTTTTCTTCATCAAATTTCTTTATCTGCTGCCTGACATCCATAGACCGCCATCCTTTCCTCCTGCTTTACCTTCTCATAAATTTTCATCACAGCAATGCAATCTTCAGTAAAATCATACGGAATATTTTTTCTTTCATACTCCACTGGCATTTCTGGATTTGGTATGTTCTCTCCCTCCTTCTTTTTTCCTGTTTTTCTCCAAATCACTCCAAAAACCACTTTTTACCTCTATGCATCTATAAAAACGGGGAAAAAATAGGGCAAAAACTGGTCATTTTTTGCTCCAATTTTCGCCCTCAAACCACAACATCTTGTGGTTTGACATGCCTATTTTTCTTATTTTCCACAATACTGCATCAGAACTACCGACTCAACATGCACCGTCCCCGGAAACATATCCACGCACCTCACGCGCTCCACGCGGTAGCCCCGCGCCTGCAGCACCTCGAGATCTCTGGCGAGACTGGTCGGTTTGCAGGAAATATAGACCATGCGGTCAACACCGTATGCAATGATCTTTTCGAGTGCCTTCGGATGAATGCCATCGCGCGGCGGGTCGAGCACGATAAAATCGGGCCTTTCTGTGATGTCGTCTAACACTTTGAGCACATCGCCCGCGAGGAATTCGCAGTTAGATAATTCGTTTAATGCCGCGTTTTCCTTTGCTGCCTCGACCGCTTCTTCGACGATCTCCACACCGATGACCTTCTTTGCAACCGGTGCGAGAATCTGCGCGATCGTTCCGGTGCCGGAATACAGGTCATAGACGACGGCACCGTCGCTGCTTTCATGCAGATCACCCACATACTGTCTGGCGACATCGTAGAGCATCTCCGCGCCGAGCGAATTCGTCTGGAAAAATGAAAACGGACTGATCCGAAAACGCAGGCCCAGCAGCTCCTCATAAAAATAGCTCTGTCCGAACAAGACATCCGTACCCTCATCCTTCACCACATCCGCGACACTGTCATTATGCGTATGCAAAATTCCGGTGAGCTTTCCGTCCAGCTCCAGTGACGTCAAAGTCTGCACAAATCCATCCAGCAGCCGTCCCTCATGTATGATGTCTCCCTGCACACGCGCCTGCGCATGATAAAACGCCGTCGCAGCCAGATCCGGCCCGCCGCTCTTCTCACGGTACGCGACATCTGGCTCGCCAAGCTGCGTCGTCGTCACGAGATCCACAAGGATCTCTCCGGTTTTGGTGGCTTTTCGCACAAGCAGATGTCTGAGATATCCTACATGCGTATTTTTATGAAAATATGGAATATTCTTTTCTGCAAAATAGGCAAGCGTTGCAGTCAGTATCTTGCGAAAATCCTCATCGACAATCTGACAATCCGATACCGTCACGATATCATAGAAACTGCCGCGCTTATGCATACCGAGCGCGAGGTCGCCATCTTTACACGTATCTCCGAAAGAAAACTCCATCTTATTCCGATAAGCAAACTGTCTCGGACTTCCCATAATTCCTTCAAATACCCAGTCAAATTCCTGCCCCTCAGCATTGATAACCGGCTCTAACAATTCGCGGATCTGGCGCTCCTTTAGCGCCAACTGATCCTCATAGGACAGATGCTGATACGTACAGCCGCCACATGCGCCGAAATGTACACACGGAATCTGATTGCCGCACAACTCCTGCGGTGACGGCTCCAGTACCTCAAGCAGATTTCCCTCACATTTTCCTTTTCTGACCTTACTCAGCCGAAAGCGCACTTTTTCTCCCTCCAGTGCATTTTTGACTGTTACCCTTTTTTCTTCGCCCTCAACGGCTACCAGACATTTATTCGGAAAGGATACATGTGTCACGACTCCGTCATAGATCTGTCCTTTTTTCATTTTGATGTTCTCCTCTTGTTTCTTTTTTATTTTTAGGTGTTTGCGAAAGTATCATATCGGGCTGTTTGGCTACGACCACGGTAGTCTCCCGCTCAGGCTGCGCCAATTGCCCGACGGTGTCTCGCTTTGTTTTGCCAAGTACCACTGGCTCTGTCTGCAGGCTCGCACTTCACCGGACAAACGTCGCAACTGACTGGAACTACTGTGGTCGTATGCCGCCAGCCCTATGTTACGCTTTACCGCGAAGCATTTCAATCTGCAAATTAGGAATGTGCGCACCATCACCCCATGCAAGGAAGTAGCAGCGCGAACAAAGTCATGTCTGATTTTGCTGCCTTTGCACGATGGAGATGAGACTCCAAATTG
>CALBJL010000228.1 GCA_937893485.1 uncultured bacterium | reverse complement strand
ATGCATTCATGACGGTCACATCCGGCACCGCAGGATACTCGATCGGTGCATATTCCCGGCTCGTTCCCTCCATGCGGATCGCCCCGTTTGCAATGACGATATCCCCGCCGCACACCTGCGTCTGCATGCCTCCACATGTACCGACGCGGATAAATGTGTCCGCACCGACCTTCGACAGCTCCTCGATCGCGATCGCCGCAGAGGGACCTCCGATACCAGTCGATGTAACACTTACAGGCACCCCGCCAAGGGTGCCTGTATAAGTGACGTATTCTCTGCTGTCTGCGATCAGACGCGCATCGTCAAAATATTTAGCTATTTTTTCACAGCGTTTGGGATCACCCGGCAAAATCACATATCTGCCGACATCGCCCACTCCTACCTGTGTGTGATACTGTTTTCCTGAACCTTCCGTATAGTCAACCATACAATACCTCCTGAATCATGTTCCCACGTACCCGGTCAGCAAAGTGCCCCGGTATCGTCTGAACAGTAATCTCAAACTGTGTTTCTTCTGATATTTATAACAGGTATGTAAAAAGTATAGTATGATCCGACTATAAATACAAGTTTAAAATTATTTGTTGTCCTTGTTATGTTTTTGGAAAAACTTCTTTGTCTCGGCTGCAACGACACCGTTCAACGCGAATAATGCGATCATATTCGGGAGTGCCATCAGACCATTAAAGATATCCGCGATCGTCCATACGGCGCTGACTGTCATATAAGGTCCGATAAATACAGCGAGGATGTATAACCAGCGATAGATCTTCACGTGCTTCATATTTCCGCCGCTCAGATACTCCAGACAACGCTCACTGTAATAATCCCATCCGAGGATCGTCGTAAATGCGAAGAACACCAGACACAGCATCAGAATAAAGGATGATACCTGTGCAGGAAACGGCAGACCATTCTGGAATGCGTAAGTCGTCACTGCGACTCCCTCTAAGCCCTCTACCTGCCATGCACCGGTCAGAACGATGGAAAGTCCGGTCAGTGTACAGATGATAATCGTATCGATAAATGTACCGGTCATGCTCACAAGACCCTGACGTACCGGCTCCTTTGTCTGCGCTGCCGCTGCTGCGATCGGCGCACTACCAAGACCAGCCTCATTCGAGAAAATACCTCTTGCCACACCTTTCTGCATCGCTACAAACATGCTGCCGACTGCACCTCCGGTAATCGCCTTCGGTGTAAACGCTGCGACTACGATCGTCTTGATCGCCATCGGCACTGCTGTAATGTTGCAGCATACTAAAATAATTGCAAATACAAAATAAATGATCGCCATAAACGGAACGATAATCTGGCTGACGCTCGCGATACGCTTCACACCGCCGATCAGTACGGCTGCCACACAAAATGCCAGCAGCAGTGAAGCGATCACTACCGACCATGAATACTCACCTAAAAACGGAAGGATCTTCACACAGTGCGCATTGTTCGGATCAAAGAAATTGTTGACCGCACTGGCAATACCGTTTACCTGACTGAATGTACCGATACCAAACAATCCGACGCAGACTCCGAAAAATGCAAATACTTTTGCGAGCCATTTCCACTTTGCGCCCATACCCTGCTCAATATAATAGAACGGACCGCCGAGACTGTGTCCATCCTCGGCTACGACACGGTATTTGACCGCCAGCAGACCCTCGGAATACTTGGTAGCCATTCCTAAAAAGGCTGCCACGATCATCCAGAACAGCGCGCCGGGACCTCCGGCACATACGGCTGTCGCCACGCCGACGATATTACCGGTACCGATCGTCGCGCTCAGCGCCGTACACAGCGCCGCGAAACTGCTGATCTCACCTTCTCCGCCTTCCTCATTTTTTACCATCCATTTCAGTGCCAACGGAAGTTTCCTGACCTGTAACAGTCCCAGACGAACCGTAAGCAGTAAACCACCTGCCATGATGAGTACCATCAGCGGTACACCCCACACAAAATCGTCTACGACACCCAGAAAACCATTGATTGCTTCCCACATTGCTAAACTCCTGCCTCTCTTTATATAGTATTGTGTGTATTTCGATACTCTGGGAAAACATAAGAAACCCGTTACTGGTCGCTCATACCGGTAACAAAAATATCCCATGTACAGACTCTGCGCATGGGAATAGAAGATATTGCAAATATAGCGGCAGGCAGCCCAAATCATCGGTCTGCCACCGAAAATGATATGATATCTTCTCTGTCCTGTTGCCTGAGAGATTCCTATGTGCCGCGCACATCTGTTGCCCCTTCGGCCCCTGGTTCTGATCCAGATGTCTCCAGAGAGTCGATCCATTTGCAGTTGCACCGGTGTGACCGGCACCTGAGAGTGTTACTCCTTCGGTAGACATTTGTCGTTTTCCTGCAAACTTCATCTCGAAATTACCTATTTATTATCATATCCCCTCTTGCATATCCCGTCAACTGTTTTTTGTAACAGTTCAGCCATGGCTTAAAAAAACGAGGACAGCATGCTTGCATGAATGGAATCGTTTTATAAGCCATGAGGTGAGCGGCGGATGATGAGCAAAGTTAACTGCGAAGCAGTGGGAAAACGCCGAAGGCGTCTTTGCGAATGGTGCGGGCTGAACTGTTACGTTTTTTAGAACCGTGAACGGTATACAAAGCATATACTTCTTAATTAAATAAAAAATAAGGCAGCGAACGATCTCTTTCGATCATCCGCCACCCTATCATCACATGTCAGTTTCTATTATTCTACGTCCTGCAACGCATCAAAGTTTTCCTCACCGGTACGAACCTTTACGACCCTCGCTACATCATATACAAAGATCTTTCCGTCTCCGATATGTCCGGTATACAGTGTCTTTTTGATCGTCTCGATCACACGGTCTACCGGAATCTTGGCTACGACGACTTCCACCTTGATCTTCGGCAGCAATGTCGCATCCATCTCAACGCCTCGATAGTACTCACCGGCACCCTTCTGAACGCCACAACCCATAACCTGAACAACCGTCATGCCGGTTACGCCCAGCTCATTGAGTGCTTTTTTGAGCTTGTCAAACTTGGACAACTTGGCAATGATAACAACCTTGTGGATACCGCTCTTTAATTCAGGCACTGCCGTTTCAGCCGATACTACAGGTACTGCCGCATTGATCTTCGCCTGTGAAGCCTGACTGTAATCAGCAGTTCCAAGATCAGTATTCTCATTGACATCCATCGTCATAGACATGTCGCTGATCGCAAAGCCTGAATATGCAGACGGAAGACCATGCTCACATGCATCCAGACCAACGATTTCTTCTTCCTCACTGACACGCAGACCAACGGTTTTCTTTAAGATTACAAATGTCAATGTGATCGTGACAACCGTCCATGCCGCTGTAACAAACATACCTACAAACTGTAATCCAAGCTGCGTAAAGCCGCCACCATAGAACAGACCTTCTTTAATTCCTGCCAGTGCAAAGCCGGGTGCGGATGATGTCGCGAATAAACCAACCGCGATCGTTCCCCAGATACCGTTCATCATATGTACCGCAACAGCACCGACCGGATCGTCTACATGAATTACATTGTCTAAGAACCATACACCAAATACAACCAGTACACCGGATACCGCACCGATGATCGCTGCGCCTGCACAATCCGTGACATCACAGCCTGCCGTGATCGCTACCAGACCTGCCAGCGACGCATTCAGAGACATGGATACATCCGGCTTGCCATATTTCAGCCATGTGAAAACCATACATACGACCGTAGCAACTGCCGGAGCAACCGTCGTTGTCAAAAAGATCGAACCAAGTGTCGGTACATCTACGGCTGCCGCACCATTGAATCCGTACCAGCCCATCCAGAGAATAAATACACCGAGCGCACCGATGACTAAGTTACAGCCAGGGAATGCATTGACCTTAACGATCTTGCCGTTCTTATCTTTTGTAAACTTACCGATACGTGGTCCTAACATTGCCGCACCAACCAGTGCACAAATACCGCCGACCATATGGATACAGTTGGAACCTGCATAATCATGGAATCCCATGTTGACGAGGAATCCACCGCCCCATGTCCAGTGTGCCTCAACCGGATAAATGATACCGGAGATCACTGCCGAATAAATACAATAGGTCAGGAACTTGGTACGCTCTGCCATTGATCCGGAAACGATTGTTGCTGTCGTCGCACAGAATACAAGGTTGAATACAAATCCGGAATAACTAAAATTGCCATAGTTTGTAAATACACCAAAGCCCGGTGTTCCGATAATACCTAAAATATCGGAAGTGCCTTCCGCTGCCGGCAGCATCAGCGATGCACCGATAATAAACCACATCACTGTACCGATACAAAAATCCATCAGGTTTTTCATAATGATGTTGCCGGAGTTTTTCGCACGGGTAAAACCTGCCTCCACCATCGCGAAACCTGCCTGCATCCAGAACACAAGCACGGCACCGATCAAGAACCAGACTGCGAAAATGTTGTCGTTGATTGCCTGTAAAATTTCCTGAGTCATAACTAAATCCTCCTTTTGGTATGTTTTCGCTGTTGTACCGGATATTGTCCGGATACAATGAAAAGAATCCTGCATGCAGGATTCTCCGCCTGCGGCGGGTCGCTTTTGCGACATATTTCATAACCGCCGCAGTGCGATCCTCGCGGAGCGTTTTTGATTCATAGGAAAGACTTTCCTATGAATCAAAAAAAGGCACTCAGGGGAATTTCCCTAAGCGCCTTTGCTTATCTTGAAACCTATTATATGCATTTGCTTTTTTTCCGTCAACGTCAAAAATAAACACAATATTTTTGCGAATTTATAAAATTTTTGTTAAATTTGACTTTTTTGTACAAATGTTTTATTATTTGGTACGATTTTAAAACACAATAACAACGATAGAAAAAGGAGGTTCATATGTCAGCTATTCCATGCGATCCCGTCATTTTACTCAGCTTTTTAAACACAAAACTGCGCGACTTTTATCCGGATCTGGACGCGCTGTGCGATGATCTGGAGCAGGACAAGACCGCGCTCACACAAAAAATCGCTGCCATAGGCTACACCTACGACAGCGACAAAAATCAGTTTATCTAATGGATCTGACCCATCTTTTCCAGAAATGCCTCTACATTGCCAGCGAGATCTCCCTTGAATATCCCGCTTCCGGATACGATCACGTTGGCGCCGGCATTCAGGAACTGATCGACATTGTCGATCTTGACTCCGCCGTCTGCCTCGATATCGGTAGACAATCCCCTGCGCTGAATGATCCCGCGCAGCTCCCGAATCTTATCCAATGTATACGGAATCATCTTCTGTCCGCCATAACCCGGATTGACCGTCATGATCAGTACCATATCGACCTCCGGCAATACATAGTCGAGCACGTTCAGCGGCGTGGACGGGTTAAGTGCCACACCTGCCAGAATCCCCTCCCGCTTAATATCACGGACAACCTGATCCAGATGCGTACAGGTCTCCGCATGCACCGTCAGAATATCCGCTCCCGCATCTGAAAAATCACTGATATAGCGCTCCGGATTCTGGATCATCAGATGCACATCGAGTTTTTTCTTCGTCACTTTCCGGATCGACTGCAACACCGGCAGTCCCATCGAGATATTCGGCACAAACTGTCCATCCATCACATCATAGTGGAAATAATGCGCACCTGCCTGATCAATCATGCGCATCTGTTCCCCAAGCCGTGCAAAATCCGCTGCAAGCAGCGACGGTGCTAATATATTCATCGCATCCTCCTACTGTACCATTCCGGTTCCTGTTCCCTGCGCGGGAAGATCCCTGCCCGCACTGGCATTCATACACCTGCTGATGTATCCCAGATTGCTGCCTGCCGCATAGCCGGAATAGATCTTACCAGCTTCAATACCGGGTGTATCCTTGAGGATATCCGGCAATATCACCTGCGCATTGATCGTACCGGTAAATGTACACTGCGTCACAAATCCGTTCGCCGCATTCTCAGCTACAATACCGCCTGAATAAATCTCATACGAACATGTGGGAATATAGGTTCCGATCTGCATCTGCTGTGCAATCTCCACCGAAGATGTGCACTCTACGATCGTTCCCGCATTGTTCAATGCCACGCCGCCCACTTTGAGTGCGGAGGGGGACACAACGCCTGTCGCATTGACCGTCAGCTTGCCGGATACGTTACAGCTGCGGATCTGACCTTTGTTGTACATGACGAGCATCGCTGCCTGGTTGCCGCCATTACACAGAATATTTCCGTTGACCGAACAGCTTTCGATCGTTCCATTGTTGGTCATAGCGAACAGACTGCCTGCCGTATTGAGCACACAGTTGCTCAGGCTCACATTTTTGACCGTTCCCTCTGTCCCGATCGTTCCGAATACAGAATTATATCCGAACAGATTGCTCATCTGATGTGACACATTCTCATATTTTCCGTCAAAAGTGCCTGTAAACGGCTGTTCATCGTCAAACAGCGCAGCCAGCACACTGTAGTTGAAATCAATGTCCGCATCCTGTACAAAATGCGCACCGTTATAATCGCGGATCAGATACAGCTCTGCCAGATTGGACACGCAGAACGGATTGCTCTCCGATCCGTCACCCTTACCAAACGGCGATGCACCCAGCACGGATATGTCTCCGCCCATCGTGCGGTTGCCATCCGCTACGACTCCGTAACGGTAGCTGCCGGTGAGCGGCATACCGCTGTCATCCCTGCCATCCCATGAAAATGTGATTTTGCGTCTGGCAGCGACCTGTCCGAGCGGAAGCTCCCGCACAATGGCACCGTTCGCATCATAGACTCTGAATACCACGGAATTTGCCTTACGGTCGAGCTGGAACGCAAAATTCATCGTATTTTCACCAACAACGAGCGTATCCGCCCCGCTGCTGATCACAGGTGTCTGAAACGTCGCAGTCACCGGAAGTGCCTTCACCTTGACCTTTAACGTACAGGATTCATTATTTGCCGAATTGGTAAATTTAATCGTCGTGCTGCCGACCTTTTTCGGCACGATCGTGAGCGGCATATAATCGCCCTCCCACTTGCCGAATGTTACGGAACAGATCTTTTTATCCGCAATCGACGCATTCACGGCACCGTTGACAGACAGATACGCTGTCACACTGCCGTTTTTCTTGATTGAAATTGAGGTCTTGTCAAGCTTGAACGTGCGGTTGACATAGACCTTACAGTTATAATTTTTCTTATTTAACGTAGCGGTAACTGTCGCATTGCCCGCCTTGAGCGCCTTGACCGTACCGTTGGATGTGACTCTCACGACCTTCGGTGCATTGGACTTCCATTTCGGCTTTTTGGAAGTGCCCGTCAGTTTGAGCTTAAAGCTGTCCCCGACGCACAGGCTCGCCGCTGTCCGGTCCAACTTCACGGCTGCCTGTACAGGCTGTATATCCATAGCAGTAAACAATACTGTCAACAGCAGTAATAGCCGCAGCATGACTCCTGTCTTTTTTCTACACTCTCTCATTTTCCTTACCCCTTATGTTGTCACTGTCTGCTTTCTTTTCCTATCTACGTCCAGCAACGGTTCCCCTTACTCCTTCACACGGGATTAGTTCTGTCTTTCTGTCTCAAGGCTGCGGTTCATCGCAGAGATCAGCGCATCGATCGACGCACGGATAATATCCGGATCGATACCGATACCGAAATACTGCTGACCATCCGCTCCCTGAATGCCGACATACGCGATCGCGCTGGAATCGGAGCCATCAGTCAGCGCGTGCTCCTCGTAACAGATCACCTCACATGGTGCATCAAACTTCTCCGCAAACGCATTGCTGACCGCATCGAGACGTCCGTTTCCGTTTGCCTCGACAATATCCTTTCGGTTATCGGAAATGATATTGACAGTCGCCGTGATGCCATCCTCCTGACGGAAATGGCATCCCTTAATGTCAAAGATCGGCGTGTATTTCTTGTACCGCTCCATAAAAATATCGTGAATCTGCTCCGCTGACAATTCGGAATGGCTGTGGTCGGATACATCCTTCACTGCGTAGCCAAAGTCCGCACGCATCTTGTACGGGATCTTGATGCCATATGCCTGCTCCATAATATAAGCCACACCGCCTTTGCCGGACTGGCTGTTGATACGGATGACATCGCTGTCATAGGTACGTCCGACATCCTCCGGATTGATCGGCAGATACGGAACTGTCCAGTGATCCGGATCATGTGTCTCACGGTATTTCATTCCCTTGGCGATCGCATCCTGATGTGATCCTGAGAACGCCGCAAATACGAGCTTGCCGCAGTACGGATGACGCATGTCAATATGCATCTGTGTCAGGCGCTCATACACCTCTACCAGATGCGGCATATCGGACAGATCCAGCTTCGGATCAACACCCTGCGCATACATATTCATGGCGAGCACCATAATATCTACATTACCGGTACGCTCACCGTTTCCGAACATCGTTCCCTCGATACGGTCTGCACCTGCGAGAATACCCAGCTCCGCATCGGAAATGCCGCAGCCTCTGTCGTTGTGCGGATGCAATGAAAGCACAACATGCTCACGGTTGTGCAGATGCTTGCTCACATACTCGACCTGCTGTGCAAACACATGCGGCATGGACATCTCTACCGTTGCGGGAATATTGATAATCGGGCGGAAATTCTCACGCGGCTCCCAGACATCGAGCACTGCATTACATACATCCACCGCATAATCTACCTCTGTGCCGGTAAAACTCTCCGGGCTGTATTCAAATACAAAGTTTCCTTCTGTCTCATCCGCCAGCTCCTTGAGCAGCTTTGCGCCGTCGATCGCGATCTGCTTGATCTCCTCCTTTGACTTTGCAAATACCTGTTCGCGCTGTGCCAGCGATGTAGAGTTGTATACATGTACGATGACCTTTCCGGGCGCACCCTTGACTGCCTCAAAGGTCTTGCGGATAATATGCTCACGTGCCTGTGTAAGCACCTGAATCGTCACATCCTCCGGAATCATGTTCTTCTCAATCAGTGTACGCACCAGCTCATACTCTGTCTCAGATGCTGCCGGAAAACCGACCTCAATCTCCTTGAATCCGATCTCTACGAGCATCTGGAAAAACTCCAGTTTCTCATCCAGACTCATCGGCTCGATCAGCGCCTGATTGCCGTCGCGCAGATCCACACTGCACCAGATCGGTGCTTTATCTACATATTCTTTCTTTGCCCAGTCCATGCAGACCTCCGGGGGCATAAAATAATTTCTCTTGTACTGCTTGTAATCAAACATCTCTTATCCTCCATACCATATGGACAGCTATTTATTTTTCTGACAGCTACCCACATTACATATATTGTTTATCATATCACACTTTTGGAAAAAAGCCAATAGGTTCCGGCGAGGACAAAATCTCAAATAGCCACAGGTGTACACGCATCTACGGAGCCTGCCACATCCGTCAGTTTCCATTTTCCCTGTGCAGTCTTGGAAAAATACCCAATCTGGCACAGCTCTATAAAAATTTTATTCAACGCTATGCGGAATAAACCAAGCCCTGTCGCAATTTCTTTCTGTCTGAGCTGGCAGTAGGTTTCATTGTCCGATTCTGACATATATGATAGCTAAAAGCAGATATTTCTACCCCGTATACCAATTTTCACCTAAAATTTGCAAAGGACTTCACGCCATATCGATAGCATTTGCCACCATCCTTTGTGTATCTGTAAAACTGCAATGGAAGTCCTGCCCACAAAATATACTACTGAAAATCCCATGCTATCTTCCAATCAAAAAGGCACTCACATTATCTGCAAGTGCCCATAATCATTTACCATATTAAAATGCTCTTATTTCTTTTGCCAAACTAAAAGGAATTATTTCTCCGGATTTTGTTTCCTCGTATGCTCTTTCATCATGCATATAATCCACAATATCTTTTGCCTTGTAGTCTTTAAACTTCGCAATCACTTTATCCAGTATAGCTTTTTCTCCATCCGATAATACAGAATAATCCATATTAGCCGTTGGATATACATGAAGCATAGTATCATAATTGTAACTCATTTCCTCTTGAACATTCAAGTTCTCCAGATTCATTAAGCTATAATGTCCAACAGGAAGAGCGCCCATAGGCTCGTGCCGATAGACCATACCAGTCATTGAACATCCATTTTCAATAAAGGATAATGCATCCGAGTACCAAAGCATTTTCATCAGTTTTACTTTAAACAGATTACTAACTTTCTCCGCAATATATGAAATCATTGCTTCAATTTTATCAATATTGAGTAGTGTAAAGCCATTTGAATCAGATGGCTCTTCGAAGTTTGCATATTCTCCTTGAAATGTTTGTCTTGTGAGAAACTCCTTTCCATAGGAATCTAATTTCTCAACAATTTTTCTTCTAATCTCGAATCGCTTCATAACCGGAAATTTATCGGCATTTTTCTTTAAGAATTCTAATGCTTGTAAAGGGTTATCCTTAATCAGACGAAGCATGGTATCATATGCTTCATCTTGGATTGCTTTGCTTTCATATCGTGAAATAGTTGCCTCTCCCCATCCTAAAAGTTTTGCGAGATCAACCTGAGACAGACCATAGCTTTCCCTAATTGCAACAATCTCATCAGATGTAAGTAGTCCCATCTTTACTCTATATGCATTTCTTGCATTAAGAAGATTTTCATTTGTCATTGCTCCAGTCTCAAATTCGTTTTCATCCTCATCAGCATTTGCACAAAAATAAAACCTTTCTTCGTAGGTTACTTCCTCGCCTTTTAAATTAATGGTTGCGATTCTTTTTCTCTCTTCAACTTCATGTGTTTTGCCACATAATGGACAGGACATATGAATTTTTCTAATTAATGTATTGGTCTCCATTGTCTTACCTCCTTCACAATTCATTATGCATATGGGAATTCCATTTTATCCTTTGCATAATGAAATGACACACATATCACCTGCTTCTGCTGATCTCTAATTTTTAACTTCACATAAATCAGTTTGCCATTTATTCCCTTTCCAAACACAAACAATATTGGTGGATTTACATCATCTTTATCGATTTTAGTTTCTGAGTATTCTTCAACTTTCAATTCCTTTAATCTTTCAACAACGTCCTCTGCATCGTAATCAAGATCTAATAATGTAAACGGTGTCGAAAACTTCTGATCATCACCTTGCTTTTTCTTACGAACAAGGTTCAAATCGGTATTTATATCAAAGCCCGCACTCTCAAGTAATTTATGTAACTCATTCAAAAAAGCTACTACTTCTCTCCTTTTCGATTGATAACTAAGTAATATGCTAATCACCTCCAACGTGCCCACTATCAATTGATAGTGTACGCCTTAATTGATGGTTTGTCAATGTTAGAATAGCAATAATCCTCTCTCATCGTATACGCTTCCCTGCAGTTCCCCCACATTTCGGTGGTATCTATCTAGCGCCATAATAAAAGCAACAATCCCATCATTGCAAGCAACTGCAATTCACTGTAATAATCACTTCATCTGCTACCGCCAGAACATTGATATTAAGCGCTCCCAATGTCGGTGCAATATCAATGATAATCGCATCATATCTTTCCCTGACTGCTTTCAAAATACATGAAAACATCTTCTCTATTCCATTTCAAGACGAAGTTTTGCATCCACCACTTACAGAAACATTGAAAAAGAAATGAAATCTAGACCATTTTTTCCGCATGTATTCCTCTACCACAGGAAGTTCTTCATCCTCAATCTGTACCATCATCAAATGACTGACAGTAACCGGTACTACTGCCGTATCTTCCACGCCAAAACAAGTACTTAAGTTTTCCTAGCTATCAAAGTCAACGCATAAAACTTTTTTGCTAAATTCCTTTAATAAATATGCCCGATTCTTTCCATGACTCCGTTGATTGCCATCATAATGTCCTTGCCAAATCCTACCATGATGCTAAAAAGCATCACCATGGCAAAAAACATTTTCCAAAAACCTGCTACTTCCGCTGTTTTCCGTGTAGATTATTCAATTAAGATTGGCGCCGTCCTTAATCTCAACCGCCTATAAGTTGATCAAAAAATAGAACCAAGTCTGAAACGCCACCACTTTTAACGTTTTCTTAACCTAGGCCTATTATTGTATGCTCGTCCATCACGACCAGCCCGTAGCCGTTTATCAGCCGCAGGGCTTTCTCCGGCGAAGTAAACTGCTGCATATTGCAAAAGGTGATCCGGTCTTTGACATAGGCAAATTCCGGGTAGCCTGCAATCGTATGTGCAATCGACTCCTGCGGCACGATATACAGACAATTCGTGTGGTCATACAAGCCGCTGTCCTGCAGCAGCTTCATACAGACGAAGCTCTTTCCTGTTCCGACACCGGAAACATAGATAGCATGCCCGGTGGTGTGCATTGCCTGCAACAGCCGCTCATACGGCGGACAGTTGTGTTTCTTTAACTGGATCATATCCATAGATTTGCCTCCTTTTTGCGGACGGTTGGATTTATTGTTATCGTCCTCTAATGTTAAATGGCAAAAAGTATGGAAAAAATAAAAAATTTTTTTCAATGGGAAAATTAGGGATTTTTTGCTTTTATAGTAGAAAAACGGGTATTTCTGTCAGAATATGTGAGCGCACTGGAGCGGTCAGACTTCCATCTGGAGTATACCATCCCCTATCTGGCAAACCTGTTTCATGTCAAGGAAACCTGTATACGCAGGCGCATCCTTGAAGTTATGGAAAATGCTTGAGCTTGCCATAACAGCAAGCGGTAAACGAGGATTCCAATATTAGAGTATGAGGATTCCGGCGATTTACCGGTTTCTGCTGCCGAAGAATGAATTAGGGAGAGAGGGTAGCTTCTCTCCCTAAAATTATGATTGGATAATGGTTATGAATAACTGGTTATTTATACAGCTTTTTGGAAATATCAATAGCATTATAAAAAGCGTTATAGCCGAAAGAAAAACGATTCGTTGTTATATTGCTTCCGGCATAGCTTTCCGGTGTGAGCGTTATCCGCTTCATTTTCTTTAGCTGTGTGGAATTATAACTGCGCTTTGTTTTTGTATTCACATTTCCCTCGACTGCTGGCAGCTTATACCCCTTTGCAACGCTTCCCGCATGTGAATATCCGGTTTTACTGTCCGTAGAAATATCTATATACGGAGCAATCACAATATTCTTTATATATGCCTGCTTGGTCTTACCATTTTGCGTCTGCAGGGAAGTGTAAAAAACAAATCGGTACGTGCCGTCTTTCATTATTTTTGTTTTTTCAACTCCAGTCACGGCATTATCTATCAGTGGATTGTAACTTTCTTCTAAGGCATAAATGCCAACAAACGCCCATGTTTTATCGAGCTTTGCAGACAGCAACCATGTCGGCGGTTTTACATATACGCGGGTTTCCAGATAATATCTATAAATGGAATCTCCTTTTACTCCTAAAATCTTTTGCTTATCCAAAACCTTTTGCTCAACCTTTACAATCTGCGGGGCTTCTATGGTGCGGTTGAAATACTTCTCTACCGTGCCGCTGTAGCTGCCGGTACCGGTATAGACTGCCTTGCTGTTGTACTTACCATTCTCATAATTCCCGTATTCATAGGAAACCGTATAGTCCTTACCCTCTTTTAATTTCTTTCCATCCGTATCAACCAGCGTTGCCTTCTGCTTTCCGGAAGGGTTACCCTTTACCAGCTTTACAAGGTTTTTGAAATCACGGATCACGCTCGCCGTCAGGTCATTCCATGCGCGCCGCGGACGGCATGCATTTCCTCGTCTGCGGTATCGCCCCACGGGATCTGTGCCTCAATTGCCTTTAATGCCTCGGCAAGCTCCTGCTCCTCTGCAAGTGTGGTACGGTAAGTGAAATCATAGGCATACAGCACTTCCCCGTCCATCTGCCAAGCCCCGGCATCCGAGGTGTCTGTAATGGTCATCAGATAATCTCCCTCATCGGAAACACCGGTATTGCTGTCGTAAAAACTGCCGCTGCAAGCAGCAGGCAAAAGAATCTTTTTTTCATAACCTTTATCTGTATTGCCGTTTCTGTTGGTTTCTGATTTCATTATAACGCATTTTCCATGACATGTCAATAATAAGTTAATAGTATTTTACTTTTAATGCAAATAATAATTGACTTTTTGTTCTTTTTCCGCTATAATGATGATTAGAAAAATGTTCGAAAGAAAAGGAGGGCTGCCGATGCATGCCGTATTTATCACCAACCACTACCGGGTACTTACCGCCATTTACAACCATACTATTACCATCGGTGATGAATCCTACTGCCCGCTCAGACAAAAAGAAATTGCAACCGAGCTTGGTTTGTCCCGCATTGCAGTGAATAAAATCTTTCTGGAGCTGTGTCAGATCGGGTATCTTTGCAAGCTCGCACGGGGAAAATGGAAGCTGACGGACGAGGCGGTTGCATTTATCCATGCAACGTCATAGCCGCAACGGGCTATGACCACTAAAAACACAGCCTCGCTGCAAAACGCAAAGCTTGCCATTCAAGAAAGGTATGGCTGTGTGAAGGTTTTAACCTTGTTTCAATTGAAGAACTTGTCACCAACAGTTTCTTTGGATGTATGACAACAACAAAAAGGGCTGACATATCTACATGTCAGCCCTCGTCTTTTTCTTATTCTTCCAAACCAGTTCCAGACTAGTTGGTAATGGTCAGCTCTGTCTCTTTGTCAAATACATGCATTGCGTTTGCATCAAATGCCAGCTCTACCGTATCGCCGTAACGAGCAGGTGTCGTAGAAGATACGCTTGCAGTCATCTTTGCTCCGCCTACGCTGAAGTATAACAGAACCTCTGCACCTAACAGCTCGTATCCTGTAACCTCGGTAGTTACCTTGCATGCACACTTCGCTACATCTTCCTTATCATCAGAGATGTTCTCCGGTCTGATACCAAGTACAACAGTCTTTCCGTCATAGTTGCCATCGATCAGCTTCTGTGCCTTTGCCTCAGGTAATACAACTGAGAACTGATCAAAGGTTAAGGTTACTTCCTTGCCGTTGATCTTGCAGACAGCATCTACAAAGTTCATCTGAGGTGATCCGATGAATCCTGCTACGAACAGGTTATCCGGCTCAGCATATAATCTCTGGGGAGAATCTACCTGCTGGATGATACCATCCTTTAATACAACGATTCTGGTACCCAGTGTCATAGCCTCGGTCTGATCATGTGTTACGTAGATGATCGTAGCGCCCAGCTTCTGATGTAATGCAGAAATCTCGGAACGCATCTGTACTCTTAACTTTGCATCCAGGTTTGATAAAGGCTCATCCATCAGGAATACCTTAGGATTACGAACGATTGCACGACCCATGGCAACACGCTGTCTCTGTCCACCGGAAAGAGCCTTCGGCTTACGGTCTAATAACTTCTCCAGATCAAGGATCTTAGCTGCCTCACGAACCTTCTGGTCAATGACATCCTTGGGAACCTTACGCATCTTCAGACCAAATGCCATGTTCTGGTATACAGTCATATGAGGATACAGTGCGTAGTTCTGGAATACCATCGCGATATCACGATCCTTCGGTTCTACGTCGTTCTCTAACTTTCCATCGATATATAACTCACCGGAAGAAATCTCCTCCAGACCTGCGATCATACGAAGTGTGGTTGACTTTCCACATCCTGAAGGTCCTACGAAGATGATAAACTCCTTGTCCTCTACCTCAAGGTTGAAATCCTTAACAGCCTCAAAACCGTTGGGATATCTCTTACAAATGTTCTTACATGATAAACTTGACATTTCCTTGTCCTCCTGAAATAAATATGTTTTCACTTTCCCTCAAACGATATATGTATCGTTCTCTTCTCGCTGTAATTACTATACAAAATCTCAGGAGAATTTGCTATGCACGGATTACCTAAAGATTTTTCTTTTTTTCCGTCGGAATGACGAAACACCTCCGACGGCTTTCCGTCATTCCGTCAAAACGACGGATCAGAACCTGAAATCCCTGCTGCCGTGCTCAATCTTTGCCAGATTATCCACGACGATACCTCGCACCTTCTCATTCGGGATATTGCCCAGCTCCTTTTTGATCAGTGCCTCGCCGATCGCACGCGTTTCAGGCTTCGCGTAATCACACAGATACTCCTGCAGCGTCATGAGCGCATTCGGATGGCAGCAGTTCTGGATCTGTCCGCTCTTGCACAGTGACATGAAGCGGTCACCGGTACGTCCCTCTCTGTAACATGCGGTGCAGAAGCTCGGAATATATTCCTGCTCCATGAGCCATTTGACGACCTCGTCCAACGGACGGTTGTCGATAACGTCAAACTGTGCGGAGTTCTCCTCCTCCGGCTCCTCCTCCACATAACCGCCGACGCTCGTTCTGGAACCGCCGCTGATCTGTGAAATGCCGAGCTGCAGCACGCGCTCACGGGTCTTTTTGCTCTCTCTCGTGGAGACGATCATTCCGGTATAGGGCACTGCGATACGGATACATGCGACAATTTTAGCAAAAATATCGTCATTGATACTATTGTCAAAGGCACTCGGATCGATGTCATCCGCATGGCGGATACGCGGCACGCTGATCGTGTGCGGTCCGACTCCGTGTACTGCCTCTAAATGCTCGGCATGCATCAAAAGTCCGGCAAACTCATAGCGGTACATCTCCAGTCCGAACAGCACGCCCAGTCCTACATCATCGATACCACCATCCATCGCGCGGTCCATCGCCTCGGTATGATAGGCGTAATCATGCTTGGGTCCTGCCGGATGGAGCTGCTCATAGCTCTTTTTATGGTAAGTCTCCTGAAACAGAATGTAGGTTCCGATACCCGCATTTTTCAGCCGCGTATAATTTTCCACAGTCGTTGCCGCGATGTTGACGTTGACACGGCGGATCGCGCCGTTTTTGTGCTTGATCCCATAGATCGTCTCGATACTCTCCAGCACATATTCAATCGGATTGTTGACCGGATCTTCACCGGTCTCAAGTGCCAGTCTTTTATGTCCCATATCCTGAAGCGCAATGACCTCTGCGCGGATCTCATCCTGCGTCAGCTTTTTGCGGGCGATATGCTTATTTTTGATATGATACGGACAGTACACACAGCTGTTGATACAGTAATTCGACAGATATAACGGCGCAAACATGACGATACGGTTGCCGTAAAAATCCTTTTTGATCTGCTTTGCCAGCGCATAGATCTGCTCGTTTTTATCCTCCAGCTCACAGTCAAGAAGAACCGCAGCCTCGCGGTGCGTCAGTCCCTTGCGCTGCTTTGCCTTCTCTAAGATCTGGTCGATCAACTGCGCGTTGTTTTTGTTTTTCTCGGCATACTCCAATGTCTCCAAGATCTCTCCATCATCGATAAATTCTTCTGCCTTACTTGATTTCGGGTTGTACATAATACCATTCCTCCTATTTATAATCTCCGCGGTCACTGACTAATTCATAGCCGGTGGACGCGATTCTTTTTCCTAAACAGTTGACACATTCCGCAGCCTCATCACCGGTGCAGATTTTGTTGTCATACAGTAAATATTTTTTGCGGACTTCCCCCGGGGAGAGGTTCGGCATCACGACGTTTGCGCCTGCCAGAATGCCCTTCTCACGCCCTCTCGGATCGATCGTTCCGAGCGCTGTCGTCGCCGGCAGCAGCACATGCGGCTGCATGAGCCGTATGATGGCAAGCAGCCGCAGCGTCAGCTCCAGCCCGCCCTGCGGCTTGTCCGCAAACGGCGTATCATGGTGCGGCACAAACGGTCCGATCCCGACCATATGCGGTTCCAGTTCACGGATAAACAACAGATCCTCCACCAGACAATCCGGTGTCTGACCGGGCGAACCGACCATAAATCCACATCCGACCTGATAGCCGATCGCCTTGAGCTGCCGCAGGCATTGCTTGCGGTGTGACAGACTCAGCTGCGGCGGATGCAGCAGCCGGTAATGCGCCTCGTCCGCAGTCTCATGGCGCAGCAGATAGCGGTCTGCCCCCGCCGCGAAAAATGCCTCGTAGCTCTCCCGCTCCCGCTCGCCGATCGACAGGGTAAGCGCACAGTCCGGATAACACTCTTTGATCCGGCGCACGATCTGTACGATCCGTTCATCGGTAAAATACGCATCCTCGCCACCCTGCAATACAAAGGTGCGGAAACCGAGCTCATACCCGTTTTTACAGCAATTTAGTATTTGCTCCTCACTCAGCCGGTAGCGTTCCGCCCCCGCCGCACTCCTTCGTATCCCGCAGTAATAGCAGTCATTTTTACAGTAATTCGTAAACTCGATCAACCCGCGCATGTAGACCGCTTTTCCGTATACCGACTCGCGTACATGGCGCGCCCGCTCAAACAAATACACATCACACTCCGCCTGTTCATAGGTCAGCAGTGCCACGAGCTGCTCCCGTGGCAGGATGTGATCTGCTTCCAGCCGGTCAATCCACTGTCGGATCTGCGCAATAGGATATTCATTTTCAGATACCGGTTCCGTCCTGTCTGTCATATTTTTACCTGTCGTTTCCTTATCGTTCATTTTCTTCCCAGTCATTTCTATACTTGTCAGTTCTCCATCAGTCATCCTGTCGCACTCCACCACGCGCACGGTTCAACCGTCCCATCGCATATACTGCCTGTCCGAGTGCGATTCCGCCGTCATTCGCGGGCACCAGCCGATGCGTCAGCACTTGAAAATCCGCCCGTTCCAGCCGTTTCTTTGTCAGCTCCGACAGCAGCCGGTTGCAAAAACAGCCCCCGGACAATGCCACCGCGGAAATTCCTCTCTGCGCCCGTAGCTGCTCACACACCGCTAAAATACCGTCCGCGAGCGCCTCGTGGAACGCATATGCAAGCGCCTCTGTCGGACTTCCATCGAGCCGCGCCTTCACAAGCCACGGCAGCAGTTCACCATCATCCAGCCTCAGAAATCCATCGGCACGTGTCCGCAGGATCAGCGCCGGATGCCCTGTTTTGTCCATGCCGGACTCCAAGGCGCTCTGCGCCGCATATTGCAGCGCCGTTGCCGCCTCACCCTCGAACGTGGAGCATCTGCGCACACCGAGCAGCGCGCTGACCGCATCGAACAGCCTTCCGGCACTCGTAGAAACCACGCAGCCGACACCGGCGGCGCGTACCGCAGCGAGCATGTTTACCTCTTGTGCACTGCACAGCCCCAGCTGCTGTGCAACCGTCTCCACCTGCTTTTCGTCATACCGTTCCAGCAGCATGGACAGCGCGATGCGCCATCCCTCCTTAGCGGCTGCATCGCCGCCCATCTGCACAAAGGGCTTGAGACTGCCGGCACGTATAAAATCCGCCTGATCCGCGATCAGAAACTCACCGCCCCAGACCGTGCCGTCCGTTCCGTATCCGGTGCCGTCAAATGCCACACCGATCACCGTCCGGTCGAGTGCATCATGCTCTGCCATGCAGGATAAAATATGTGCATAGTGGTGCTGCACGCCGTAGACCGGCAGATCAAACGTATGTGCATACGCGGCTGAACGGTAATCCGGATGCAGATCACATGTGACCGCATCCGGTGACGCCTCAAACAGCTCCAGCATCCGTCCGCAGGTCTCCGCAAGCGCCTGTTCCGTGCGCAGATCTGACAGATCACCCACATACGGCGACAGATAGAACAATTCGTCCTTTCCGACACAGAATGTATTTTTGAGTTCCCCGCCGACCGCCAGCACCGTGCCCTTCCAGCCCTGCGAGAGTGCAAACGGCAGCGGCGCATAGCCCCGTGAACGGCGCAGTAGATACCGGTCATCCCCGGCTGCTTCCACAACCGAATCATCCGCGCGGATCAGAATGTCTCTGTCATTCGACAATACAATGTCACACAGCCCGTCCAGCGACTGCCGCACCTCCGCATCACTGCGGCAGATCGGTGCCCCGCCGCGGTTGCCGCTCGTCATGACGAGCACATCGGGAAACGATATCTGATCGGGGTCTGTCGGATCATCAAACAATAAAAGCTGCAACGGTGCATACGGCAGCATCACGCCAAGCGTCGGATTGTCCGGTGCGACCGACGGCGCGATCCGCTCCGTGTTCCGTCTCCGGCAGATCAGAATCGGCTTTTGCGGGCTGTCTAACAGCTGTTCTGCCTCATCATCAATCTCGCAGATGCGCTTTGCCGCAGCCGGATCACGCGCCATGACTGCAAACGGCTTGGCAGGGCGGTTTTTCCGTTTTCTGAGCAATGCGACCGCAGCCTCATTGCCCGCATCACAGCACAGATGGAATCCCCCGATCCCTTTCACCGCCGCGATCCCTCCGGCACGTAAGACCTCCCGCGTGCGCCGGATCGCCTCCACCCCGCGCACCTGCGGCTCATCCATCAGATATATCTGCGGTCCGCAGTCCGGACAGCACACCGGCTGTGCATCGTAGCGCCTGCTGCCCATCGTAATATATTCGTCCGCACAGCGCGCACACATTGGAAAATCCGACATCGTCGTGCGCACACGGTCATATGGCATCTGCTTTAAAATCGTCAGCCGCGGACCACATGCAGTGCAGTTGATAAACGGATGCAGATATCTTCTGTTTTGCGGATCATATAATTCCTGTTTACATGTGGGACAAATCGCGATATCCGGGGACACGAGAATGTCCCCCAACTGTTTGCTCTGTTCTACACTATCGATAATAGAAAATCCTGTAAATGAGGTCAGCGGCTGCTCTGCCGCTTCTATCTTCCATATGACAGAGCGCTCCGGCGCTGCCGTCTGCAGCTCTGCTTGAAATTCGGTCAATGCCTGCGGCGTACCCTGTACGATGATCTCCACATAGGAGCCTCTGTTACAGACCGATCCGCGCAGCCCGCGTTCAGCCGCCAGACGACTGACAAACGGGCGGAATCCCACGCCTTGTACAATCCCATAGACACGTATTTTTCGTTGCTTCATTTATTTCATCAACTCCGGAAATATCTCCAGCGAACGCCGGAGTATGCCGTTCATCTGCGCGATCGCCGTACCGTAATTCGTCACCGGTATGTGCTGTGCCTCCGCCTGCTCCATGCGCGAACGCACCTCGCGTTCCGTCAGCATACAGCCGCCACAGTGAATGACGAGCGCATAATCACCGACATGCTCCGAGAAATCCTTGCCGGACGCAAAGGTCAGCTCCAACTGCTTTCCGGTGTAATTGCGCAGCCAGTTCGGCAGTTTCTGTGTTCCGATATCCCCGCACTGTCTGTGATGCGTACATCCCTCGCAGATCAGGACACGGTCGCCATCCTTTAATTCATCCAGCTTCGCCACGCCAGACACCGCCATCTCCAGAAAACCCTTTTTGCGCGCCATCAGGATCGAAAATGAGGTCAGCAGAACCTCC
>CALBJL010000227.1 GCA_937893485.1 uncultured bacterium | reverse complement strand
TGGATTCGTTTTTTCAATGCACGTAGTGAGGAGGAGCTGGATATGATTCATACAAAAAATGCGGGACTTCAGATGGCGATTGAAGAATTAAAGAGAATGAGTCTGAGCGGATATATGCGAGCCAGATACGAGGCGCACATGAAAGAGGTGCGAGATCGAAATGCGCGGGAGCATTATCTCAAAACGGTTGCTGTGGAAGAAGGTCTGGAGAAGGGACGAGAAGAAGGACGTGAAGCGGAAAAAGAAATGCGAATCAGAAGGATGCTTTTGAATCACAAAACACCGGAAGAGATCGCGGATTTTTGTGGTTATGATTTGCAGGAAATAAGGGCTGTACAGGAGCAAATATTAAAATGACTGTTTAAGAGGGAAAAAATAATGAAGTATGGTTCTTTAGTAGAGAGTTCAGGTTTGTGTGGATCGTTTTCTGCACGTGCGTTGCAGTGTGCGGCCGAACAGTTAGCATGATGAGTGACGTAAAGCTGGCTTTAAACATATGTACTTATCAGAGAGAAGAATATATTCAAAAAAACCTTGAGATTTTGCAGAGATCACGCTTTTTTGATAAAGAGCAGCCTGCTTATTATGGCAGATTACATATTTTCATTGTTGATAATGCCAGTAAAATTCAGATACCGGATACAGAATATGTTTATTGTATCCACAACAGAAATACCGGCGGCTCAGGCGGATTTCAGCGTGGTATAGAAGCAATTCGTAATTGTGGAGAGAGGTTTTCTCACGTGATTTTCATGGATGATGATGTGTCATTTGACATGAGTTCATTTTATTTGCTATTCGATTTTTTGACATATGTGGATGAAGCAAATAAGGATCGACCGGTTGCCGGACGAATGTTTTGTATGGACAAGCCAGATATTCAATATACGGCGGCAGAAAAATGGAATGCTGGATATATTTCTCATGTAGAATTTATGCGTAATGTAAGAAACAGTACCTACACACCCGGTAGGGTTGTCTATAATGCGGATGCTGATTACGGTGGATGGTGGTTCTGCTGTTTCCCGATGGATTTTGTAAGACAAAATGATGTGCTGCCGTTTTTTATTCATTGCGATGATGTCGAATATGGTTTGCGGTGTGGGAAAAAACCAATCATTATTGAAGGTGTACAGGTTTGGCATGAAACCTATGATAAGAGAGTTACACCATTGATGCAATATTACGATACGAGAAATCCGTTATTTGTCAATCAGATCCATGGGTTCTTGCCGGATGCAGAGCAGTTGTTGGCTGAATGGAGAGACAAGATTGCTGAGTATCATGTACAGGGAGACTGGCTGACAGAATACTATATAATACTTGCAATGAATGACTTCCTGAAAGGGGTGGATTGGTTAAAACGGATTGACAGTGCAAAATATCATAGAAAATTGCAGCGGGTGAAAAGCTGTAGAATAAAGAATGCAATATGTTGGAGAGTTGTAGCGTATCGGTATAGAAAACATTTTGCTTTGAGAAAAGGTAGAGCCTGATTTGTTATGAGAAATAAAATATATCAAGTATTAGTAAATAAGCATCGGGGAATTGCATATCGTTATCACAAAGTGCATGATGCTTCTACAGGTATGCTCAAGATATTATCTTGGGCATATTTGTTGTGGCTGAATTTTGCTTACTATGTGTTGTTTTGCAGATTTCTTGGAAATGTTCCTGAAATAGAATTGTATGAAAAAAAACGACTGAATATCAGAATGAGTGAGTCGGAGGCTTATCACAAGGATAGAGCATTTATTTCTGTGGATGATTTTATTGAGAAGGTCAAAGGTTATGATGTGATATCGTTTGACATTTTTGATACGTTAATTTTTCGACCAATGTTTATACCAACTGATGTATTCTATCTGATTGCGGAGCGTTTCGATATGTTGGATTTTAAAAATGTGCGGACATTTGCGGAATGGGATGCACGTATGCAGTGCAAGCGGAAGAATGGGCATATGGAGATTGCTTTACAGCAGGTCTGGAAACATCTGGCGAAGGAAACAGGATTGGATGCAGAGGAAGGCATGCGCGTGGAGTGTGAGATTGAAAAAGCACTTTGTTATGCGAATCCATTTATGCTGGAAGTCTGGAACCGTTTGCAGGCGATGGGAAAAACTACGGTGATTGTATCCGATATGTATCTGCCAAAGTCATGCATTGAGGAAATTTTAAAATGTGCCGGATATATAGGGGCAGATCGGATCTATTTATCCAATGAGTATGGAGAGAGTAAGGCAGATGGCAGACTGTATCGGCGAGTGATATGGGATCTGTATAAAATAGATACAAATGATAAAGTGAAATCAGGGAATCATATTGCTGGAAAGCGTGCTGTAATTAACAGCAATCCAAATGGATTTTCTATTGTACATATTGGGGATAACCCGCATAGTGATCATGAAATGGCAAAAAAATGTGGATTAAATATTTTACCATATTGGAATGTGAGTAAAGTTGCGGAAAAGTGTCGGCCGGAAGATATGTCAATGCTAATAGGAAGTGCCTATCGTGGTTTGGTATCCAATCATTTGTATAATGGGTTGCATACCTTTAGTCTGGATTATGAATATGGTTATCTGTATGGAGGATTATTTGTAGTTGGATACTGCCATTTTATCCATCAGTATTATGAGATGCATCAGTTGGACAAGATATTGTTTTTGTCACGTGATGGAGATACGTTGCGGCAGGTATATCAGAAGATGTATCCCGATGATGTTACAGAGTATGTATATTGGTCGCGGAAAGCTGCTACAAAGCTGATGGCAGATGAGGATCGACATGATTTTTTTAGGAGATTTATTTATCATAAGATCAATCAGAAAATAACAATTAAAGAAGTGTTGCATTCGATGGAACTAGACGTTCTGATTCAGACTTTGCCCGGCTCGAAGAAAATATGGGAAGAAAGCGGGCGTAGTTTTATTGCATTGCATCCGCAGGATTATTTGACAGATAAAAATGCTTATCTCTTAAACCGTTTTATTCAGGCAAAATGGGATCTTGTGATCGAACAATATACAGAACAGCAGGCGGCTGCAAAAAAATATTATGCCCAGATTTTAGATGGCTGCAAAAAGACAGCAGCAGTCGATATCGGATGGGCGGGAAGTGGTGCGATGGCGCTCTCGCATTTGACGAAAAAAGTATGGGGATTTGATTGCCGGATTACAGGGATTGTAGCCGGAACGAACACGATCCATAATGCGGAGTCGGATGCAGCAGAGCCATTTTTGCAGGATGGCAGACTGGTATCATATTTGTATTCGGCACAGATGAATCGGGACTTGCTGAAAAAGCACGATCCGAATAAAGATTATAATGTATATTGGGAGTTGTTGTTGTCATCTCCGACACCATCTTTTCGTGGTTTTTATGATGGGAAAACGGAGATGGAGCAGGAGTCTGTCTATCTTGATTCATTGGATATTACATTGGCATTTGGAAAATATGATTATAATCAGGACGGCATTCGGGAGATTCAGAGGGGAATTCTGGATTTTGCAGATCAGTATGTGGAGCGTTTTGAGAAATTCCCGTATATGTTTCGTATAAGCGGCAGGGACGCCTATGCGCCAATGCTGGTCGCTGCCAGTCATAACGAGAGGTATCTGAAGATGATCGGGAAACGATACGATCTGGAGATCGGGGTGAATTGATTTTTACATAAGCATCCGTTATACTGTATATAGTATAGTGGATTTTTTCGGATTATTAGTCAAAGTAGCTTCCGCAGATCTGGGCGAGCGATAACACAGATGCATGGTGCTGCGTTTGATACGTTGGGTAATGAGTGCAATTTGTGAACATACAAGAATCATGCAAAAGCATAATCGAGGGGTGAAAAAGCTATGAGGAATCGCTGTAAACAGATTGTAGAACGCATCAATTCGGCTGCAAATCCGTGTGAGAATGAGTCGTACATTCACTTGTGGAAATATGAGACACCGTATGAGGGGGCTATCTGGCGATATAATCTGGAAAATGGAACGGTAGAGGAACTTGTGACAGCGGATGATCAGGCAAAGGATTTTTTTGCAGAAGTGCAGATGCTGTATTTTCAAAATGAAGAGGGAGACTATAAGTTAAATCTGCGTACAAAAGAGCTACAGCAGTTGTCACAGACAGCTGCGGAATATGCATATGTGCAGGAAAAGCTGGAGCCGGCGGTATCAGAAGAAATCTGTAGGAGCATTAAGGATGCATTGGGTGAATGCGGATATTCGTATGTATATGCAGATGCCTGCCGGATCGACCGGTCAGGCGATCAGTGGATCGGAATCACACAGGAACCGGTGAATCGTTATAGTGATGATTTTAGGATCTCACAACATGATATGAAATTTGATATTTTGTATTCCTATGACCCGAAAACACAAACATGTGACATCCTGTATCAGCCGAAAAACAACCGCACGCGCATCATCGGCTACGAGGACGGTGTGATGTATCTGTATCAAAGGAATCGCATTTACAAAAAGCCGCTTGAGGGTGAGAAAGAAAGACTTGCGACTCTGCCGCCGTCGGATTCCTATACGTTTGACTGGTGGGATGGAAAACTGATTGTGCTCGATCATGAGACAAATGAGCTGGTTGAGGTGATGGAGGTTTAATATAAAAAAGAGCCGCCTGTACTTCGAATATATATATCCAGAATCAATAAGAAAAATTTAGACACAATATAATTGTGATATAATGAGCGCAAGCAATGAGCAGTGTCAGTCGAGAATATGCAGTTCGATCATGCTGGCATGGTAAGAACTGCATATATCGAGAGTGATAGGGCGAATGCCCGGACATCGAGGAAAATCGAAGATTT
>CALBJL010000226.1 GCA_937893485.1 uncultured bacterium | reverse complement strand
AAATCTGCCGCATACCGGTCCGCAATCGCCACCAGCACCGCCTGCTTGCTCTCAAAAACGGTATAAATCGTCTTTTTGCTGATGCCGAGACGCTTTGCCAGCTCACTCATCGTAAATTGCAGTCCATTCAGCGTAAACTCCTCGATCGCCGCATCAATAATCTTTTCTCTCATGCCTAGTCCTCTGCCCGGAAACCCAAAATCAATTTCTGGTTTCCATTTTCCATTATTTTACCATTGTATGTCAGAATTGTCAATTTAAAAAAGAGCCGTGAGCCCTTGATTTTTCTAGGGTTCACGGCTCTTTTGAATCACTGCGGCCGCACACGGCACTCTGCCATCGCACCACGTATATTCCACTTTTTTATATCCCGCCTGTTCCAAGAATGCCTGATAGGAACGCAGCGTAAATTCTCTCTTAAAATCAGCCCCCGCCTTTCCGATTGCATTGGAAACAGCATTCATCTCTCCCTTATCCGTCTCATTCATATAGGTCGGAATAATCATCCGACCGCCCTTTCGGCAGACGCGGTCAAGCTCCTCAAGCGCTTTGTACGGCTCGTCCAGCAAATGAATCACATTGGCAGCCACAACCACATCAAAGGATTCATCCGGGTAATCAAGCTGTAAAATATTTCCCTTCCTGAATTCCACATTGTGATAGCCGCTACAGTTTTTCCGCGCCTTTTTTAACATTTTCTCTGAAAAATCCGTTGCAATCAGATGTTTGCACTTTCCCACAATCACCTTCGTGAGCAGTCCGGTTCCGCACGCGCATTCCAGCACTTCATCCGTCGGCTGGATCAGCCCCTCCATCACCGCACACAGTTTTTTGTGCGTTTTCCGATTGATGACCTTCGCAAATATATCATAAACTCCGGCAACTTTATCCCAGAACATAAACTCCCCCTGTTAAAAATAAGCTTTGTTTTCTTTATTATAACTCTACCCGATAACGATCCAGGCAGGCATAAATCTCCTGTACGCGCGGGATCGCATAGCCGCCCGAAACACTGCCATGCTCCGCGGCAAATGCCATGCCCTCCTGCGCCAGCTTCCCAGCCAGCCAATCTGCCGTCTCCGCGATCGTGCGTCTGCCGTCTGCCAGATGCTCTACCGCATATTTTAGCAGCAATCCGAGCGCCGCCGTCTGCTCGCTGTCCACCAGCTGTTCGATATAGCGCAGATCTACCTGCTGTTTTCCAAGTGAAAATCCATCCACGCCGAGTGTCTTAACCTTCAGGCGCTCCGGCTCACCCTTTTTGATCTCCCCGCTCCGGTAATCCCTGCGTCTGACCGCATCGTTTTTCGCCTTCTCAAGCACACGCCGGCTGTGCGGCAGTGCGAATGCCTTCGCCGGTTCTCTGGTGATCGGAAACTGTGCACACAGCTCCTTCGCCTGCGCGGTAATATCCACCGGCTCGTATTGATCCATCTGGATGACCGTGTCTGCAATATGGAAAAAAGCTCCTGAGCTGCCCGCGACAAGGACGGTCGAGATCCCGGCACGTTCATACAGATCTCTTGCTCTCGATAAAAACGGTGTGATCGGCTCCTTATTCGGGCTCACGACCTTTTGCATAAATGCATCCCGCACCATGAAATTTGTCGCCGATGTATCCTCGTCCAGCAAAATCAGCCTGCTGCCTGCCTCAATACTCTCTACGATACCTGCCGCCTGTGAGGTACTGCCGCTCGCATCCGCGGTAGAAAAATCCATCGTATCGCGTCCATTCGGCAGATCATTGATAAACATCGAAATGTCTACATTTTTTATAAATCTGCCATCCTCCGAACGGATCTTCATCGCAGTGGCATCCGTGATCACATACTCTCTGCCATCCCCTGCGATATGGTTGTACACGCCCAGCTCCAGTGCATTGAGCAGCGTCGATTTTCCGTGATAACCGCCACCTACAATCAGCGTGATGCCTTTCGGGACACCCATACCCGTGATCTTTCCACGGTGAGGCAGCTGCATCGTCACACGTAGCCGCTCCGGCGACGAAAATGCCACAGCACCCTTCATCGGTTTGGACGAAATCCCGCTCTCCCGCGGCAAAATCGCATCATCCGCAACAAATGCCACCAGACCTGACTGCGGGAGCTGATCGCGGATCGCCTGCTGATCCTCCGCCAGCTCTATCACCTGTTTTACCTTGTCTGCATTAAGGTTCTTATAATAGAAAGCCTGCTCCACGCACTGCGGCAGATATTCAAACAAAATCTTGTCCAGTTCGCCCGCATTGATCGTCCGTCCATTTGCAGGAAAACCGACCGCAAAGCGCGCCGTGACCGTTGTCTCACTAACCTCGCAGGCGGTGCGCTGCAACACTTCCTGTCCTGGATGTGACACCGAGATCAGACCGCTCTTTCCAGAGCCCTTTGCCTTGAACGTATATCGGTTCACCTTTGCGGCAAACCCGCGCAGCAGCAGATCTGCCAACGCGGTTCTCGTCAGCCTGTCTTTCATCGCAAACGCAGGAAAACCCGCTGCCTTCGCGTCGATCGTAACACTGACCTCCGAGGGCGCAGCAAACGGATCACCCTGCACATGGTCAATCGACAGCACATATTTCGGAAACCGGTATGCACCGCGCAGCGATTTGTACGACGGATAGCTTTTATGGTCAATGCTTTTTAATTGTAATCGTAAGTCCTGTTGTGATTTCATGTGTTGCTCCTTCTGTTAATTTTTATTATCAGGTGATTGCAAAGCTATGTTAAAACGTATTGGCTGGCGGCGGCTACAGCAGCCATGTGTTATGTAACGCAGACACATTCATAGCGTAAAGCGGCATGTGAGCACAAGTATGCCATCCGTTATGGATGCAGCGCGAGCAAAGTCATGTCTGATTTTGCTGCCTTTGCACGATGGAGATGAGACTCGTAACTCGTGGAAGCCTTTGCTGAACACGAGTTAGGTT
>CALBJL010000225.1 GCA_937893485.1 uncultured bacterium | reverse complement strand
GCTTTTGCGACATATTTCATAACCGCCGCAGTGCGATCCTCGCGGAGCGTTTTTTATTCATAGGAAGGACTTTCCTATGAATAAAAAAAAAGAGCCGCAAGCGACTCTTTTTTAACTCTGATTCTGATTAGTCCTGAGGAATGATCTCTTTCTTATTGTATGTTCCACAGTTCTTGCAAACTCTGTGAGGCATCATCAGCTCACCACACTTGCTGCACTTTACTAATGTAGGAGCAGACATCTTCCAGTTTGCGCGTCTTCTATCTCTTCTACCTTTTGAAGACTTATTCTTAGGACAGATTGACATTCGGTTACACCTCCTTAAACTTATTAAATACATCCTGAAACTGTGCCATGCGTGGATCTAACTCGCCCTGCTCACAGTCGCAGGCAGCTAAATTCAAATTCGTGCCGCATTTCGGACAGATCCCTTTACAATCGGGTCTGCACAAAACCTTTGCCGGCCAGTTCACCAATATCTCGTTGTAGATCAACCGATCCACATCCAGCACGCGATCCTCATCAATATAGGACGCTGCTTCGTCGCTGTCATCCTCCGTTTCACCGGAAACATCCGCAAACGGCATCACCTTTTCGATCTCGATATGAAAAGGATACGCTACCTCCTGCAGACAGCGGTCACATGGAATCTGAACCGTCGCATCTCCCTCGCCCGAAAGTCGCAGCCGCTTGCCTTCCTCATTGGCGATCGTCAAGTCGAATGGTTCACCTGCCTGAATAGGAAATGCACCCTGACGGGACTCAAATGTGACCATATCAATATGGACTTTTCTTGTTATTTCCTTATTATCTAAGGAATATACATCGGAAATATCTATTTTCATGGTCCGTCTCCTATCCACACTTTTCCTATTATATCTATCGCGAAAAAGTTTGTCAACAGTATTTTTTACTTATTTTTTTTTTAACAGTTCAGCCATCACCGAGAAAATGTGTGAGTCATGCTTGCATGAATGAGCACATTTCACAGGTGATGCGGTGAGCGCCATCTTATGAGCAAAGTTAACTGCGTAGCAGTGAGAAAACGCCGTCAGGCGTCTTTGCGAATGGCGCGGGCTGAACTGTTATGCCAGTTCCACCATCTTACTTCAATAAAGCTACGGTCTCACGCGCGATTGCCAGCTCCTCATTTGTAGGTACGATCCATACCGGAACCTTTGAATCGGGTGTAGAGATTGCGATCTCCTTGCCGCGTCCGTTCTCGTTAGCTTCCTCATCAAGTGTGATACCCAGATATCCGAGACGGCTCACGATCTTGCGGCGGACGATCTCATCGTTTTCTCCGAGTCCTGCGGTAAATGCGATTGCATCCACACCGTTCATGGCTGCCACATATGCACCAATGTATTTCAGTACACGGTAACAGAATACGTCAACTGCCATCTCGCAGCGCTTGTTTCCGTCTGCGGCACCTGCCTGCAGATCACGGAAATCAGAAGATACACCGGAGAGACCCTGTACGCCGGACTTCTTATTTAATACGTCCATGATGCCGTTGATGTCCATGTTCTCTTTCTTGCAAATGAACTCCATCACGGAAGGATCGATATCACCGGAACGTGTTCCCATGATCAGTCCCTCTAACGGAGACAGTCCCATGGAAGTGTCTACGGATTTGCCACCGTTTACCGCACATACGGAAGAACCGTTTCCGAGATGGCATACGATAATTTTCAGATTCTCGATGGGCTTTCCGAGCAGCTCTGCCGTACGCTTTGATACAAAGCTGTGGCTGGTTCCGTGGAAGCCGTATTTACGGATCTTATATTTCTCATAATACTCATACGGAATACCGTACATATATGCCTCTAACGGCATGGTCTGATGGAAAGCGGTATCGAATACGCCTGCCATCGGTGTGTTCGGCATCAGTTCCTGACATGCACGTACACCAATCAGGTTTGCAGGGTTGTGAAGCGGTGCAAGGTCGCTGCACTCCTCGACTGCCTTGATAACGTCCTCGGTAATCAGTGTAGAACATGCGAACTTCTCTCCGCCATGTACCAGACGGTGTCCGACTGCGCCGATCTCATCCAGACTCTTGATCACTCCGGTCTTTTCGTTGGTCAGGGCATCGATCACGTACTGGATCGCCTGCTTATGTGTAGGCATGTCCAGATTGCTGATCTCCTTCTCGCCGCCTGCCGGTGTGTACACCAGTCTGCCGTCGATACCGATTCTCTCGCAAAGACCCTTTGCCAGTACCTGCTCGGTATCGGAGTTGATCACCTGATATTTCAATGATGAGCTGCCGCAGTTGATAACTAAAACGTTCATTTTTTACTCTCTCCTTTTTCATCGCTTAAGCTTTAAATAGTTATTCTCAGATAACCACGTACTGTATGTTATTATACGCTATTTTTTTCCACCGGACAAGTCATATCATGGATCATTCACAAAAAACATGAAAAACGGCTTACAGACTTATTCTTGTTTAAATAGACAGACGGATAGTTCTAAACATCCTTTCCGAAGATTTTTCTTCCATTATGCTGATTGAACCATTTTGATATTGCCAAATGTTTTTCATAAATAGAATATAGAATTTTCAGGTGTCAAATCAAAGGGCAGATTTTCTTATTTACTGCAATTTTTTTATTCCTCTCATAAAAATGATGCATTTTTCTAATTTTAGATGTAATATTTTATTATTGGTATCATTTTTTATCCTCACCAAGGAGATCCCTAATGCGCATATCCTTAGCATTGAAAAGCCATGAAACAGCAGAAACTATCACTTAGAAACGAGGAACGCACCATGCGAGTTTGCGGAATTATCGCAGAATACAATCCATTTCACAGCGGACATGCCTACCAGATCGCTGAGGCGCGTGCGCGCTCCGGCTGCGACTATCTCATCGTCGTGATGAGCGGGGATTTTGTGCAGCGCGGCGCTCCGGCACTCATGGACAAATACATCCGTGCACGCATGGCGCTCGCATCCGGTGCCGATCTGGTGCTGATGCTGCCGGTCGCCGCGAGCACCGCCAGCGCCGAGGGCTTTGCCCGCGCGGGTGTCTCTGTGCTGCACACAACCGGTGTCGTCGATACGATCAGCTTTGGGTGCGAAGATCCCGCGGTCTGCGGGGAGCCATACCGTGAACTGGCGCGTATACTGTCCACGGAATCGCCGGAATTTCAGGCGGCGCTCCAACGCGGGCTGTCATCGGGACTGCCCTACGCGCAGGCGCGAACCGCCGCGATCCATAGCTGTACGGATGGCTGTGATCCGGGACTGCTCAATAACCCGAACAACCTGCTGGCATTTGAATACATGCGCGCGATCGCATACACGCACTCGGATCTGGAGCTATGTCCGATCCGGCGGCTCGGCAGCTATCACGGCAATGATATGGCAGGCGGTTCGAGCGGTTCGGACGATCCCGCAGACGGTTTAAACGGCGATGTTGCAGTCTGTCCGGACGATCACGATCCCGGCACAGCAAAACAAATGCGGCAATTTCTGTCAGCCAGCGCCTGCCGCCGCCTGCTCTCAGGCGATCCAAATGCGGCACTGCACATATTGCGGGAGCAGAAGCAGTTACCGGAGAGCAGTCTTGATCTGTTGCGTCAATATCACGACACCTATGCGTTTTTATCCGAACAGGATCTATCCGCACAGGTGCATTATGCACTGCTTGCGCAAAGAGACAACGGATACTCCTCGTACCTCGACTGCGGCAGTGATCTCTCGGCGCGCATCCGGAAATTGCTGGGCGCATACGAGGATTTTTCCGGTTTTTGCGATCTGCTGAAAAACAAAAGCCTGACCCGCGCCCGCATTGCGCGCGCACTGACGCATATTTTGTTACAGCTTCCCGCCGAATCCCCCGCACCGCTCATCAACGCAGACGGCTATGTGCCTTATCTGCGCGTGCTCGGATTCCGCTCATCCGCTGCCGGGCTGCTTCATGAGATCAAGCAGCATGCAGCCGCACCGCTCGTCACACGCCCGTCACAACTGCGGGAGCTGTCACAGGCAGCCGCAGATTCCGGCGCGATGCAGACTGCATTTGCACAGGATCTGTTTGCCGCAGACGTATACCGCAGCGCACTCCTGCACAAATGCGGGTGCTGTTATGCGGACGATTATCGAAGAAGAATTGAAATTCTGTAAATTTTTCTATATAATAAGAGCTGTTTGAGGCTCGGGCGTATATTTTACTTAAAACGCAGCGTATAACAGATAAAAACAACAAAAGCTTATAACCGGAGGTATCACATGTCAGGTTCAACATATGGAAAATTATTTACAGTCACCACCTGGGGCGAGTCCCACGGAAAAGGAATCGGCGTTGTCGTCGACGGCTGCCCCGCAGGTCTGGAATTGAACGAGGCGGATATCCAGCGCTATCTGGATCGCCGCAAACCCGGTCAGTCCAGATATACAACACAGCGCAGCGAGGCGGATGCCGTGCAGATCCTCTCCGGCGTATTTGAGGGAAAAACGACCGGTACACCGATCTCGCTCGTCGTATTTAACACCGACCAGCGCTCCCACGATTACGGGGAGCTTGCTACCTGCTATCGTCCCGGACACGCAGATTATACGTTTGATGCAAAATACGGTTTCCGCGATTACCGCGGAGGCGGACGCTCCTCCGGCAGAGAGACGATCGGGCGCGTCGCTGCCGGTGCGATTGCGGCAAAGCTGCTTGCCACACTCGGCATCGACATCCATGCCTATGCGACTGCCATCGGTCCCGTGACGATCGACCGCAATGCGTTTGACCTCGCCGAATCGCTGAACAATCCGCTTGGCATGCCGGATGCTGCCGCTGCCACAGCCGCGCAGGAATATCTCGAGCTGTGCCTGAAAAATCAGGATTCGTGTGGCGGTATTATCGAGTGTACGATCAACGGCATGCCCGCAGGCATCGGTGATCCCGTGTTTGATAAGCTGGACGCCAATCTCGCCAAGTCAATGCTCTCAATCGGCAGCATCAAAGGCTTTGAAATCGGCGACGGCTTTGCTGCTGCCACCTCGACCGGCAGCACCAACAACGATGCGTTTATCCTGACAGACGGCAGCATTACAAAAGCGACCAATCACGCCGGCGGCACGCTCGGCGGCATCAGTGACGGCTCGCCTGTCGTATTCCGTGTTGCAGTCAAACCGACTCCCTCGATCAGCCAGCCACAGCAGACGGTCAACTGCTCCGGTGAGGCGATAGAGCTTTCCATCAAGGGACGCCATGATCCGATCATCGTTCCGCGCGCGATCGTTGTTGTCGAATGTATGGCTGCGATCACAACACTGGATCTGCTGCTCACAAACATGAGTGCAAAGCTGGAGCATCTGAAACAGATCTACGACCGTTAAATTTCATCCCATACATGCTCTGATCCGTCACCGGATACATATTCATGCACCGTCAGTCTGCCCTGTGAGAGACGGACTTTTATTTGTCCGCTGTACATCGTATAGCGGATGCGGCTGCCACTGGCGCGCATGTTCTCTATCGCCTGCTGCGCGGGATGTCCGTAGCGGTTGCGCCGCGCACAGGAAACAACGGACAGCTTCGGCGCGAGCTCAGACAAAAACGCCTCACTGTTTGAATAGCGCGATCCGTGGTGTGCCGCTTTGTACAGATCAACGGGCGCTGCCAGCCCGCGCTCCAACAGCTCCCGCTCCTGCTCTGTTCCAATATCCCCGGTAAACAGCGCACGCACGGATGCATCCTCATACAGACATACCAGGCTCGCCGCATTGGAGTCGGCATTTATCTGCGCCGGTGCCAGAATATGCAGCCGCGCACCAGTCGAATCACCCTTTTTAACGCTGTGGGATGCCCGATCCGGATACAGCGTCTGTCCCGCCTGCACCTGCAGCACCGGCACTCCAGTATCTGCCGCTGTCTGCAACAGCTTTTCCTTTGCCGGACTCTCCGGCATATAGGCAGCTATGACAACGGTGCGCACCTCGTAGCCCGATCCGAGCACTTCATAAAAACCATTGACATGATCCTCATCCGCATGTGAAATGATCCAGTAATCAACCGCCTTGATCCCTTTCGATTTTAAAAACGGCAGGATACGGTAAGTGCCGACTCCGGTCACATCCGTACTGCCGCCATCGACAAAACAGACCGTACCGGATGCGGTTTTTATCATCGATCCATCCCCCTGCCCGACATCCAGATAATCGATTTCAAAGCCGCTCTGACCGCGTGCGGGTGCGAATAAAAGCGCGACCAGCCCGATTGCCGTGACCGGCAGCCACACCGCTGCCCGATGCTGTTTTTTATAGTTTCTTTTACAGAGCTTCTGCTCCAGCCACAATGCGGCAATGAGCAGCAGATAATACAGTACGAGCCTTTCCATTGTGGGCTGTCCGCAGATCATCGAAGCATGCGGCAGGTGATCAATTCTGCTGCACATCCACACATAGACCGACGAGACGATCCGGCAGGGCTGCAATACGATGCGGGCTGCCGCCAGCCATCTGATCCCGGTCAGACCGCCTACCAGACCGCAGCCGACAATCAGCCCCGCATACGGCAGCAACAGCAGATTCAAAAACAGCGCATACACCGGCAGCTCATAATAGCTGTATGCCACGAGTGGCAGTGTGAATAGCTGGATCAGAAGCGCCATGCCCAGCGGCCGCAGCGGAATCCTCCCGCGCCCTCCGTGTCTGCCATCCGCACGATGATCCAGATGCACCTCCTCCCGCGCATCTGGATGCTCATCAGAACCATCTGACAGCACATCCTTTGATACCGCTACCGCCATGACTGCGGCAAAGGAGAGCCGGAATCCCGCATCACCGAACAAGAACGGCTGGTCAGCCAGCAACAGCACCGCCGATAACGACAGTGACGACCACAGATCATAGCTTCTGCCGAGATACTGTGCCAGCAGATAGATCCCAAACATACCGATTGCCCGCCGCGACGACACGCCCCAGCCGATCAGTTCCCCATACAGCAGTAAACATCCCGCTGTCACAGCACCGCAGCACCCATAAGACCTCCCGCTCTTTCGCAGCATCCGGTAGATCCCCATGCCGATCAGACTGATATGCATGCCGGAGATCGCCAGAATATGACTAAAGCCCGCCACCTGAAACAGCCGTCTGACCTCTGCATCCATCCGCGTCTTTTCACCTGTAACCATCGCTGCCAGCATCCCTGCCGCCTGCGGCGGCAGACAGGACTCGTACACACCGCACATTTGTGTGCGCAGCGAAAAAAGCTGTTCACGCCATGCATAGATACCGCTCTGCACCTGTATACAGCGAATTGTCGGATCAGAAATCCGCCCAAGAATACGCCTGCATTTATAATATTGTCTTTGATTGAATTGCCCCTCGTTGCGAGGGATATCGAACTCCCTGACCGATCCTTCGACCGATAGAACACAGTCCAGCGGGTACCCGCCGTCCTGCGTAGACACAATCACCCGATTTTCATAATCCGGCAGCGCGAGTGTCAGCTGCCAGCTTTTTTCCTGTTTTTCCTTGCGGATCAGCGTCCCACACACCGAGATCCGCGGCTCCCGAAATAGCGTCTGCGTTTCTGCCTGCCAGATGCGCTCCTCCCGCATCTGACAGCCCGCACCGAGCAGCCAGACTGCCAGCAGCAGTCCGCCTCTCAGCACACATTCCCGATACTTTTTCTGCCCAATCAGCGGCACAAACAATACCGCCGCCACACAGACACCTGCCAGCAGCCACCAGCGGCTGCCTGTCTGATACAGCAGAATCCCGCACAGAAACGCTAAAGCTATCTGACAGCTCAATCGTTTAGTCCAATGGATGTTTATTTTCCTCCTTGATGTCATTGACGATGACCTCACGGCTGCTGTCTGCCAGACGCACATAGGAGAGATCCTCCTCATAGATCGTGCTCAATGGCATGCTCTCGCGATAAACGCCCGATGTATCACCGTTCACCGATATCTGTACCTTGTCAATATGCGGCAGTGCCGCAAGTGAATCTACAAGCGAATAGATCACAATCGGCTCCTGAATATCATAATTCTGTGTGCGGAACCCATCATCCAGACTGACATAGCAGATCCGGTCTGCGACCGATACATTGACCAGTGTCGTCTCCGGGGGAATCGATGCCACCGCGCCCTCGCTCTTTGGTCCTGCCAGCAGATGCTCGATCACGAGCTTTTCCAGCGACACATTGCTGTTATAGTACACACGCTGGGTCTCCAGCACCAGTCCGTCGCCCGCCGCATTTGAAAAATACAGCTCCAGCGTCGCATGCTGGATCGAATTGATCTGCTCGCCCGGATTCACGACAAAGTCATCCGGTGTCATTTCACCGACCTCGTTTCCGCGTGTATCCTTAAGCGGCTCATCATCCACAAAAAACTCCAGACAATCCACATCTTCCACCTGTGTCAATGTCTGCACCAGCGCCAGCCTGCATAAAATCTCCCGTACAGCGTCCATCGTATGATACGCATCGTCAAAATAAACCTTCAGATCACCGTTGACCAGACTTGTTTTTATCACATGGACTTCCTCCGGAATCGGACGGACAAAATCCACATCTCCCGAATCCGTCGAAAGTACCTCTATCAGCTCTTTGAGCAGCAGCTCCGTGTCTGCCTCATCCGCATTCGGATCATAGCCGGTACGCACAATCTTTGTCTGTTCCTTATCAAGATAACTGATCAGCAGCTCGCCCTCCTGTCTGTTTGATCCGTCACAGCCACAGCACAACATGCAGACTAATAACAATGCCACGGTCAGGATCACATATTTTTTTCTCATGTCATGCCTCCTATCCCGCAATATATTTGAGTGGAATACGCACGGTAAAAATCGTACCCTCACCCTCAGTCGAAAATGCCTTGATCGCTCCGCGGTGCATCAGAATGACATTTCTGGTGATCGCCAGTCCGAGTCCCGTACCGCCGATCTCACGCGAATGCGATTTATCCACACGGTAAAAACGCTCGTAAATATGATCCAGCGACTCTTCCGGAATACCGATGCCGTTATCCTCCACCTTCACATAAAAATACTGGTGATCCGCATTCAGTGATACATGCACCCAGCCGTCCGGCTTGTCATTATATTTCACCGCATTTTCGATCAGATTCGTAAGTGCCAGTGACATCTTTGTCTCATCGATCTCCGCAGTCACCGGTCGGAAGCTCTCCAGCACCAGCTCGATCTTCTGTTTCTCAGCGATCGGCATCAGCCGCTTCATAATCAGCTCGAGCAGCTCATTGACATTCACGGAGCTGATATTGATGCTGTCTGCCGCCTTATCCATCTTCACAAGTGAAAGCAGGTCGGTGATGATCTTATTCTCACGCTCAATCTCGGATGCAATATCCACCATAAATTCCTGGTACAGCTCGACCGGTGCACCCTCCTGTGCCGTCAGTGAATCCGCCAGCACCTTCATCGACGTCAGCGGTGTTTTCAGTTCATGCGACACGTTTGAGACAAATTCCTGTCTCGATTCATCCAGCACCTTCATATTTTTGAGCATCGCATTGATATTTGCAGAAATCTCCTCTGTCTCCGAATAATTATCAATCATCAGCATATCCTCACCGTAACCGATCTGGATATCCTCGATCGAACGCTTCATTCTGCCAAATGGCCGCGCGACATGGCTTGCCGTAATGATCGCACACACAACTGACAGGATCGCCACACACAGCTGGATGATCAGCGCCACGTTTTTCAGATAAGCCAGCGAATCACGTACATTGTCCGTCGACACACTCACGAGCAGAACGCCTAAGATCTGCTGTGTCTCCACATTGCGGATCGGCATAGTGAGCTGGATATAGCGGTTGAGCGAATCATATTTGCTGGACTCCTTTCCCTGAAAGCTCGTAGCTACCTCCTCCGAGATAATGATCTTGGAGGTGTCGAGATCATAGGTGTCCTTGATAATGTGGAACGTATTATCCACGACGAGAATTCTGCCGTCGTAAATATTACAGATCAGCTCCACTTTTGAGTTGATAGATTCCTGGGAAACATCCTCAAGATAGCCGTTATTGGCAATCTGATCCGATAAAATCTTTGCCTGACTGAGAATATCAATCGTCCGGTTCGCTACCGCACGACTCTCATACGCGCGCAACAGACCGATGCGCAGCGCAAAACCCGGCACGATTCCAAAAATGACGAGCACAACGATCAAACGGAAACGCAGACTCTTCAAAAAGCTGCGCAGTTTCTTTTTCGACTTCATGTTATCTATTCCTTATAATACCTAATTCTCATCCCCGGTAATAATAGCCCACACCCCACTTGGTGTGAACATATTTCGGCTCGCTGGGATTTGCCTCGATCTTCTCACGCAGACGGCGCACATGTACATCCACCGTGCGCACATCGCCGGGATAGTCCGCTCCCCACACGAGCTGCAGCAACTTTTCACGGCTGAATACCTTGTTCGGGTTCGTGACAAACAGCTCCAGCAGTTCAAATTCACGCGCGGTCAGATTGACCTCCCTGCCGAGAATAAACAGTCTGCGGCTGTCCAGATCCAGCTTCAGATCACCGCTTTCGATGACCTGCTCTTTTGCGGGTGCTGTTTCCTTGACACCGGTTCTGCGCATGATCGCCTTGATACGCGCCTTGACCTCCAGAATATTAAACGGCTTGGTGATATAGTCGTCCGCACCGTATTCCAGTCCGAGAATCTTATCCATGTCATCGCCCTTGGCGGTCAGCATCACGATCGGCACATTGGAGAACTCGCGGATGCGCTGGCAGACTTCAAAACCATCCATCTTGGGCAGCATCAGATCCAGCAGAATCATATCATACGCATTCTCCGTCGCCAGACGAAGCGCCTCCTCACCGTCATACGCACATTCCACTTCCATACCGTCCTGTTCCAAAGAAAAGCGAATCCCCTTTACGATCAGCTTTTCATCATCCACCACAAGCACCTTTTTCGCCATTCTACACCTCTCCTGCACTGCCCCGTGCTGTCTTTTTATTCGCGCTGTCTGATCCGTTCACAGCAGTACATTATTCTACCTTAATATGATCCTCAAGTTTTGCAAAAACCCCGTCCTTGATTCCCTCGATATTTTTAATATCCCCGATCGCCGCAAATGCACCGTTCTTCTCGCGGTACGCAATGATGCTGTCCGCTTTCGCCTCACCGATGCCCGGCAGCGTCTTTAGTTCCTCTGCATCTGCCGTATTGATGTTCACCCTGCCGTCCGATTCAGTCTCCTGCGCAGTTTCACGCTCCATTGCCTCATCGACAGTCAGAATCTCGATCATCTCTCCGTCCGTGAGCAGCTGCGCCTGATTCACCGCTGTCGGCGATGCATCATCGGTCACACCTCCCGCGAGTGCAAGTGTCTCATAGACACGGCTGCCCTCCGCGAGCTCGTAGACACCCGGATGCTGTACCGCACCGCACACATACACCGTCAGCCGCTTCGCGCCGGCAGATGTGGTCTGCGTGTTGTCAGTTTCCACAATGTCCGAAGTATCATTTTGTGCACTTTTCTGTGAACTGGTCGGTGCTTCATCCGATCCATCGGCATTGACATCTGTGTCAGTGCCAGTCAGCTCCCAGCCGTCACTCTCCGTCACGCCGGACACATCCTGCCCCGGCACCGTGATCCGGTCAGATGCGCACCCATATAAAAGTAACAGCAAAAGACAACCAACCGCTGCCTTTGCTGTCTTTTTTTGAAATTTCATTTGTTGACTCCTTTCCGACACCGGCTGCCGGAAAGAACATACAAAGCGATATATTTATTTTATCCGAGATTTTTAAATATTACAACCCTTGTTTGACCCATTTTTTACGACAATTCATCCAGACATGCAGACAATTTTTCGATCATTTCATCCACATGGCATTTCTCGATTACGAGTGGCGGCACAAAGCGCAATACATCGCTGCCCGCGGTAATAACGATCAGCCCGTGCTCCAATGCCTTTGCGGATACCTCACCGACTTTTTTCGTGCAGACCACACCCTGTATGAGTCCGACACCACGGTGTGCTGTCAGGCAATCATATTTTGCGACCAGTTCGTCGAGTTTTTCCGACAAATAAGCACCGATCTCCTGCACGTGTGCAGGGATCTGATCGCGCTCCATCATCTCGATAACTTTCGTGACCGCTGCACCCACAAACGGATTGCCGCCGTAGGTCGTTCCGTGATCCCCGGGCATGAGCGACTGCTTTGCGACCTTTTCCGTCATGAGGAATGCGCCGACCGGCACGCCGCAGCCAAGTGCCTTTGCACTGGTCATAATGTCCGGCTTCACACCGTAGCCCTGCCATGCAAACATGTGACCGCTGCGTCCCATGCCACACTGGATCTCATCGAGAATCAGTAAAATATCATGCTCGTCACACAGCGCACGCACCCCTTCCATAAACTCTTTCGTCGCCGGATAGATACCGCCCTCGCCCTGAATCGTCTCAAAAATGATCGCACAGGTCTTGTCCGTGATCTGTGCTTTGACGCTCTCGAGATCGTTAAAATCAGCGTAGCGCACACCCGGCATCAGCGGCTCAAACGGCTCTCGGTAATGCGCGTTTCCAGTCACGGACAGCGCACCGATCGTGCGTCCGTGGAATGAATGATTCATCGCGATGATCTCATGTCCGCCGTGTCCGTCGCGCGTATAAGCATATTTTTTCGCTGCCTTGAGCGCTCCCTCGATCGCCTCCGCGCCACTGTTGGTGAAAAAGACGCGGTCCATGCCACTCACCCGGCTCAGCGCCTGTGCCGCTGTCGCAGTCGGCACGCTGTAATACAGGTTTGAGGTATGTAACAGCTTGTCGATCTGCGCCTTGAGCGCATCGTTGTATTCCTCGTTATGATAGCCGAATGCCATGACAGCGATTCCGGCTGCAAAATCCAGATATTTTTTCCCGTCCGTATCGTACAGATACATGCCGTCACCGTGATCGAGCACGAGTGAAAAACGGTTATATACGTGCAGCAGAGACTCCTCTGCCAGATTGATCTGTTCCTCTTTAGTCATTTTCATGATAAAACTTCTGCTCCTTATCTCCTAAAAATGCGGTTCCGACACCCTTATTGGTGAAAATCTCCAGCAACAGGCAGTGTGCGATCCGTCCGTCTAAAATATGTACGCGCGACACGCCCTGCTCCATCGCGTCAATGCAGTTGTTGAGCTTGGGCAGCATACCTCCGCCGATATAGCCATCCTCGATGAGCTTTCTCGCCTCTGACAGATGCAGTTCGGAGATCAACGTGCTCTTATCATTCGGGTCTTTGTACACACCCTCGATGTCGGTCAAAAATGCGAGTTTTTCCGCGCTGACCGCCTTTGCGATCGCACATGCCGCATCATCCGCATTGATGTTGTACGACTCATAGTTATCATCCATTCCGATCGGTCCGACGATCGGCAGGAAGTCCTTCTCTAACAGATCATATAAAATCTTCGGGTTGACCTCTGTGATCTCACCGACGAAACCGATATCCTCACCGTTTGAGTATTTTTTCTTTACCTTGAGCAGTCCGCCGTCTTTTCCGGTGATACCGACACCGCTCACACCGAGCTGCTGTACCATCTGCACCAGTGATTTATTGACTTTATTCAATACCATCTCTGCGATCTCCATCGTCGCATCATCCGTGACGCGCAGACCGTTGATAAAATGCGGCTCCATGCCTACTTTTTCTACCCAGCGGCTGATCTCCTTGCCGCCGCCATGTACGATGATCGGCTTAAAACCGACGAGCTTTAAAAGTACCACATCCTGAATGACACTTTTTTTCAGCTCCTCGTCCACCATCGCACTGCCGCCGTATTTTACGACGATGATCTTGCGGTTAAAACGCTGAATATACGGTAATGCCTCTACGAGCACCTGTGCTTTCTGTAAAATATCGTCCATGTTTTCCATTGGTCTAATCTCCTTTTATCTCTGCTTATGAGCGGTAATCCGCATTGATCTTCACATAATCGTAGGTAAGGTCACAGCCCCACGCGGTTGCGCTCTCCGTACCCATGTTCATCTTTGAAATGATCTGCACATGATCGTTCGACAGCAGTCTGGATGCCTCCTCCTCACTGTAATCCACGCCTGCGCCGTCTTTGAAAATGAGCATGGTTGTGTCACCGCTCTTAAAATACATCTCGACCTTCATCGGATCAAACTGTACGCCGGAATAGCCGAGCGCACACAGCTCTCTGCCCCAGTTCGCATCGCAGCCGTACATCGCCGCTTTGGTCAGGCTGGAGCATATGACTGATTTTGCAAGAATTCTTGCATGCTCTTTCGTATCTGCACCCTCAACAATCGACTCGACCAGCTTCGTTGCACCCTCACCGTCTGCCGCCATCTCTTTTGCCAGATAGGTGCAGACCTCTTTCAATGCCGCATAAAATGCCTCGTAGTCTGCGCCCTCTGCCGTGATTTTCTCATTGCCTGCCATACCGTTTGCCAGTACGAGCAGCGTATCGTTCGTACTCGTATCGCCATCGACAGAGATCATGTTAAACGAATCGACAACGATCTCACTCAATGCCTTCTGCAGCATCGGCTGTGCAATCGCCGCATCAGTCGTCACATAGGCAAGCATCGTGCACATATTCGGATGGATCATGCCGGAGCCCTTTGCCATACCGCCGATCGTAGCGGTCTTTCCTCCGACTGTGAATGTATATGCGACCTCTTTTTTATGTGTATCCGTCGTCATGATCGCCTGCGCCGCCTGTGTACCCGCATCAATGTCTGATGCGAGCAGCGTCGCGAGCTTCTTTGCGCCCGCCTGCATTTTATCGATCGGAAGCTGCATACCGATGACTCCGGTTGAACCGAGCAGCACCGCATCTGCTTTGATGCCAAGTGCCTCCGCCGCCGCATCCGCAGTCATCCGGCAATACCTATCGCCCTCCTCTCCGGTACATGCATTTGCAATACCGGAATTGACAACGATCGCCTGCGCACTGCCGCTGCCCTTTACAATGTCACGATCCCAGATCACGGGAGATGCCTTGAATACGTTTGTCGTAAATGTACCTGCCACGGCAGCCGGTACTTCACTGTATACCATTGCCATATCGGTTCTGCCCTGATACTTGATGCCCGCAGCCGTCGCTGCTGCCTGATAACCCTTTGCTGCGGTCACGCCGCCTGATGTCTTTTCCATACGTTTTCCTCTTTTTTATGTATTGATTGTGCGATTGCAAAATTTTATTTCTGTCACTCATACCGCAATCGTCCGGCATGGTGTGCAGATTACTCGTTGAACCTCGTGATATTCGCATCATTTAATGTGAAATCATAATAGTTCAGATCCTCACGGAACGTCCAGCCGACACTCTTCCAGAAGCGGTTTCCGACCTCGTTGCTCTTGAATGCGATCAGGCTCACCTTGTTGATCTGCTCCGCCTGCAGCGCGCGCATACATGCGACAGCCATCTCCTTGCCGATTCCGTGATTGCGATAGTCCGCATGTACGCACACATGGTAAAAGCATCCGCGCCTGCCGTCGTGTCCGCACAGGATCGCTCCCACGATACGTGTCCCGTCCACGGCAACCATGCTGGTCGTCGGATTCCGCCGCAGAAACCGCGCAACACCCTCTGACGAGTCGTCAATACTTCGAATGCCAAATCCCTTGATCGACATCCACAGCTCATATACACCTGCATAATCGTCCTCCGACATCGTGCGGATCTGTATGGTATCTTTGATATTCATATCGTTTTTCATTCCGTTCCTGTTATCCTTTTTTAGTATGAACCCGATTCTTTTTGGCATGCTACGGGAAACAGGGTACGAGCTCTAAGCCCTCTTTCTCATCCAGACCAAACATCAGATTCATGTTCTGCACTGCCTGACCGGCTGCACCCTTGACCAGGTTGTCTAAAGCGCCCATCATGATGACACGTCCGGTGCGCTCATCGACTACAAAATTGACATCCACAAAATTGCTGCCCTCGACCCATTTTGTCTCCGGACACTCACTCTTCGGCAGTACACGCACAAAATATTCATTTGCATAATATTTGTCATAAGCCGCACGTATCTCCGCCTCGGTCGGATAGGTTCCATCTGCTTTCTTTACCAGCGATGCATATTCCGTCGCCAGAATGCCACGGTTCATCGGCACAAGGTGCGGAGTGAAATTGATCACGACCGGCTCGCCGGCTGCATAGCCCAGCTGCTCCTCGATCTCCGGTGTATGCCGGTGCGTCGCCACACCGTAGGCTTTCATATTTTCATTGACCTCACAGAACAGGTTCGGCAGCTTCGCTCCGCGTCCTGCGCCGGAAGTACCGCTCTTGGCATCCACGATCAGTGTATTCGGATCGATCAGCCCCTCCTTTACGAGCGGATAAGCGGTCAGGATCGAACAGGTCGTATAACAGCCCGGATTGGCGATCAACCGCGTATTTTCATTGACCAGCCCACGGTTAATCTCGCACAGACCGTAAACTGCCTGTTCGATAAGCTGCGGTGACTGGTGTGTGATCTTGTACCATTTTTCATAGGTAGCCACATCCTTGATCCGGTAGTCCGCACTCAGATCGATGAACTTTGCCTTTTTCAACAGTTCCTCGGTCAGAATGCCGCCCAGATATCCCTGCGGGGTCGCTGTAAAGATCACATCTACCTGATCTGCCAGCTCCTCGATGTTATCATCGAGACATTTGTCCTCCACCAGTTCAAACATATTACGATACACGCTTGCATATTTTTCGTCTACATAGCTGCGTGAACCGTACCATTTGATGGTTACATCTTTATGCCTGAGTAAGATGCGCACCAGCTCGGCTCCTGCATAGCCGGTCGCACCGATAATACCTGCTTTTATCATTGGATTTTACCTTCCTTTTTGATTCTAATGACTCATCTTTTCCTATACTAATACTATTTTTTCTATTCGTAAAGTGTTTTTTGCAACTTTTCACATATTTTATGCATAATTATACATATGCAACCTGTTTTATGCATTTATTTTGCATATTTTTTCAGTTGCACTACACCTAAAATTGATGTATGATGTTAAAGGACTGGAAAAATGTATGAAAATAGTATGTATCACTGACTACATAATTTTAGGAGGAAAAACAAATGAAAGAAAAAGTGGTTCTCGCCTATTCCGGCGGACTGGATACGACAGCGATCATCCCCTGGTTGAAAGAGACCTATGACTACGAAGTTATCTGCTGCTGTATCGACTGCGGACAGGAAGAGGAGCTGGACGGACTGGACGAGCGTGCCAAACTCTCCGGTGCTTCCAAGTTATATATTGAGGACATCACAGACGAGTTCGCAGAAGACTACATCATGCCCTGCGTGATGGGCAGCGCAGTCTATGAGCACAAATATCTGCTCGGAACTTCTATGGCGCGTCCGGGCATCGCCAAGCGTCTCGTAGAGATCGCCAGGAAAGAAGGTGCTGTAGCGATCTGTCACGGTGCGACCGGAAAAGGAAACGATCAGATCCGTTTCGAGCTGGGTATCAAAGCTCTTGCTCCCGACATCAAGATCATTGCTCCCTGGCGTGACGACAAATGGCAGATGGATTCCCGTCAGGCAGAGATCGACTACTGCAAAGCACACGGTATTGACCTTCCGTTCTCTACCGACAGCAGCTACAGCCGTGACCGTAACCTGTGGCACATCAGCCATGAGGGACTGGAACTGGAAGATCCTTCCTGCGAGCCCAACTATGATCACCTGCTCGTGCTCAGTGTGACACCGGAAAAAGCACCGGATGAGCCGGAATATGTGACAATGACTTTTGAGGCAGGTGTGCCGAAGTCTGTCAATGGAAAAGAAATGAAGGTCGCTGATATCATCCGTGAGCTGAACCGTCTCGGCGGCAAGCACGGCATCGGTATCGTAGATATCGTAGAGAACCGTGTTGTCGGCATGAAGAGCCGTGGCGTATACGAGACACCCGGTGGAACCATTCTCATGGAGGCACATGATCAGCTTGAGGAGCTGATCCTCGACCGCGATACAATGGCTGCAAAGCTGGAGATGGGAAGACATCTGGCACAGGTTGTATACGAGGGAAAATGGTTTACTCCGCTGCGTGAGGCACAGCAGGCATTTATCGAGTCTACACAGAAGTATGTAACCGGCGAAGTAAAATTCAAGCTGTACAAAGGCACGATTACCAAAGCAGGTACAACTTCTCCGTACTCTCTCTACAGCGAGTCACTTGCAAGCTTCACAACCGGAAACGACTACGACCATCACGATGCACAGGGATTCATCACACTGTTCGGTCTGCCGTTAAAGGTACGTGCGCTGCGTATGTTAGAGGTAAATAAGAATAAAAAATAAGTACTCGGATTTGTGATTTGTAAGGGGCTGTGCATGAGAAGATCATGGACAGCCCCTGATTTGTTTCATATGAAGTTCAACCAACAATCATTATTTCAACAACAATGACTGTTCTGCCTCTGCCATTGCCGTTCTGAACTCG
>CALBJL010000224.1 GCA_937893485.1 uncultured bacterium | reverse complement strand
CAGAAACACAGGGTGACGGAGCGACTGGCAACGATCCGGCAGGCGGTGCACTCGAGGAAGTACAGCCGGAAAACAATGCGGACAGCGCTGGAGCATCCCAGACGACAGACACTGCATCGATACTCGTCGGCAGTGTCAGCGCGGCGGAGATCGGAGATACCGCAGCAGATGATGGAAGCGGAGAAAACATAGCAGAAAATGAAGATACCGTGGCAGATAGCGGAAACGCAGCAGACGAAGACGGACAGAGCGGAAATACAGACAGTGAAAACGGACAGACCGGAGACGCAAACCGTGAAGATGTACAATATTTCTCACGCGATGTTTATGTCGTAGCAGGTGCAGACGGCTTCTATATCGGACATGATGCAGAGCCTGTCAAAATAGCAGTCTATGAGGAACTCTATACACTGGTCGAAAAACGTGAAAGTGAATTAGAGACGGAGACAGGCGCAGAGCAGATCGCGGTGTCAGAGGAACAGGCGGATGATCCGGAGACGGAAACAGATGTAGAAACGGATGGAAATACGGAAAATGATGAGTCCGAATACGAGCTTGTCCTCACAAAACCGGAGCTTCTGACCGGACAGCTGCGTGTCACGGATGATACTGGAGCACTGCAAAGCGGTGCGACCTTTACAGTCACCGATGACAGTGAATTGCGTGCGGCAGTGCGTCTCGTGACTGGGGACGATGGCATCCCGGTGATCGAAAAACTCGACTTTGGAACTTATACGATCACTGTGACAGCTACCGATCCGCAGACTGGGCGGACAGCATCCTGTGAGCGGACGGTCACGGTGGAGGGCATCTCCTTTGAGGCACCGACGCTCTATATCGGAACGAAAAATACAGACTACGATCTGACTGCGGATCTGAATGCGATGGATGAAAACGGCATCGGCGTGGATGTCTACGTCAAAAATCAGGATGAACTCGTTAATGCAAAAGAGACGATCGTTGACGAGACAACCGGAGAAGAAACTACGCGGTTCATCAAAGGAATCTACTATGTTACGCTGGCAGCCATACACCCTGCGAGCGGAATTGAGTATACGTTCGAGCGTGAGGTAGAAGTGGTAGATGGATACTATCTCTATGCACCGGTTCTGACGGTTGAGCAGGGATCGACCGACTATGACCTGACCGAAGGCGTGGAGCTGCGTGATGCAGACACTGAGGAAGTCGTAGAGCATGCAGAGATTACAGTTGAGGACATGAGTGACCTCTATCGCGGCATGATCGGGGAGGAAGATACCGGAATCCAGACCTATGCAGCAGAAGAAAACCATATGGTTACTGCGGCGGCAATAGATACAGACAGTACAAAGACATCAGAAACAGACAATGCAAAAGTGACAGATACCATGCCTGCATTGACAGCAGGTGAATATACGGTCACTCTCTCCGCGGTAAACCCGGATGACAGAAGTGATACGATCACGGTCGTGCGTACTCTGTCAGTGGTAACATATGAGGTGCAGTCGGAGGCAGATCTGACCATGGATTTTGAGGCAACAGCCTATTCTGATAGATTGACCAGCGATACATATAAGAGCGGAAAGTTGTCCAATCTTGGTGGAATACCTTCGATGGAAGTCATACAAAAACAGTTGGGGCTTTCATCTTCAACAGTATCTGCTTTGAACAATACAAATATTAACACTGTTCTTTCAGAACTTCCTGAAGCAATTTACGAATTTCGAAGAATTTGTCAGGATCAGGCTAGTAATAGGCATGCACCTACGGATGTATATCTTGCAAAATATGCTACATTAAGCACATCTCTGGCAGAAAAAGCAGGGGGAAGAAATGAATTCTATGTAACACTGATGCAATATTTAACCGGTACCCGGCGTCCTGTTTATGTTTTATTGGGCTTAAGTGAATCTAAGATATTGCAAGATTATGGCAAATATTGGAAAAAGGGAACCGTTATTGCCACTAACAGGGTATACAATTACACTGAGATACTTCCGAATCTGGGAGAATCGCCAGTGGCTTTCGATCATGAAAGCACATTTATTTATTCGTCAGGCTATACGGGCTTAGTACCATTAAGCACGCATGGAACAATGCTAGACAAGCCGAAGTATGCAGGTGAATATATCGCAAATACACAGGGAGATTGGAATAACTTTGTTAATGGCGAACGCACAATCGCAACCTTACGTAATGGTGGTAAGGCAGATATAACTTTGACACCCTTTAAAGATGTGAGTAATTCTAATCTGGATATTGCAAACTTAGACGTAAATATTTTGAATGTTACTCCGGAATCATCTGTATTAGTGGAAGGTGCAGGGATAAACTTTATACTGCCTTATAATCTGGATAGTGGAACAGAAACAAGACCTATGGTACTCCCTAATATCCAGTACTGGCTGAAAGGTTTCCAACTGAAAAAAGGTGATGGAGATGCCCGCGTCGCCTACACCTTGCAGGATAATACATGGTTCAAATTAGAGGATCTTAAGGCAACTACAACTGCGGCAGACAAGGGAAACACATGGAAGACGAGCGGCGGTGGAGATCTGGAGTTTGTGGCAAACGACGGAGTGGAAACGATTAACCTCTACTCTGAGAACCAGAAAACCGTAAAGATTACGCAGACCGGAGATCATACGAACACAAGCGCGGTCAAAGGGTTTACGCAGTCACTGACATTGGAACTTTCAAACGGGGCATCAACATTTTTAAATCTCACCTCCGGTGACACTACATCAGGTACAGGCAATACCACGCGCCTGACCCTGAAGGGTACTGGAGGAACCGCGAAGATGACGACGACCGTCGGAGATCTCTGGGACAGCGGCGCTGACAATGGTACGATCAAGACTGGCATTCTGGATGTCCAGACCGATAGCTTTACCATCTTGAAGGCAGCCGGACAGGCAGATAGCGAGCCTGTGATCACTGTTTACAATCAGTTACTGTCCAACGGCAGACAGATCTCGGTCGGACAGTCTGATGGTACGACATTTACAGACGGAGAAGTTATCGCGAAGAGCACTGGAGAAAAGCTGGATGCAACCGATTTTACAACGGATGCGGTCAATCAGGCAGCAAACATCTATCCGATGAATCTTGACGACTATACGGTCATTGCAAAGAAGCTGAACCACAAGCCGATCGAGGTATTAAAGGACGGTACGGATCGGAAAACTACCACAGATACCTATAAGGAGGCTTTTGACTGGATTCAGACAAACGGAGACAGCGGCAATTATACGGTCAAGATCCATGTGCCGAGAAACTACGGCGCGGATGATGTGACCGCACTGATGACTGTCACCACCGCAAAGGCGGCGCAGATCACATTAGAGGCAGCGGACGGCTCGCACATTGACAATGATTATATGAGAATGCGTGCAGCGAGTGCGTTGGAGACACTTGAGCTGCCTACGGCAATCGCGGTTGAATTCAAAAACATTGCCGTCCGCAGAAGTAACGCGGAAGGGACAAGCGATGAGCAGATCGTTTTTGTGAACAATGCAAATGCTTTGACGATCAATGGTGATTATAAGACTGTTGGCGATCAGGCAGAGATCTACGGCGGCAGTTCGACGGCGGACAGCACTGCGAATACGATTGTTACGGTCAACGCAGGCATTTTCCAGACTGTCTATGGTGGCAGTATGGCAACACACAGTCACAGCGGCAAGGCGGGCATCACGATCGGCGCAGGCGCAACGGTCACAACTGTGAACGGCGCAAGCAGCGGCGAAACGGCAAAGCCAGCCGGAAAGACAGCGGAGATCACACTGACGGCAGGTGCGAAACCTGCGAATGTCTATAACTATGACAAGATGTCTGTGAACGGCGCGGCAACGATTTCCGGACAACTGGATTCCGAGAAGGTGAAGACCGATCAGGGAGCCGCTTACAACGGAGCTTCCTATAGCGGCGAAACGATCCTGAATGCGGACGCGACGCTGACGCTTTCCAATGACAGAGGCATCCGGAAAATGGGAAGCCTGAAGCTGGCGGAGACGGCGGCAAACGGTGCGGTCTTTGAGTTTGCAAAACAGGTCGGTACCGCATCGGCGACAAACAATGACTTTCTGGTTACACTGACCAATCAGTCACCGGTCACTGCTTTTGCGGCACAGGTGAACAAGATTACGGTCAGATATACAAACAATACGAAACCGACTGCGGGAGATATTGTCTTTTACCTGCCGAATGCAGGAAAAAGCTCAGTGAATGTACATACGAGGGCACTTGAAGACGGATTTGGCGGTGTGGACGCACAGAATAACGTCTGCCGGATGGTGCCGAGTGCGGGAAATAACACGATTGTCATGAGAAACGTGAGTGTCGGTCTGATTGCATCCGGCAATCCGACGCAGGTAAATGCATTTATGTCAGTCGCGGATGCGATCAAGGATGCTGAAAAGGGCATGTTAAAACAGGAAACGGACAATCCGGGTCAGGACTACACGATTACATTTTTTGCGGATGGATATGCATTTACCGCAGAGGATCTGGTGGCAGCTGAGTCTATGCTGGGGAACGCGACTGTCGGAAAGGTCACATGGACGGCGAAGATCGATGCGAGTGGAGCAGCTTTGCCGGATGTCAATACCGTTTACGGGTTGGAGGGACAGGTAAGCCTCTTTGGAACGAGCATCGTGTTAAAGGACATCGTATTTTCTTCCGGAACAGATCTGAGCATCTTTGCAGAGGGCAGACCGCTGACTGTAGAGACAGGGGTGCGGAGTGTCGGAAACGGAACGACAAATCTCTACGGAGGTGGAAAAAACGGTGACACGACGACGTCCGCGCTCGTGATTAAATCCGGTAACTTCGGAACGATCTACGGAGGCGGAACGAAGGCGCATAACGGTGATACAAGCATTATGATGAGCGGTGGAACCGCGACCGCCATCTACGGAGGCGGCAGCGGAGCAGGCGGAACTGTGACTGGTAATACAACGGTCAAAGTAGACGGCGGCGATGTGACAGGCGGCAGCATTTACGGAGGCGGAAAAGGAGCTGCTGTGACAGGAAATACGGCTGTGACCTGTGTTTCACAGAATGGTACGACTGCACGGACGGATCTGATGCAGGCGATCAGCGGTTCCGGCACAGACGATGCCGGAACACTGGCGGAGAACGTCGCAGGAACAAAGTCAATCATCTTTACTGCAAAGGGACGAACCAATACAGCAGGGCTGGTGGTGACAGATCTCGCTGGTTTTGACACACTGGAGATTGGTGTGAATGCCGGAACGGCTATCAGTTATGAAAAGGCACTGCTGCGCGTCACGGGCAGATTTGACAGCAAAGCAGTGGATGACGGGGCGGCTGACCGAACGGCGAAGGTGACGCTGCGCAAGGCGACACTGATTACCGGAGCTACGACGCAGGGGCATATCGGTCAGCTGATAACCGACGGGGAGTCATTGCTCGTCGTGGCACGCAAGGAGGACAATAGCACGATGCCGCTTCTGGTGGACCAGAAGAGCAATGATATCCAGTTAAGTGCTAAGCTGAAGCTGGCAGTGCTCGAGAGCTATGATAAC
>CALBJL010000223.1 GCA_937893485.1 uncultured bacterium | reverse complement strand
ACCATAAGGACATTGCTGTTGTACTAACAAACCAGTATTTCACACCACAGGCAAAAGACGAGGCTGATGCACTAGGTGTAAAACTCTGGGATAGAGATAAACTAAACGAATTAATTAAAAAAGCAAATTAAAAAAACGCCCCACCATTAAGTGGAGCGGCAATGCAATTCCTCTGGATGAAACTGCTATTACTCTTGGAAAAGTGATTGATAAATTATAAGAGTGGAAAAGCTTCGAATAAATTTGTAAAATATTGGAGGTAACAAAATGCCAGAATTAAGTAGATTTGAAGGAATGGTAATTAAAATGCTGTTTAACGATACCGTCCAGCACAACAAACCGCACATACATGTGACATACGGTGAGTATCGCGCTTCTGTAGGTATTGATGGTGAACTTCTTGCCGGTTCATTACCCCAGAAACAATTTAAAATTTTAATTGGCTGGTTAGCTTTACATGAAGAAGAAGCCTATGCCGCATGGAACAAGGCGGTTCGCGGCGAGCATTTTGATAAAATCAAACCGTTACAGTAAGAAAGGAGGCGCTCACAATGTTTGTTTTTAATGGAATCGTATACGCAAGTGAAAGAAATGAAGATATTCAGATTATCGAAGCGAAACCTTTAGATGATATGATGATGATACTGACCTTTTCGACCGGAGAAAAACGCCTTTTTGATGCTACTGTCCTGACCGGATCAGCCTTTGAACCGTTGACTGATGCCGATACTTTCAAACAGTGCACCGTTACAGATGGCATCGTCACATGGATGGATGGCGAGATTGACTGTGCTCCAGAGTATATGTATGAACATAGCTACCCCTATCCTGATATGAAATATGCTATATAGTTGCACCGGTGCAACTGCTACTCTTTGACAATATAATACACTTACCCGGGAAGCCGAGGAACGGTTGCATCTACTCCGAGCCTGTGAAGGGGGATGATGCCGATGGTTACATATTCTGATCTATTCACGTTTGTGATAATGATATGTGCTATTGTTACACTAGTTTGTAATTTCAGACATAAAAAATAACCGTCCTGCTCCTGGTAAGAACTGACGGTTATTTTAACTTGTTGATTCGCCGGAGTAGATAGCTGACACCTATCTATCGGCTTTCCTGTTAAGTGTATTATATGCCACACAGACATTTTTGTCAAATAACACTTTGTCAATGATAACCAAATGACAACGATAGAAAGGAAAAACTATGGATGATTTCAAAGATCAGTTGCAAGCTATGCTTTTGCGCAACACGAGACTAACCGGCGAACAACCTACTACTCCTGCAAAATCCGATGAATCACAAACAGATGACGGTAATGTAAACATCTCTGTAATATACTATGAGGAATCATTCTGGCTCACCCAAAAAGCTATGGGCGAATTATTTGAGGTCGATAGAACGGTTATCACCAAACATCTTTCCAACATCTTCTCAGACGGAGAATTGATAAAGAATTCAGTATGTGCAATTTTTGCACATACTGCCAATGACGGCAAAAAATACAATACCCAGTATTACAATCTTGATGCCATTATTGCTGTTGGATACCGAATAAATTCCATAAAAGCCACTAAATTCCGTCAATGGGCTACTGCTACCCTAAAGGAATACATAATCAAAGGCTTTGTGCTTAATGATGATATGTTGAAGAACGGTCCAAAATTCGGAAAAGACTATTTTGACGAATTACTGGAGAAAATTAAGGAGATTCGCGCCAGTGAACGACGATTCTATCAGAAGATCACGGACATCTACGCGCAATGCAGCTACGATTACGATCCTAAAAGTGAAACAACACGAACCTTTTTCCAAACGGTTCAAAACAAGTTGCTCTTTGCAATTACAGGACACACCGCACCTGAGATTATTCATAATCGTGCAGACAGTACTAGGGATCATATGGGAATGCAGACATGGAAAAATGCTCCAAATGGTAAAATTTTGAAGTCAGATGTTACCATATCCAAGAATTATCTTTCAAAAGAAGAAATTTCTGGATTAAATGATATCGTCAATATGTATCTGGATTACGCAGAAAACCAAGCGAAACGAAATAAGCTAATGTCCATGAATGATTGGATAACAAAATTAGATTCTTTTTTACAGTTTAATGAATATGATCTGATGGAAAACCTCGGAATCGTTTCACGCGAAGTAGCAAACTCCTTGGCAATAAGGGAATACGAGAAATACAGAGTTATTCAAGACGATAATTATGTTTCTGATTTTGATAAAGCCACAAAGAAATATTTGAAATAATAAAACCGCCCCAGTGCTACCAACACCAGAGCGGCAAATACTGCTCCGAAAAGCAATAATCTACACAAACCATATTATACCTTTCGGAGCAGCCAAACGCAAGCGGAACATTCGTTCTTTGCTGGCTGTTATTTTTATACCCAATTTCAAGGAGGTACAATATGAACGCAAGAAAATTACCATCCGGATCATGGCGGGCACGGCTCTTTCTTGGAACGGATGCCGCCGGAAAGAAACATTACAAATCCTTTACCGCCCCGACCAAGCGCGAAGCTGAACGGCTGGCACTAAACTATGTAGAGGAACACGCCAAGCCGGACAAGATCACATTTGGCGATGCGCTGGATCAATACATAGAGTCAAAATCAAACATTCTCTCTCCGTCCACGCTACGTGGATACCGTCAAATGATGGTATACTATAAACCCATCAATAAAATGGATGTGTCTGAGATTGACCAGAATGCCGTTATACGCTTCGTAAATGATTTTGCGGGGAAACATTCGCCTAAGACAGTTCGGAACGCTTATAGCCTGCTGTGCGCGGTCATACGGTCACAGATACCAGATGCATCATTTGATGTGGCAATGCCACAGAAAAAAGTGTTGCAATATTACATTCCACAGGACAAAGAACTGAAAAAGCTCCTCGCCTACACAAAATCATCTGATTATGATCTGTACATTGCAATATTGCTTGCATCCGTCGGCACACTCCGGCGATCAGAAGTTTGCGGTCTGTATGCAGACGACATCAAGGATAATACCGTGCACGTGCATCAGGTCATGGTCAAAGACCAGAATTTTGAATGGGTGATGAAGCCTGTGCCAAAGAACAGTTCCTCGGACAGATATGTAGAATATCCTAAACATGTCATTACCGCCCTTCCAAAATTGGGCAAGATATGTAATTTAAACCCAGATCAGATCACACACCATTTTGGGGATGTAATAAATAAATTGGAGCTGCCACATTTTCGGTTCCATGATCTGCGCCACTATGCTGTGACGATCATGCACGCGATGGGCATACCTGAAGCATACATCATGGAGCGCGGCGGTTGGAAAACCAATACTGTTCTCAATCAGGTATACCGTGGGACGCGATCGGATTTTTCGAAAAAATATTCCGATCAGACAAATTCGTATTTCGACTCTATTCTTTAAAAATCCGTGTCATCTCGCGTGTCATCTATTTTTGTTTTTGACATTCCAAACAAGTGTTTCTCTTTCAGATATGACAATTTGAAAAGCACAAAAAATCCAGTGTTTACAAGCGATTCACGAGAATCCGCATAAACACTGGATTTACTAAGTAGCAGTCCGTACGGGAATCGAACCCGTGTTTCCGCCGTGAGAGGGCGGCGTCTT
>CALBJL010000222.1 GCA_937893485.1 uncultured bacterium | reverse complement strand
GGTCGTCTAACGGCTGCACCTCATACGGAATGCGGAACACATCCGCCCACACATCGTAAAACGAATATGTGATATCCGGAAACAGAATCGGCTTTTTCGAATTGAAAAACGTCAGAAAACACATCGCCAGCACGTCATCGCTACCCACACCGACAAATACCTGTGAGGGCTTGAGCTGATAGCGCTCTGCGAGCGCGTTGACGAGCGCCCCCGCGGTCGGATCCGGATACAGGCGCAGACGATCCTCGTCAAAGTTTCGGATCGCCTCAGCAACCTTCGGCGACGGCGGATACGGATTTTCGTTTGTATTGAGTTTGATCATGCCCGGCTCATTCGGCTGTTCACCCGGTGTATAGGGCACGACCCGTCGTACATTTTCTTCCCAGTTTCCCATCTCTACTCCTAACGCAGTCCCATGTCGGCTGCCAACTGCTCAAATGCAGGCATTGACCGGCAGATTTTTTCATAAGAGGTACAATAAGCGATACGCACATAGCCGGGGCATGCAAATGCAGAACCCTTGACAAATAAAATGTGATGCTTCTTCGCTGCCTGTACGAACGCTTCTTCATCGGCAACCGGTGATTTTACCCACAGATAGAACGCGCCCTGCGGCTTGATGCAGGTGAATCCAAGTTTGGTGAGCTCACTGTAGAGATACTCACGGTTCTTGTCATAATATGCCACATCGGTTTTCTCATCGAGGCACTTTGCGACTGCCTTCTGGATCAGTGAAGGTGCATTGACAAAGCCGAGCTGTCTGTTTGAAATCTCGATACCGCTCTGCACATCCTCCGCGTCAGTCACTTCGTTCGGAACAACGACATATCCGATACGCTCTCCCGGCAGGGACAGTGACTTACTGAAGGAATAGCCGACGATCGTGTTGTGATAGAAGCCTGTGAGGAAACGCACCGGCGCTCCATCATAGACGAGCTCACGATAAGGCTCATCAGAGATCAGATAGATCTCATGTCCGTACTCTTTTTCCTTTTTCAAAAGGATCTCTCCAAGCTGTGTCATGGTCTCATCACTGTAGATCACGCCGGTCGGATTGTTCGGGGTGTTGATGATGACTGCCTTTGTCTTGTCTGTGATCTTCTTCTCGAAATCAACGAGATCCGGCTGGAAATTCTCCAGATCCGGAGCTACCTCTACGATCACTCCGCCAAAGTTGCCCGCATAGGCGCGGTACTCACCGAAATACGGTGCGAACACGATCACCTCATCGCCCGGATCGAGCAGCGTTTTCAAAATAATATTCAGTCCACCGGCTGCTCCGACCGTCATAATAATGTTTTTAAATGTAAAATCCGTGCCAAAGCGCTCATTCAGATTGTCAGCGATTGCGGTACGCACATCCGGATAACCTGCGTTTGCCATATAGCCGTGCAGCTCCATCGAATCCAGTCCATCGACCGCATCCTTGATCGCCTGATTGACACTCGCGGGTGCGGGTGTCGCCGGATTACCGAGTGAAAAATCATAGACGTTCTCGGCACCAATCTTCTCTGCCATCTCCTTACCCTCGTTGAACATCGCACGGATCACGGAATTACCCTTGAGTGCGACCTGAATATTTTTTGATAACATTTCTCTTCCTCCTATATTCTAAAACTATTTTCTATCATACCTGCAAAACCTGCCACCGGCAGCTTTTTCGGATGTATACAATGAAATAAGGCGGATTCACGCACGCGAACCCGCCTCTAGTTTACCCCATTACCGTGTAAATGTAAAGTATATCAAATGATTCCTTAGATTCCCTTAATTTCAAAGGTAAATTCCATTTTTTCGCTCACATCGATCAGATACTCCGGATGTGTCATAGATCCCCAGCTGTCGTCTCCCGCAACACCCATCTGCGCCGCAGCTACACGGATCACCGTGTAATGTACCGGCGGCAGCTCATACGGATGTGCCGCATTCTCGATCTCGTGGGGTGTATACGGCAGCGCGGAGAAATTCATTCCGTCGCCGCGCAGCAACAATCCCCTGCCGCGCTCATCCGTCACCCTCGCCCAGCGCACATCTGTCTTGTTTCCGCATTCCTGCGGGATGAGATATGCTGCCATGTTGTCTGCAACCTTATTCCGGTAGATACCCAGCTTTGCACCATGCTTGCGGTCTGCATATGTCTCTGCCGGTCCGTTTCCGTACCACTCGACATTGTCATAATCCGCATCGATCTTGAACATCACACCAAACTCCGGCATGTCACCCAGCTCCTTGACCGGATCATAGGTCAGCGTCGTGCGCACCGTTCCGTCCGGATACACCGTATGCTTCAGATCACAGCCCGCAGCCGGTGTCGTCGGCAGATCGTAGTGGAAGCTCAGTGTCACATAGCCGTCACCTTCCTCCAGATCAAATCCGCTGTCGCCACGGATATCCCTGCCCTTGTGTGTCAGGTATTTGCTCGCAATCTTCCACTGCGCATAGCGGAACGGCATGAGATTACCCATATCATTATCGGTCGGCGCACGCCAGAAATTCGGTCTGGGAATCGCCTTGATGTATTCCTTGCCGCCGTACTGGTAAGAGGTCAGACCACCCTCCAGTCTCGAGAACAGCACGCGGAAATCATCACCGATCACTCCGATCTCATAATTGCTGTGAATGACGCGCATCGTGCCTTCATGTGTCTCCTCTGCGCCATTGACCCAGAAAACGCCCTGTCCGAATGCGACCTCATGACCCTTCTTCGCCCAACAGGTATCCTCCTTGAGCACGAATGATACCGTAATCACATACTCGCCCGGATCTTTTCCAAGCTCGGTCGGCAGATCAACGCACTTCTCACTGAGCGGCTCCGCGGCACACTCCATCGTCCTTTCGCAGACGAAAACGCCATCGCGTTCCAGACGGATCACACAGTCAAACGTATCGGTATTGACAAATAGGTTTTTGTTCTTTACCGTCATTTTTCCGGGCTTTACGTCCACGGAGATATTCTGATAGTTGAACTTGACCTCCTGCAACTTTGGCGAGGGGGCACGGTCACCGCCGTAAACGATACCGTTTCCGCTGAAATTGTAGTCCGAAGGGCGGTCGTCAAAATCGCCGCCATACGCCTGAAAGGTCTTTCCGTAACGATCCTTTTTACCGATCGTCTGATCAATATAGTCCCAGATAAATCCGCCCTGATACAACGGCTCCCTGTCACTCAGATCAGTGTATTTATGCATCGCTCCGCAGGAATTGCCCATCGCATGTGTGTATTCACAAAGCAGGAACGGCTTGCTGCGGTCTTTCTTCAAAAATTTCTCAACATCAGCCGCACTCGTATACATCTGTGACTCCATGTCACTTGTATCATTGTAGCGTCGGTCATGCATGATGCCCTCATAGTGCACCAGCCGCGTCGGGTCGAGTCTGCGGAACTCCTCTGACATATGCCAGATCACGCTGCCGCCGTGCGACTCGTTTCCGCATGACCAGATAACGACTGCCGGATGGTTTTTGTTACGCTCATAGTTCGCACGCACACGGTCAATGAGCAGCGGCTCCCACTCCGCATGATCTCCGGGCAACGCCGCTGAATCTGGCTTTTTGCCACGGGCGATCTCATCCCATGTTCCGTGAGTCTCCATATTGGTCTCTGCCATCATATACAGACCGTAGCGGTCGCACAGATCATAGAGTGCCGTCCCATCGGGATAATGACAGGTACGGACTGCATTGATATTATGCTGTTTCATCGTCACCACATCGGTGCGTGCCTCTTCATAGCCGATCGCACGACCCTTTGTGCTCGAAAATTCATGGCGGTTGACACCTTTAAATACGATACGTTTTCCGTTAATGCACATCAGATTGTCAATCATCTCAAACCGTCTGAAACCGACATCCTGGCGGATCACCTGTGTGACTGCACCATTTTCATCCAATACAGTCAGTGTCAGTAAATAGAGATCCGGCTGCTCCGCACTCCACAGCCTTACGGACTGCTCCGGGAAAGAAACGACCGTCCCACTGCCGAGCGCTGCCTGCTGCTCCAATGACAGACCAAATCCCTCTAATGTGGCACAGACACTGCCTGCACCCTCACCCTTGATCATCACGCTGAGTGTGCCTTTGCTGTAGCTGTCGTCAACAGCCGCATCCACCTTATAGTCATAAATGCTCGCCTGCGGCACCAGATACAGATATACATCGCGGTAGATACCTGAGAAACGGAAAAAGTCCTGATCCTCACACCAGCTGCCCGCACACCATTTATATACCTGCACCGCCAGCTTGTTCTCACCGTCTGTCAGATACGGTGTCAGATCAAACTCTGACGGGTCAAAGCTGTCCTCTGCATATCCAACATAATGTCCGTTGAGCCAGAGTGCAAACGCACTCTCGACACCCTGGAACGAAATGCAGACGCGCTGTCCGTTCCATGCCTTCGGCAGTTTAAAATATTTCACATAGCTTGCGACCGGATTAAACTCCTCCGGCAGCTCTCCGGTTGCCAGCTCCTGCCAGCCCTCCCACGGATACTGGATATTCACATACTGCGGTGCGTCATAGCCCTCCATCTGGATGTGCGCAGGCACACGGATCTCAGACCATGCATGGCAGTTAAACTCCGGTTTTTCAAAATTGGGGATCGCACTTGCCGGATTGACGGCATAGGCAAATTTCCAGATCCCGTTTAAAGACATCCTCAGCGAGCTCTCCTTTTTATCTGCCTCTCCCTCCGTGGCATAAGCCACAAAATCTGCATGATGCGTAAGGCGGTTCTGCTCATAGATTGTGGGATCTTTTAAAATATTGATATCTAATGTCATCATCGTTATAATGTCTCCTAATTTACATGTTACATGATTCCGTGACTATTTTACGGCACCTGTAATACCCTCTGCGAAGCTCTTCTGCAGACAGAAGAAAATGATAACGGTCGGCAGTGTACAGAACAATACTGCTAACATCAGCATACCGTAATCGGTTACATAACCTGCTGTCAGGTTAGATACCAGCATCGGCATCGTCTGTGCTTCTTTGGAGTTCATAATTACCTTTGGCCACAGGTAGTTGTTCCACGCATTCATGAAAGTGATCGTCATAGCTGCTGCATAGGTTGAACGCATCGTAGGGATGAACATCCTCACAAAAATCTGAAACTCTCCGAGTCCGTCCATACGTGCCGCCTCGATAATATCATGAGGGAAGGAACGTGCACTCTGCCGGAACAGCATGATCAGAAACGGTGTTGAAATGGACGGCAGCACAAAGCCCCGTACTGTATTTAACAATCCCAGCTTTGCCATCATTCCAAACAGAGGTATCATCGTCGCTACAAACGGCACCATCATTGCCAGCAGGATAATGCTCATCAGACCATCCTTTACCTTGTCATGATAGATCTCAAAGCCGTAGCCTGCGAGTGAGCAGACGATCAGGCTGAGCAGCGTCATCATGATCGCATATTTGAAAGAATTTCCCATTGCCTGCCACAGTGCTGACTGTTCCGTCAATGCCTTATAGTTTTCAAGCAGATATGTACCGGGTATCATTTTGCCGCGGATGACATCAATACTCTGGTTCGTTGCAGCGATCGCCATCCACAACAGCGGGAAGATCGAAAAGACTGCAAAAATAATCAAAAATACATATTGTGCGATTTTCTTTCCTGTACTAATCACGCTTATCACCTACTTTCATCTGGATAAATGCCAGTGTTCCGACCAGAATCAGAATCAACATAGACATTGCGCAGGAGTAACCGAAGTTCGGCACATATTTGAAGGTCGTGTCGTAGATGTAATGTGACATTGTGATGGATGTATTTGCAGGTCCACCGTTTGTCAGGTTGACTGACTCATCAAACAACTGCAGCGTTCCGTTTGTAGACATGATCGCTGTCAGCAGGATTGTAGGCTTGAGCAGCGGAACAGTGATATTGAAAAATGACTGAAGCGGTGATGCACCGTCGATCTTTGCTGCCTCATAAACGGAATACTCGATATTCTGCAGACCTGAGAGGTAGAATACCATGTTGTATCCGGTCCATCTCCAGATCAGTGCTAAAATGATGATCGCACGGGCACTCGTTGTATTTGACAGGAATGCATAGGGTGCATCCAGAATGCCGATCTTCATCAGAATCGTATTGACAAATCCGTCTGTTGAAAACAGGGCACGGAAGATGATCGCATAGGAAACCAGCGTGGTTGCACACGGTAAAAAGATCGCCGTGCGGAAAAATCCCTTGCATTTGAGGTCTTTATTGTTGAGCATACTTGCCAGAATCAGCGCTAAGATCAGCATGATCGGCACCTGAATCAGAAAGTATATAAATGTATTTTTTAAGGACTGCATAAATACAGTATCCTGAAACATTCGAACGTAATTGTTTAATCCATACCACTGCATGTTCGCAAAGGTTGCACCTTTTTGAAATGAGTAGATCAGACAACGGATCATCGGATAAAAGCTCATAACAGCTATGAGCAGTGCTGCCGGTGCTAAAAATACCCAGCCGGTGAGATTATAACGTTTACTCTGGGAGAGTCTGCGCGCTTTTGCTTTCTCCATTTCCCTTACTCCTTCCTTCTACCTTCTGTATTACGAAATATTCCACGATCATTCCGTAATCGTGTATAAAATTGGGGAACGACAGAGCCGTTCCCCATCTTCATTTTATACAAGTGCCCTGCACAGTGATTACTGCATCTGTGCCTCTACAGTTGCCTGAGCGTTTGCGAGCTCGCTGTCTACATCCGCACCGTTTGCGATGTTTGTGAATGCAGTTGCTACAGCATCACGTGCCTCGTAGTAGTATACACCGGTGTTGTTTGCAGGTGTCTTGGTAGCGAAATCTACAACCTTTGTGAACACAGGCTCTCCACCGAAGAACTCGGAAGGCTCACCGTATGCTTCTGCCTCTGCTGCAGGTGCCCATGTTGCGATTGCACCGGAAGAAGGAAGAATCTCATTGTAGAAATCTACGCTGCCGCAGAATGTGCTGTTTAAGAAATCAGTTGCTAACTCAACGTTCTTGCAGTTTGAAGTTACTGCCCATGAAGAACCACCGTTGTTAGAGTAGTTCGTAGCACCCTCTACATCGTCAAGCTTCGGCATATTTGTGATTGCCCACTTGCCTGACTGATCCTCTGCTGCCTGGATAGATCCCATGATCCAGCATCCGTCGATGACGCCTGCCGCAGAACCTGAGTTGAAAGACTTAATGTACTCATCCCAGTTGTCCTGTGTCAGCATCAGCGCCTTGTTTGCTACTAAGCTGTTAAATGTGCTTGCTACTTTCTTTAATACGTCATTGTCTGTAATGTTTACAGATCCGTCTTCATTGAACAGGGAAGCGCCTGCTGACTGAAGCATCATCATTACGAGGTCTGTCTGTCCTGAACGGGTAGATAACAGATAGTAGCCTGTCTTTGCCTGAACATCAGAAGAAATCTCCTCGAAACGTGACCATGTAATGTCGGTCAGATCATCAATTGTGTATCCTGCCTGCTCTAAGATGTCTGTACGGTAGCAGGCGATAACTGCACCGTTATCAAACGGAACACCATAATTCTTTCCTGCTACGGTAGAGTATCCTAACTTTCCTGCCGCGAACTGAGAGAAGTCAATGCCTGAATCGGTCAGGTCAACAAACAGATCCGGATAGCTGATTGCATTTTTCTGGAATGCGTTATCCTGCATCAGTAAAATGTCGGGTAACTGGCTGTAATCTCCATTTGCTGCTGCATTGGTGATCATCGGCTGGATGTCATCCCATGCGGTCTCAACAACTTCTACTTTTACGTCCGGATGATCCTCATTATAATACTTTGCTGCGGTCTCCATTGCGTAGATGTTGAAAGTCGGGTCCCAGCACCATACGGTAATTGTCTGGTCAGCGGCTGCATCATCTGCTGCTGCGTCATCACCTGCTGCCGCGTCATCCTTGCCTGCATCTGCTGCGTTATCGGATGATGCATCATCCTTGCTGCTTCCGCAGCCGGCTAATAACGAAGCGCTCATTGCTGCCACCATCATAGCTGCTAAAAATTTCTTCTTCATTTTGGTTATCCTCCCTAAATACTGTGCGGTTTTTGCCGCTTTTTTTGTTAAATTTATTGTAGCAAAGCCTATGATCGGTGTGTCTTTGATTTCTTTCAAAAAACATGCAATTTCAACCATGTAAAATGTTCGTTTTAGCACTTTTCACAAAATTTAAAAACAAACTTTGTACAATATAGATATTTCCTTTTTGTGAACATTGTGAATAAATTATGAACAAATATTCAACGTGTACCGGAAGGATTCCTTGTGATTCCGCTTTTTACCAGCCGCGCAGCACGGATACATTGTAATCGAGGATCTTGCCCTCGTAATTTTCCGGGTGCTTTTTCCACTGATAAGGGGTAATGTCCAGAAATTTTTTAAAATTGCGCGTAAAGGAGGTCGTCGACTCAAAGCCGACGTTGTCGCTGATCTCTCCCATCGACATGTGGCTCTTGCGCATGAGCTCACACGCCTGCTGGATACGCACTAAATTGATGTACTCACTCGGAGCGACATGCATCTGCTCCTTAAATATCCGCCTGAAATGTGTTTCCGACAAACCGCACAGCTGCGCGAGCTGCTCAATGCGAAGCCCCGGATCCATATAGTTATCGCCGATATAATCGAGTGCCTCACGCAGCAACACAAGTGTGCCTCTGGAAACTGCCGCCGTGGGCTGTTTACTCTTCTCGCTCGTATACAGCCGGTAAATCTCCATGACTAACGCCTCCATCAGCCCCTTTGTCACCCGCTTATAATGCTTTTCCTTATGCTCCATCTCATAGATCAAAAGCTCTATCAGTTGGGACAGCTGCCGGCAGCCGTCCTGCGTCAGCATCAGATACGTTTTGTCCAACTGCTCTAACACCTGGCGGCAGAACACCTCATCATCCGGATAGACCTCATGCACGATCTGTGCCGGATCGAAAAACAGATACTCCCAGAAGCTCTGCTTGCCCTCCTCACTGATCGTCACATGCGGGATATTTTTCGGAATGATCGTAAGCGTCCCCGGATGGTACGGATACCTGTTTCCCTCGTAGACCATCTCTCCGTGCCCCTCATGGCACACACCGACCTCCGTCAGATTATGAAAATGTAAACCATCAACATCCCTGCCGTAATCCCTCACCCAGCTCTCACCAAATAAGGCCAGGACATACTCGTCCTGACCTATTTCGTAATAGCGGTATTCAATCGAATTTCTCTTCTTTTTCGCCATTGTATATTCCTTATCATGTCCGTCTTAGTCGATCTCGACGATCCATCCCTCCGGTGCCTCAATGCGTCCCATCTGGATACCGGTCAGTGTATCATACAGTTTCTTGGTTCGCCGGTCAGCGCACCATCGTCCCATGCGCCAGCTTTATAAATTGTAATTTTATCTGAAAATAGTTTAGCCCCATATCCGATAACTGTCAAGCATCTGGTTTTTTTAAGAAACATTTTGCAGGTGATGGCTGAACTATACCTTACATGAATTTATAAATGTTATAAATATTGAGCAGAATCATCAGCACCATCAGCGCGATAAACAGCTTGTCAACCATTCGCTCATCAATCTTCTTATTGATCGCACATCCACAGATTCCACCTGCAATACCACCCGCAACCATGAGAATCAGCACTCCGATCTGAAAATCCGGTACACTTCCTTTCACGATCGTAAAGATGAGACTGGCGATCTGTGAAAAAAAAATAATGTACAGTGAATTTTCTGCTGCAAGCTTGGTTGACATTGAGAAGAAGAAAAATAATACGACAAGGTTGATCGGGCCTCCTCCAATTCCAAGAAATGAGGACATGATTCCCAAAAAAACACCGATCAGCAAGCTGACAAACACATGTTCCACCTGATAAGTTTTAATTTTCTCTTTGTAAATTGTGTAGATTAATGTTCCAAATGTCACGATCAGAAGACATAATGCCTGAACTGCTCCGACTCTGTTGGGATCACTGCTTAATGATTTCACATAAGAAAACAGCCATTTTCCAATCAGCCCACCGACTGCTGCTCCAATCGCAAGTGGGAAGCCGGTCTTCATCGTCACATGTGATTCTCCACTGATCTTATTTTTAAGCACAGAATATGTAGTCATTGATAAAACTGTACATCCGGACAAGAAACTGATTGCCGTTACATCCATCACTCCAAAAGAATCCAGAACCGGTTTGATAATAACACCGCCACCAATTCCGCAGATAGCGCCAACAATCGATGCAACAAAGCATACAATCAAAAATATAGGATATATCATTTCTTTTACTTCTCCTTTTTCATGTTTTATTAAATAAATGCGAAGCTCAACAACAGCCACCACTATGCACCATAGTATCCTGCCATCTAAAGAAAAACGAGCCATCTAAAAACAGCTCGCTTTTCTCTGGTTGGGGTATATTATTGATAAGGGAATCAGCAAATGATTAACAGCAGCCGCATCCACCGTGATTGTGGCGATGTCCATATGCATCCATGCAATCATCTTCCGGATTCTTCATGCAAAGATGAACTGCTGCTTTCTTAAATGTCATAGGCAGAGCCAAGATGTTAGGATTTTTTCCTACATATTTCTTTTCTGCATCTGCTAACGCTTCTTCAAAAGTAGCTCTTGTCTTAAGTCCCATTCCTCTTGCATATCCCGGCTCTTCTGCACCTACAATATAGATTGCACTTGTGTTCATCTCAGCGATATGTCCACAAGACATCATGGAAAAGCCATGGAATGGATGGAATGCGTTGGTGTAACGGTATTTACGGATATATTCTTCGTTTGTTGCAAAATACTCACCGTAACGGTTCATATCTGGTAATTCATTCATATGGTCATGCTGGAACAAGGTGTAAAGATCTCTTAAATATGGCCATAATTCGTCATGGAAATATCCATTACAGATAGAAGAACAGATAATGACACAGTTATCACTCATAACACGTTTGAATCTTAATACCTGTGCACTTAATGCCTGCATCATCATAATCGGGTTGGTTCCCATTCCATCTCCATAATGAAATTTCTGTGGCATACCAAATACTAATACATCGTATTTCTTATCTGCCCAGTGTACATAAGTTCTCTTATCTGCCAGTTTCCAGCTGACCGGCATCATCTCTTTGGCATAACCGGAGTAAATAGCAATCTGTCTGGAAGATGTATCAAGTACCGCATCACAACAGAAGAAAGGATGTCCCATCTTCTCTTCCATATGCATACTAATCTCATCGAATTTGTTGCGCATTAAGCTTCCGCCATTAACTGGTGTAAAGTCGTCTCTGTGCATAACAGATGGTACATGATGGCTTGCGATACATTTCCAGTTTGTGATACCGGTTGCACTATGTTTGTAACCACCGGAATATCCACCATAAGGATTTCCCTGTACATGACCGATCAGAATTGGGATATCGCAGTCAAACACATACTTATTCATGTATACCGGATCTCCTCTGTGCGTAGTTCCAAGATACACCATATGCTCCTGATCTTCGCTGTCATGGCTGATGATCTGTCCTGTATGCCAGAACTCATCAAATAATTCTTCTCCGAAAATTGCTTTTACATCAGACTCTTTGCTTCTTGGATGTAATCCATTAGAGATAATGAAAAGAATATCTTTCTTCTCAACTCCTGCTGCATATAACTCTCTTAAAATATACTTAATACTTAACTTTCTGTGGCTTGTTGCCTGCTCTCCACCCTTTACACGGTCGGGAATAATAAATGTAACTGTGCTTCCCTTGTGTGCAAGCTCTGTTAAAGCCGGCATTCCAATTGGATGAGCAAGGCTCTCAAGATAAGCCGCCTCTAACTTATCCTCCGGAATATAATCCGGATCCTTAACCGTTTCACCCGGAATAAAAATATCCGTACTATCCGGTAACTCTGCGGACATCGTTCCCTGTCCATACTCGAAATCAACCTTCATACACTTGTCTCCTTTTCTCATATTTTTTAGACGTTTGTAAAATTATTTATATGGTGTTTTGAGGAAAGCATTGGTTTTGTTTCACCACTGAATCTCAAGCGTACCATCCTGTACATGAAATTTTTCAA
>CALBJL010000221.1 GCA_937893485.1 uncultured bacterium | reverse complement strand
TGATCTGCTGTGGAATGGCAGCGCTGATTGCCTTTCAGTCATTTGTAAATATCTGCGTAGTAACCGGTCTGTTTCCGAATACCGGAGTGACACTTCCCTTTGTCAGCTACGGACTCACCTCTCTGGTGACCAATTTTGCCGGAATGGGGTTTGTATTAAATGTCGGATTACAGCCAAGAAAATATGGAACGGGGGAAATTACATGAATGTAGGATTGATTGCCCACGATGCAAAGAAAAAGCTGATGCAGAACTTTTGCATTGCATATCGGGGAATATTAAATAAGCACACGCTTTATGCGACCGGAACGACCGGACGGCTGATCGAGGAGGTCGCAAATCTGAATGTCCACAAATATCTTGCCGGTGCACTGGGCGGTGACCAGCAGATGTGCGCACAGATCGAGAATAACGAGCTGGACATGGTTATTTTTCTGCGCGAGCCGGTGTCACCGCGTTCACATGAGCCGGATGTAAACAATGTCGTCCGCCTGTGTGATATGCACAACATTCCATTGGCGACAAATCTTGCGACCGCGGAGCTCTTGATCCGCGCACTGGACAGAGGAGATTTAGACTGGCGTGAAATGTATAAATAGACGAATACTGCTGGCATTTGTACTGTCTGCCGGACTGTTGTTATCCGGCTGCGGGCAGGATAATATCAGCATTGAAGATCCATATGATATCGGCACTTCTGCGACCAATGCAAAGAGTACATCCGGAACTGAGCTGGTTTCCGGCTCTGCAGATGCGGTTCATTTCTTTGCGGAGGATCTGTGTGTGGCAGAGGAGGAGGAGACACAATCCGATGCTGTCACCTCGCAGGTCGTGGAGGCGGCAGGTGTGTTTTTGCCGACGGATGGAACGATCCCCTATCAGAAAAATATATATGAAAAGATGTATCCCGCGAGTACAACCAAGATCATGACCGCTTATCTGGCGCTCACCAAGGGAAATCCGGATGATATTGTGACGGTCAGCGAGCATGCGGTTGACCAGCCGAGTGATTCCTCGGTCTGTGGTCTGCGTGCCGGAGACCAGATCAAATTGTCGGATCTGTTGTACGGACTGATGTTAAAGAGCGGAAATGATGCCGCGATTGCGATTGCGGAGCATATTTCGGGCAGCGTCGAGGAATTTGCGAAGCTGATGAATGAGACTGCACGTTCTTTTGGCGCAACGAATACACATTTTGTCAATCCGAACGGGCTGCATGATGACGAGCATTATACATGTGTGTATGATCTGTATCTGATCTTTTCACATGCGATTGAGTTAGAGGATTTTGTGAATCTGATTCAGACAACCAGCTATACCGTATATTATACGGATGCGAACGGCAATGAGACGAGCCAGTCGTGGACAAACACAAACAAATATCTCAACGGAGAGGTGACACAGCCGGAGGGCATCACCGTACTGGGTGGAAAAACAGGCACGACCAACGCCGCCGGATACTGTCTCGTACTGCTCTCGGACAACGATAAAAACGAGCCGGTGATCTCCATCATCCTCAAAGCGGACGGCAGAAGCAACCTCTATTATGTTATGAATCAGGTTCTTGCAAATTTTGCAAAATAGAGTTGTATTTTATGCGAAAATATTTTATAATTTATCTATAGAAAAGCACGCCGGAGTGAAAATTTTTATACAATTTCACGAAACAGCCGTGTAGTAAGGAAAAGCAGGAGGAGATAGCGATGGTTGAAATTATTGCTGGTGAAAAAGGTAAAGGAAAGACAAAATATTTATTGGATAAGGTAAACGAATCGGTAAAATCCGCATCCGGTAACATCGTATATCTGGATAAGAGCCAGAAACATATGTATGAGCTGAGTAACAAGGTTCGTCTGATCAATGTAACAGACTTTCCGATAACGAATTGCGATGAATTCCTCGGATTTATCTGCGGTATCGTGTCACAGGATCACGATTTACAGGAAATGTATCTCGACAGCTTCCTGACGATTGCGAATGTAGAGGATGGACAGATCAATCATGCGATCGAAAAGCTGGATATTATCAGCGAAAAATACAATGTAAAGTTTGTCCTGAGCGTATCCAGAAATGAAGCAGATCTTCCGGAATGTGCAAAGGCAAAGATCATCGTTTCTCTGTAATAAATAGAAAATGAAATATAAGGTGCCTATTTTTTAGGCACCTTATTTCGTGTGACAGGAAAATCCTGTCACATGCAGTTTTTTTATTATGTTTGTTATCCGATGGAACGGATACGGCCATAAGCGCTGATCAGATACAAACCGGAAATTCCTACCAATGCATAGATAATGCGGGACAGCCAGGACATGTTTCCAAATAAAAAAGCAACGAGATCAAACTGGAAAAATCCAATCAGTCCCCAGTTGACTGCACCGATGATCACTAATGTGAGCAGGCAGTAATCCCAGAACTTTGAATTCATAATAAATACCTCCTTTTTCACATAGTATTCCTTTTTTTCGGAAAGCTATGCAAAAAATCAGAACAAATTAGAGTAATGAAAAAAAACAGTAAAATTATTAAATATCCAAAAACATTGAATATCAATATCGGCGTTGTGTTTTTTGCGCTTATTTTTATATATCTGCTATTTAACGTATACTCTTATCTGACTGCCAAGCATGTGTCCTACTACGAGGTGGATACGGGCAGTATCCGCATCCAGACGACCTATACGGGACTTGCGCTGCGGGAGGAGCAGTTAGTATATGCCGCAGAGGGCGGTTATGTCAATTATTACCTCAAGGACAATTCCCGTGCCAAACAGGGATCGCTGATCTGTTCGGTCGATGAGAACGGCAATGTTGCCGATCAGATTGCACAGGCGGGCGGCAATGACGACTCGCTGGACGCAGCCGCGTATCAGACGCTTGTCGAACAAATGAAAGATTACAGCAATTCCTACTCGGATACGGAATTTTACAATACCTACACGTTTAAAAACGATTTACAGGCAGAACTGATGGAAGCGGTTAATCTGAGTGCACTCAGCTCCATGTCCGAATATGCGGCAAATGCAGAGGCGGACAAGACCTTCCACCGCGTGACAGCCTCCGAGCCGGGGATCGTATCCTATTATTATGACGGATACGAGGGCGTGACAGCCTCTAATTTTACCGTAGGAATGCTCGATGCCTCCGGCTATGAAAAGGACAACCGCAAGGCAGCAACACATATTGAGGCGGGAGATCCGCTGTTCAAGCTGATCACATCGGAAAACTGGCAGATCGTATTTGCGATCGACGACGATTTAAAAGCTATGTTAGAAAACGATTCGGTCATAAAGGTTCGTTTCAAATCGGATGAGACGACAGCGTGGGCGACGTATGAGATCCAGAACCGCGACGGGAATAATTATCTGATCCTGTCGTTTACAAATTCGATGATCCGCTACGCTTCCGAGCGTTTTATCGACGTAGAACTGATGTTGAACAGGCAGAGCGGGCTCAAAATTCCGAACCAGTCGATTGTGTCAAAATCGTTTTTCATTGTACCACAGGAATATTTTACGAAGGGCGGCAATTCCAACTCGCTCGGAGTCCTGACCGAGACGACGGATGATGCGGGTGAAAAGGTACAGAAGTTTATCGCAACCAATATTTATGCATCCACGGAGGACAGCTATGATATTCACGAGGATGGTCTGGAAAAGGGCACGAAGATACTCAGTCCGTCCGGCGGGGACAGCTATACGCTCAGTGATATGGAAGAACTGAAAGGTGTGTATAACATCAACAAAGGCTACGCCGTATTCCGTATCATCAAGATTTTATATCAGAACGAAGATTATACGATCGTGGAGCGCGGCACAGATTATGGATTGTCGCTCTATGACCATATCGCACTCGATGGATCGATCATTACCGAAAACGAAATCATAAATGAATAGGAGAGAGAATCATGTTAAAGGATCATTTAAAACAGGTAGAGGACAATATTGCAAAGGCATGTGCACGTGCTGGCAGAGACCGTTCGGAGGTGACTTTGATTGCTGTCAGCAAAACCAAGCCAGTGGAAATGCTTCAGGAGATCTATGACGAGGGCGTGCGGACGTTCGGAGAGAATAAAGTACAGGAAATCTGTGAGAAATACGAGCAGCTTCCGCGAGACATTGAATGGCATATGATCGGACATCTGCAGCGCAACAAGGTAAAACAGGTGATCGATAAGGCAGCGCTCATCCATTCAGTGGATTCCTACCGTCTGGCACAGGAGATCAGCGTGCAGGCACAGAAAAAAAATCTTTGTATGCCGATTCTCATAGAAGTCAATATTGCGCAGGAGGAGAGCAAATTCGGTATCTTTGCGGATGATACCATACAGCTTGTGGAGGAGATCGCTGCACTGCCGAATCTGGAGATCAAGGGTCTGATGACAATCGCTCCGTTTGTGACAGATCCGGAGGAAAACCGCACGTATTTTCGGCAAATCAAACAATTATCTGTTGACATAAAAAACAAAAACATTGATAATGTAAGTATGGATGTCCTTTCTATGGGTATGACCGGTGATTATGAGGTCGCCATCGAGGAGGGTGCGACGATGGTTCGTGTGGGAACCGGTATTTTCGGTGCACGCAACTACGCCAATAAATAGTCAGATCAGATGAATGCAAACTGCATACAACAAAACGAATACAGACAGTATAGGATAGGAGTATACAGATCATGGGAGTATTTGATGGATTTTTAAATATGATGCGTCTCGGGCCAGACGATGATGATGATTTTTATGATGACGGCTACGAAGACGAAGTAGAAGAAAAGCCCAGGGCATCTGCCCGCGCCACTGCAAAGAGCAATGCGGATGTGTCGGAGCCTGAGCCGGTGATCGACCGCCGTCCAAAGGAAAAGACGCAGAATAAGATCACACCGATGCGCAGTTCTTCCAGACGGACACAGACATCCGGCGGCATGGAGGTATGTGTCATCAAGCCGACGACCTTTGACGAGTCGCGTGAGATCACGGAGACACTGCTTGCCAACCGTACCGTTGTCCTGAACGTTGAGGGACTGGATGTCGACATCGCACAGCGGATCATCGATTTTACATCCGGTTCGTGCTTTGCGATCAACGGCAATCTTCAGAAGATTTCCAATTACATATTTATCATCACGCCGGAGAGTGTAGATATATCCGGTGATTTCCAGTCATTGATGGATAGCTTTGATATTTCAGGAATTTAAGGAATTTGTAAATAAAATTATGAATGAAAAATATAAATCCGCAGTTCATTATATTATAGACAGTTGTAAAAATCCGTTAACTTTAGGTTCGATAAAACTTAATAAAATA
>CALBJL010000220.1 GCA_937893485.1 uncultured bacterium | reverse complement strand
GCAGTGTAAACGGATGGTTGGAATCAAATTCCGGCAGATCCACCATCGCATACACTTCCCCGTCAGATGGGTTCATCACGATAATCTGCACACTGTCTGCATCCTTTTGTTCCAGTACCTTCTCGGCAGCCTGCATCGCGTAAGTCTGTATATTATAATCGAGTGTCAAGTACAAGTCATTGCCATTCACCGGCTCTTTGCGCGACTCACCGACACCCTCGATCTCGATACCCTTCGCATCGGTCAGTGTCAGTATCTTTCCGGGTTCCCCCTGCAAAAGCTTATCATATTTTACCTCCAGTCCCACGATACCCTGATTATCCCCTCCGGTAAATCCGAGTACCTTTGAGGCAAGCGTCCCGTGCGGATAATAGCGCTTGTAATCCTCATCGACCTTCACACCCGCCAGCTCCATTGCCCGGATCTGATCCCCGGTCTCTATATCCACGTTTGAGCGGATGCGCTCGATCGAGCTCACCTTCTCCACACGCGCACGCACCTTCTCCTCATCCATATCCAGTGCCTTTGACAGCGCCGCTATGACAGCCTCCGGATCTTCGATCTGGCTGTGGATCACAGAGATCGTACAGACGGTCTTGTTTGCTGCCAGCAGCACACCGTTCCGGTCATAAATATTTCCGCGCGCCGCCTTGATCGAGCGCTCGCGCTCGTGAATATCCTGCGCCCTGCCTCCGTAATAAGTCGATCCCCACACCATCAGATAGACGAGTCTGCCGATCAGAAACATAAGACATGCCGCAACCATAAAAAACATGAGCACAATCTTTTTGCGATTGTGATACTTTGTCCATTCCTCCCGTTCCGCCATATACAAAAACCTCATAAAAGCAGTTACTATAGCTTATTACTGCTCTTATGAGGTTATGATACGATTACTGATTTTCTCCGGCAGTATCGCCCTCCTGCGGTTCGGCAGTATCACCCTCCTGCGGCTCTACAGTATCGCCTTCCGGCTGTTGCTGATCCCCGGTCTGATCACCAGTCGGCTCTCCAGTCTGGTCTCCAGCCGCTTCATCCGGCTGCTGTGTTCCATTCTCATCGATCTTTGTTCCGCTTGCGGACGGTACAGCGACTCCGTCCAATCCGGTATAAAAGTCCGTCTCCTCCGGTGTAAGCGCGCCCTCAGGTGCAATCTCGTCCGGATAAATATTCAGATACGGCAGTGCCTCCTCTAAAATCTCGCGTGTGAGATTCTGTGCATAGGTGCTGTGTGACTGTTCATGCGCATTCGGCTCATCTACAACCGCATAGATCAAAAGCTCGGGATCATCCGCAGGCAGATAACCGATGAATGATACTAAGTAATTATCCGCATCCTTCGAACCGCCAACGGACTTCTGTGCCGTTCCGGTCTTTCCACCCATTGAATAGCCTGCAACCTTCGCGTAGCGTGCGGTTCCCTCTGATACTGTATCGTATAGGTAGCTGCGGATCTGTGCACTTGTCTCTTCTGAAACGGTTTGCTTGATCAGCACCGGATCAACCGTGCGAACCACATTGCCATTTTCATCCAGCACCTTTGATAACAGATGCGGCTGATAATACTTTCCACCGTTAATCAGTGAAGAAAATGCCCCTGCCATCTGGATCATCGTCACGTTAAAATTCTGTCCGAAGGAGTTCGTCGCCAGATCGACGGTTTTCATATCCTCCGCATGGTAGAGCAGCGTATCGGTACGCGCTTCACCCGGAAGATCGATATTGGTACGCAGCCCAAAACCGAAAATGTTCTGGTAGTTGCAGAAATTATCCACACCGATCCGGTACGACATCTGCATGAGTGCATCGTTGCAGGAATCCATCAGTGATTTGCGGATCGTCTCCACACCGTGACCGTAGACATTCACACATTTAATTTTATGTCCGGAAATCGTCTCTCCGCCATCACAGACAAATGTCTCATTTCCTTTTAATGTACCTGTCTCCAGACCGGCAGCCACCGTAAACGGTTTCGCCGTAGAACCCGGCTCATAGGTGGACGAAACGCAGTAATTCGTCCACAGACGGTTTCTCGCATCGTCGATTTCCTTTTCTGACATCGCATCGAGTTCTTCTTTTGTATAGCGGTCCTCCAGATTCCACGGATCTGTCAGGTCGAACGTCGGATACTGCGCCATCGCCATCACTTCACCGGTCTTCGGATTCATAATCAGCACGCCGATGTTGCTCGCGGCAGCGCCCTCTCTGTCGTTATCCTGAAAGGTATCACAGAACTCCTGAATTTTTTTCTCCACAATGCTCTGGAGGTTGGCATCCAGTGTCGTCACGATCGAATCACCGTCTACCGCCTCACGCACGGTCTTTTCCAGATCATTATCCGAATTCAGATAACCGAACCTGCGCCCGTTCGTGCCACTGAGCACATCGTCATAATAGCTCTCAAGTCCGAGCATTCCGACATTGTCCGAGCGTGTAAAGCCCAGCACCGGACTCGCCAGCGCCCCATATGGATTGGAGCGGATATAGCTCTTTTCAAACCATACACCCTTGAGATCCGGATGGTTCTCCGTATCTGCCGCCAGTGACGAATACTTGGACATCTCCTCATAGCTCAGCTTTTTCAGAAGCACATTGTACTGGCTGTTCGGGGAATCCTTGACCAGCTGCCGTACCTCACCCTCGTCCAGCTGCGGATAACATGAAAAAAGAGCTGTCAATGTAGGCTCCAGATAAGGCTGCTTTCCGCTCACATCGCTTGTGAGCACCTTGCAGTCCAGCACCAGATTGTATACATCCGTACTCGTCGCGAGGATCGTTCCCTTTGCATCCAGAATATCCCCTCTGCGGAACGGGATCGTCTCACTGTCATATGCCTGCTGTGACAACACGATTTTCTCATACGTCGCACCCTTCACATACTGGATGTAAATGATTCTGCACACCAGTCCGATGAGCGCTCCGCTGATCAGCAGGAAAAGAAAGATGAGCTTCTTTTTCATGCTGATCGTAAATTTTTTCGTTTTTCTTCTTGGTCTTCGCTGCTGATTCGCCAAAATCTATCAATCTCTCTTTATTCCGGTATTTCACCATACTGTGACATAAAATCTGCGCGGTCAATCTGATAATAGACAATCTGATCCTGCGACGGATAGCTCATGCCCAGCTCACCCATCGCACGCTCCTTCACAGTATCCATCTGTATTGCCGTCGCCAGACGCTTGTCCGTCGCATCGTTATCAGTCTTTAACTGGTTGACGCTCGACTCGAGTGCCGCGATATTGTTCAGATGGATGGTGACATCTGACTGTAGTTTAATATAAAATACTGCCGTTAGGCAAGTAATAATTGCAGCAAACGTCAAAAAAACGACATAGCTGCGATCCATGACGAGCGCCCGGTCCTGATTGCGTCTGGCAATCGCACGCTGTCTGCGCCGTCTCTGACGCTCCCGCTGCTCCTGCTGTTCACGCTCCCTGCGGCGCTGCCGCTCCTGCTCCCAGTTGTCCGGCATCGCATCCATGCGGCGGACGACATTCCCCTCAATATAAGTCATTCTTCTGTAATCTCTTCCTGACTCTGCCATAACTGCTTTCCCCTCATTTTCGGCACATCCCTGATACCGTTATTTTCAATTTATTTTCGAATGCTCTTGTGTATCTTCCGCTTTTTCAAACACCCGCAGCTTTGCACTTTTTGAGCGGGGATTGTGCTCCATCTCCTCCTGTGAGGGGAGAATGGGCTTTCGCGTAATCACTTTTCCCTTTGATACATTTCCGCATACACATACCGGAAAGTCCGGCGGACAGGTACACGGATTCTCATTTGTTTTAAAAATTGTCTTGACGATCCGGTCCTCAAGCGAATGGAATGTAATAATACAGATCCTGCCGCCCGGATTCAGCAGCCCGATCATCTCATCGAGGTGATCCCGCAGCACATCCAGCTCATGATTACACTCAATGCGGATCGCCTGATAGGTGCGCTTTGCCGGATGTCCTCCGGTTTTTGCGATCTTTTTCGGAATCGCCGCCTCTATAATCGCATTGAGCTGTCCGGTCGTCTCAATCGTTTTCTTTTCCCGCGCAGCGACAATATGCTTTGCGATATTTTTTGCAAAACGATCCTCTCCATAATCGCGGATCATCCGGTACAATTCGCCCTCACTGTAGGTGTTGACGATATCTCTTGCACTGACACGCGCACGCTGATCCATACGCATATCAAGCGGCGCATCCTCCACACGATAGGTAAATCCGCGCTCCGGTGTATCTAATTGAAATGAAGACACGCCCAGATCGAGCACGATGCCCTCCACTCCAAATATACCGATTCGTCCGAGTTCTTCCTTCATATTGGCATAATTGCTGCGGATGATCGTCAGGTGATCCGAGAACTCACGCAGCCGCTCACCGGCTGCCTGTATCGCATCCGCATCCTGATCGATACCGATCAGCCGTCCGCCGTCACCGAGCCGCTTTAACACCTCATAGGCATGTCCACCGCCACCGAGCGTGCCATCCACATAGATCCCGTCCGGACGGATATGTAACTGTTCGATTGTCTCCGTCAACAGCACGGAGGTATGGTTAAATTCCATTCGTCAGCCCTCACTCTTAAAAACTAAATCCCAGCTCTGCCATGTGTTCTGCGACTTCATCCATATCGTCAAAATTGCTGCTCTCCACCCAGCGGTCTCGGTTCCAGATCTCCACGCGGTTCAGCACACCCGCAGATACAATGTCCTTCTGCAGATCGGCGTGCTCCCTAAGATTTGTCGGAATCAGAATTCTACCCTGTTTGTCTACCTCGCAGGTCGCCGCACCCGCAAAGAAAAATCTCATAAACCGGCGGGTCTGTGCGTTGGACGGCAATGCGCGGAACTTCTCCTCAATGCCCTCCCACTCGCTTTTCGGGTACACGAAAAGACAGCCGTCGAGACCTTTGGTCACGACGAACTCCTCTCCCAACTGCTCGCGAAACTTGGAAGGGACGATCACTCTGCCTTTTGCATCAATACTATGATTGTACTCACCGGTAAACATTCTGGGTCCTCATCATATATACATGGCATCCGGCTTGGTTCAACTACTTATTCACAAAGTTATGAACTTATCCACCACTTTCTGCCACTTATATACCACTTTCCTCCACTTATGACCCTTACTATACTCTCTTTTGGGAGAAAAATCAACGGAACGTATGTTTTTTTGCCCGTCTATTTGTGTCGAAACGAAAAAACAGCCGGTGGATTGCTCCACCGGCTGTCTCACGGTTCTTCTATCAGCTGCTCTAAAATCCGGTCTACGCGCCTGCTGCACGCCAGACTTTCCTCCGAACATACATCTTTTAAAATTGCTTCATTCAGTTTCTTTCGTTCCCTCTCCAGTTGACGCAGCAGCGTCTCCCGTTCCTTTGTCGTTTTGGATGCCATCTATCTTTTGAACTCCTCCACTTTTTGCTATTTTCGAACGAACAACCGCAATCCAGATGGCAGCGGTCACTGCCATGACTGCACCGACAACCATTGATACAGGTACTCCGATCACGGGGACAAGCAGCTGATCAGTACGCAGGCTCTCCACCCAGAATCTGCCGACACCATAACCGCACAGATACATAAGAAATACCTCTCCGTCAAATTTTTTGCGGCGGATATACCAGACCAGAAACAACAGCAGTGCCAGATTCCACAGTGATTCATACAAAAATGTGGGATGCACCTGTATGTACTCGATCCCATCGACTACCACCTTGTGGGCTGCGATTGATTCCGTGATCTCACCCTGACGCACCGCGTTGACCGGAAGTTGCATCGCAAGCAGATTATTCGTATATTCCCCAAAGCACTCACGGTTGAAGAAATTGCCCCAGCGTCCGATGATCTGCCCTGTGACAAGTCCCAGTCCTGCCGTATCACAGACGAGTGGAAATTTCAGCTTTCTCTTTTTACAAAAACAAAACGTCGTAATGATCGCTGCGATCACTCCGCCATAGATCGCCAGACCGCCCTGACGCAGATTAAACACCTGAAGCAGATTGTCTTTGTACCGGTCCCATGCAAACACAACATAATAGATCCGTGCACCGATCAGGGAACAGATAATCGCAATGATCGCCAGATCGAAATAATCGTCCTCTTTCTGACCGCTGCGCTTTGCTTCGCGCAAAGTGACGAGCAAACCCATCATCATCGCAAATGCGAGCGTCAGTCCATAAAAAGCGATCTCAAAACTGCCGATATGGATGCTCTTTCCGACATGATTCAGATAAATGTGAAGATTCGGAAAATTGATGTTCATATTCATACGTTTCTACCCTTTTTCCATTGTTTTCCATTAAAATACGCCATTCTGCATGCATGTCCCCATACCTGCACAACCCTGTTGCAGCTTCTTCGGATGCATGGTAACGAAGTTCCCCCGCATCTGTTTTATAGACACGGGGGATGCATCGTCTGTGCCGTGTTCCTACTGCTTGCAGCGGAAGCTTGCGCACTCTGTCTCTGCGACAACGCACGCATTCACACCGCTGATACCGATATGGTCTGCCTGACACTTCTCATTGTTGTTAAAAGTGCAGTTCGTTGCCTTACACCGGACATCCAGTGAGGTCTTCGGCTCGCCTACCGCATTTTTACTGCAGTTGCAGCCCTGCTCGCGGAAGCTTGAACAACAGGTCTCGTGCGGCATGGACGCCTCGCTGCCGTCTACCAGAATATCATTCTTGGAACACTTTTTGTCTGCATTATACATACAGTTTGAAACGTTACAGTCTAACTTTGTCATGATCGCTCATTCCTTTCCATATATCATAGTCCATACACATATCCTGTGCACGATTAGTATGATCTATGTGAGAAAATTTATGCGATTATTTTTGTTCCTGCTCGACCTCTTCGCGGATTTCCTTTGTACGGATTTCCTCGCAGATCTGATCGATAAATGCTGCCAGCGGCTTTACGCCCTCATCGCCTGCGAAACGGCTTCTGACAGATACCGCACCGTCTGCTTCCTCCTGCTGTCCGACAACAAGCATATACGGCAGCTTGTCCAGTCTCGCCTCACGGATCTTGTAGCCGATCTTCTCGGAACGGCTGTCAACTGTGACATCGACATGGTTTTTCTTGAGCTCTGCGGCAACTTTATTTGCATAATCCAGATACTTATCGGAAATCGGAAGTACACGCACCTGCTCCGGACACAGCCATGTCGGGAACTTTCCTGCATAATGCTCGATGAGCCATGCCAGTGTACGCTCGTAGCATCCCATGGATGTACGGTGGATAATCCATGGCAGCACCTTCTCACCCTTCTCATCGATATAGTACATACCGAACTTCTCTGCACTTGCGCAGTCGAGCTGGATCGTTACCATCGTATCTTCTTTTCCGTAGACATTCTTCGCCTGGATATCGATCTTCGGACCGTAGAATGCAGCCTCGCCGTCAGCCTCGGTAAACGGAATATGGTTCTCATTCATGACATCGCGCAGATACTGCTGGGTGCTGTTCCAGTATTCCTCATCGCCGAGATATTTTTCTTTATTGTCCGGATCCCACTTGGACAGACGGAAAGTAACATCTCCGTCGATTCCGAGCGTTTTCATGACATAGTGGCACAGCTCTGTACATCTGGTCAGTTCTTCCTCTGCCTGATCCGGGCGCAGGATGATATGAGCCTCTGTGATCGTAAACTGTCTGACACGGGTCAGTCCATGCATCTCACCGGAATCCTCATTGCGGAACAGCGTAGAAGTCTCTGCCATACGGTAAGGCAGATCTCTGTAGGAATGCTGTTCATTCATATATACATAATACTGGAACGGACAGGTCATCGGACGCAGAGCCATCGTCTCTTTATCATCAGAATCCTTATTTAAAATAAACATGCCGTCCATGTAATGATCCCAGTGTCCGGAGATCTTATATAGGTCAGATTTCGCCATCAGCGGTGTACGTGTTCTCACATAACCCCACTCGTTATCCTCGAGATCCTCCATCCAGCGCTGCAGCTTCATGATCATCTTGGTTCCCTTCGGTGTAAACAGCGGGAGTCCCTGTCCGATGACATCAACCGTCGTAAACAGACCCATCTCGCGTCCGAGCTTATTGTGGTCACGCATCTTCGCATCCTCCAGCTTTGCAAGATGCTCCTTCAATTCGTCCTTCTTATTAAATGCAGTACCATAAATACGCTGCAGGCGTGCCTTATTGGAATCGCCCCGCCAGTAAGCCATAGAAGAAGAAATCAGCTTGTAAGCCTTGACACCCTTGGTACTCATCAGATGCGGTCCTGCACACAGATCGACAAATCCGCCCTGATCGTAAAAGCTGATCTCGGCATCCTCCGGCAGATCCTCGATCAATTCTACCTTGTAAGGCTCGCCTTTCTCCTGCATAAACTTGACCGCCTCTGCCCGCGGCAGTGTAAAGCGTTTGATCTCATGGCCTTCCTTGATGATCTTTTTCATTTCTGCCTCTAAGTTGTCAAGATCCTCTCTTGAGAACGGCGCATGGTCAAAATCATAATAAAATCCATCGTCGATTGCAGGTCCGATCGTAATTTTCGCATCAGGGAACAGACGCTTGACAGCCTCTGCCAGCACATGTGAAGCGGTATGGCGGATGACACGCAGACCTTCCGGATCACTTGCGGTCACAATATTCAACTCGCAGTCCTCACTGATCTCGGTACGCAGGTCAACGACCTCGCCGTTTACCTCTCCGGCACATGCCACACGTGCCAGTCCCTCACTGATATCCTGTGCGATCTCATACACTGATTTTGCCTGATCGTATTCCTTTACGGAACCATCTTTTAATGTGATTTTCATGTCAATTCTCCTTTATTCTCTTTCTTATCATATGTTTATTTTTCATCTTCATCCGGCGTTTTTCCGTTTCCGCAATAGCAGCCGTTTCCGGAATTATGGCTGCCGATCGTAACCGATTTTTTCGGTGTCAGAAGTATACCAAGCACAATACCCGCCAAGGCGGTCGCCACAATCTCTAAAAATAATTCCCGTTTGGAGATCATCGTAACCTCATCCAGAGAATCCCAGAACTTCTTCACTGCTTTTCCGATGTTCGGAATCAGCTTTGTCACCAGTTTCACCAGCACCTTCATATATTTTTCTCCTTTCTCACAGAAACATAAAAATCCCCGGCGTCAGATCACTGACACCGGGGACGATTGCTCGCGGTTCCACCCCAGTTACCGGACAATATGCTGTCCCGGTCACTTTTGTGATGATAACGGTATCACCGGCCCGCATTAGGGGCACTCAGAGTTGGTTAGTCTCTTCATCGTGTTATACATATTTCGTATTGATTATGATTAGACATTCTAACGCTTTTCCTGCATCATGTAAAGTAAATTCGTGTACTTATTTTATACAATAACGCGTTTTTAAGCATTTTTTCCGCAGCACTGCTTATATTTCTTGCCGCTTCCGCAGGGACACGGATCGTTTCTGCCGATCTTCTTTCCCTCCCGGCGGATCGTGCCTGACTTTTTCTGCTCTAAGTACAGTTCCTTTTTCTTCTCTGCATCAAAGATCTCGTCCCACTGCGGCAGTTCGTACAGCCAGTCAGCCTTGGCATCTACCATGTTCTTGTAGAGCTTTTCCTTATCGAAAATGAGGTTGACCTTTGTATCCTCCTCCATTGTCTCTATCGGGTTCGCCTCTACGAGTGATTCATTGATGCCATCGAGGAAACCGGTCATCTCCATGACACTGATCTGATATTTCTCTGCGAGCTCCTTGACCGTACCCTCGACCTTCTCGTCCGGATTGTTAAGAAGCTGCTCGTAGATACCTTTTTCTAATAAGAAATAATTGTTCCAGAATCTCTGGAGCTTTCCCTTGTCTGCTTTTTCATTATAGGCAATCTTCTGCCATTCCTGTAATAATGCCATAATTCATCCGTCCTTTAGTAAAATAATTTCGGCACAATCTGTGTGCACCTACATAGTATAACTCATATGCATATATTTTTCAAAGTATTTTTTGTATAACACCCGAAAAACCGGATATACTACGATTAACCGGAGCATTTGTTACCCCCAAGGCTTCGGTTGTGCGAAAGATACAAAAATACTTTATCCTCCCCTAGAGAGAGACCTGCCACGCGCAGGTCTTTCTTTTTTCCTACACCAATCCCTGAATGAGAATAATCAAAATCAGCAGCGGCAAAACAAACTGGAAATACGGCTTGAGCCACTTTGCCAGTTTCAGACCCGATCCGGTATTTGCCTCCTCAATATAGCGGTCAAAGCCCCATCCGAATTTGGTCACGCAGAACAGCAGATAGATCAGCGAACCAATCGGGAGCAGCAGGTTACTTACAATAAAATCCTCGCTGTCGAGCACATCACGACCGCCGATCAGATGCAGATCACTCCACACGTTATAGCCGAGCACGCAAGGCAGGCTCGCGATCAGGATAATGACACAGTTGATGATCGCCGTCTTATTTCTGCTCCAGCCAAACGTATCCATACAAAACGACATAATATTTTCAAATACCGCAATGATCGTAGAAAAGCTCGCAAACGTCATAAACAGGAAAAACAGCGTGCCCCACAGCCTGCCACCCTCCATATTGACAAATACATTCGGCAGCGTGACAAAGATCAGCTTCGGTCCCGCGGTAACTTCCACTCCGTAGCTGAAGCATGCCGGAAAAATAATCAGTCCTGACATGATCGCCACGAACGTATCCAGCGCACAGATCCGCGCGCCCTCTCCCGCCAGCGAATGCTCCCTGTCCATATAGCTGCCAAAAATCTCCATCGCCGCAACGCCGAGACTCAGCGTGAAAAATGACTGGTTCATCGCGGCTGCGATCACATTGCCGATTCCGACCTCACGCACGGTATCCACGTTCGGCACGAGATAAAAGGAAACACCCGCTCCGGCACCGGACAGCGTAAAGCTGTGAACCGCAAGTACAATGATCAATACAAGCAGCGCGCTCATCATGATCTTGCTGACTTTTTCCAGTCCGTTCTGAAGACCCCGGCTGCACACGAGAAATCCCGCAAGCACAGTCACGACCATCCAGAAACCCATCTGCAAAGGGTCTGCCAGCAGATCCGTGAACACCGATCCCACTGTATCGGCATCCATCCCTGTCTGAAAGGTTCCTGTCAGAAACTTATAAAAATAAGTGAGCATCCAGCCGGAAACTGTCGTGTAATACATCATCAGCACGTAGCAGCCAAAGATCGCCACCCAGCCGTGCAGATGCCATTTGCTGCCCGGCTTTTCCAATGTCTCGTATGCCTGCACCGCACTTTTGCGGCTGGCGCGTCCGACTGCCAGCTCCATCGTGAGCACGGGAAGTCCCATCGCCACAAGGAATATCAGGTAAAACAGTACAAACAATCCACCACCGTTTTGTCCCACCACATAGGGAAAACGCCACACGTTTCCGATTCCGATTGCACATCCCGCACTCACGAGCAAAAATCCAAGCCGGGATTTAAAAGATTCACGTTTCATTACAATATAACTCCATTTTCCTTATTTATCATCATACCCTTTATGATACAACAAACTTATCTACATTCGCCTGCAGCTCACCTGCGGCATCACGCGCCTGACGCGCTTTTTCCCGTATGTCTACTGCACGTTCAGCCACTGTAGCTGTCTTCTGCGCAATATCCGTCGTTCCTGTTGCGCCTTCCGTTGCCGCCGTGTTGACTCCGTTGATCGCCTCCATCACGCCACCGATTGATGCCAGCAGCTGCTGTGAAGAAGCTGAAAAATCAGATACAATGGCATCCACATTTGATGCATCCGTATTATAGGAATCTGCCATATCAGAGAAACCAGCCAGCGTATGTACAATATCCGTTCCGACAAACTCTAACAGTCTTGTCGCATCTGCAACCAGATTGTCAACCGCATGTGTCACATTTTCGGTGACTTCCTGAATATGTGTAACTGTATCCTTCGACTGTTCTGCCAGCGCACGGATCTCATCCGCAACAACCGCAAAGCCTTTGCCTGCATCACCGGCACGTGCTGCCTCAATTGAAGCATTGAGCGATAGCAGGTTTGTCTGCTCTGTAATATCCATAATGGAATCCGCCAATACACGAATCTGTTCTACGATCTTGATATCCTGCAGCGCTTTTGTCAGGCTTTCATTGATCTCTGCATGAATGTTCTTTGTCCGCCTATCATTTTCCTCAGTGTCAGTCTGAACCTTTTCTGCACGCTGACGGATCTCATCCGCCTCTGATGCTCCATCCTGCGAACGCTCGGCAATACTCTTTGCCGCGTCCTCAATCTCATGCGACATCGCATTGATCTCCTCCGAGGATGCGGCTGTCTCCTGCATGCCCGCAGCCAGCTGCTGGGTTGTCGCAGACATTCCTTCTATCTCCTCATCCAGAGAAATGATATTTTCGTCAATATCCTGAACCATGGAAGTAATCTGCAATGATTCATTCTTCACTGCTCCGATCAATGTGGACAATTCTGTCCGCATCGCTTCCAGTGATCTGGTTAACTGTCCAAAATCATCCCGGCGTTTCAACAGCGCCGGCTCCATCTGCAGCGAAAAGTCACCCTGTTCCATCGTATTGATATAGTTCAGGCTCTTCCGAAGAGGCTTTGTGATACTGAACGTAATCAGAATCAAAAGTACAATCAGAATTGCCTCCACACCAAAGGCAAGCCCTATAAACAGATTTCTGCTGTTGGTCACATAGTTATTAAACTGTGAACCCGTCGCAGCAATTTCCTCATCAATAAAATCCGTGTAGTTACCGGTTCCAATCACCCACTGAAACGGCTCAAATGCCCTGCTGTAAGAGCGCTTCGGTGAAGATTCTGTCTCCCCCTCCTTCGGAAATACATAATCCACATATCCTCCGTCCGGCTCCTGCCCGACACGTATAATCTCTTTGACCATCTGATAACCGTCTGCATCCTTGGTCTCCATACGGTTCGTTCCCTCGGTATCGCTGCCCAGAAGCACAACATTTGTTCCATCGTACTGATCAACCCAGAAATAACCGTTCTCTCCGTATCGAAGCTCACGAATCTCGTCTGCCGCCAGCTTCTTCGCCTCATCCTCTGACATGGCGCCCTGCTGATAAGAATC
>CALBJL010000219.1 GCA_937893485.1 uncultured bacterium | reverse complement strand
AACTACAAAGAGTGGCTTGTCAATCGTTTTTTGATAGAAAGAAAACGTTTTGACCGTTCCGGTGTATATGCCTATACACAGCGCACTATGGCATATAATTCCAATAAAATTGAGGGAAGCACACTGACTCCCGAACAGACGGCATCGCTGTTTGATACCGGAACATTGCCGAAAAGTGACGATTATTACCGTGCAAAAGATGTGGAAGAAATGAATGGGCATTTTTTGATGTTCAATTATATGCTGGATACATTCGATCATGATTTGTCACAGGATTTAATCAAACGGTTCCATCATGAGTTAAAATCCGGTGTGTTTGAAGACCGGGCGAATGGATATGCGATTGGTGATTATAAGGAACGTCCAAATATGGTCGGAATGTATCAAACCACACATCCGAAGGATGTTCCGACAGAAATGGAAAAGTTATTGGACTGGTATCACAGACAGGAAAAAACGATCAGGGTGCTTGCAGAATTTCATGCCCGCTATGAATCTATCCATCCGTTTCAGGACGGTAATGGCAGAACCGGTCGGATGATTCTCTTTCGGGAGAGCTTAAAGTCAGAAGAAATCAAGCCGTTTCTTATTTTGGACGATCACAGGAATCTATATATTGACGGTTTGAAGCAGTATAGGGAAGAACAGAAAACGGATCTGCTGGTATCTTTGATGGAGCATGAGGCAGAGATTTATTATCATCAGTGCGAATATTTCATGGGATAAAAGATTCTTATAAAACCCCTTGCATTCTTCAATTCATGCGTATACAATAGGGTTAAGAAGGTGGCGGAGTCTGCCGATAATAGTAATGAGAAGTATAAGATAATGTAAGACACGGATGTCTGTTCCACCGAAGTCGATCTGATTTCGAGTATCAATCAAAGGAGTGACAGGAGCATGAATTTTAATTATAACATCAATACTTTATTTTCCAGCTTAAATAGCAGCAGTTCTTCCGGAATGAGCAATCTTTTATCAGACTACAGTGCGATCCGCAACGGTTCTTACGGCAAGCTGCTTCGGGCATATTACAACAACGTGGACAATGATGCGGTGAAGTCTTCTTATAATAAAGTGACCAAGAAGGCAAACACTTCAACCGCAGCAGACAGCACCGCTACGATCAAAGAATTGCAGAGTTCAACGGATGCGCTGACTGCTTCCGGCAAGGAGCTGTACACGACCGGTTCAAAATCCGTGTTCAAGAAAAAGACTGTGACGGATGAGAGCGGAAAGACGACAACAGATTATGACACGGATGCGATCTACAAAAAAGTAAAGAGCTTTGTGGACGATTACAATGATGTGCTGAAGGCAACGGAGAAGTCTTCGGATTCCAAGATTACCAACAGCATGACCAGCATGGTCAACTACACAAAGATGGAGGCAAATATGCTGAGCAAGGTCGGCATCACGATCGGATCTGACAGCCGCCTCTCTATCGATGAGGACACATTTAAAAAGTCCGATATGAGTGTCGCAAAGAGCCTGTTTAACGGAACCGGTTCTTATGCTTATACGATCGCGACCAAGTCTGCAATGGCGAATTCCTATGCAGACATGGAGGCAAAGCAGGCGAATACCTACAACAAGTACGGCAGCTATGGCAGTGCTTATATGCAGGGTTCACTGTATAACTCATACTTCTAAATACGAAATGGATGAACAAGAGTAGTCATATCAATGGACTGCTCTTGTTTTGCGTTGTCATGCATCCGAAAAAAGCTGCCGACGGCAGATTCCGCAGGTTTTCGGCGTTTTCGCTTGCAAAATCCATAACTTTATGTATAATGAAATCTGGTGTCTAAAAATACAGGTAACATACGAGGTTGAATCATGATTAGTGCAAATAACGTAAGTTTACGACTTGGGAAAAAAGCCCTGTTTGAAGATGTAAATATTAAATTTACCGAGGGCAACTGTTACGGACTGATCGGTGCGAATGGTGCCGGAAAGTCAACGTTTTTGAAAATATTGACCGGTGAGCTGGAGCCAACGAGCGGAGATGTCGTCATCACACCCGGTCAGCGCCTTTCTTTCTTAAAGCAGGATCATTTCCAGTATGACGAGTACAGCGTGCTCGATACGGTCATTATGGGAAATCAGAGACTGTACGATATTTCAAAAGAAAAAGACGCGATCTATATGAAAGAGGATTTTACCGATGAGGACGGTATCCGTGCGAGTGAGCTCGAGGCGGAATTTGCAGAGATGGACGGCTGGAATGCGGAGAGTGATGCGGCGATGCTGCTCAACGGACTGGGCATCCCGACCGAGGATCATTATACGCTGATGAAGGATCTGCCGGGCGCGCTCAAGGTCAAGGTGCTGCTGGCACAGGCATTGTTCGGAAATCCGGATATTCTGTTGCTCGACGAGCCGACAAACCACTTGGATCTCGATGCGATCGCATGGCTGGAGGAGTTCCTCATTAACTTTGAAAATACCGTGATCGTGGTATCGCATGACCGTTATTTCTTAAATAAAGTATGTACCCATACGGCAGACATCGATTATGGCAAGATTCAGCTCTATGCAGGAAACTATGATTTCTGGTATGAGTCCAGCCAGCTTCTGATCAAGCAGATGAAGGAAGCCAACAAAAAGAAAGAGGAAAAGATCAAGGAGCTGCAGGAGTTTATTTCACGATTCTCTGCAAATGCTTCCAAATCAAAGCAGGCGACTTCACGTAAGCGTGCGTTAGAGAAGATCCAGCTTGACGAGATGAAGCCGTCCAGCCGTAAATATCCTTATATCGATTTCCGTCCGAACCGTGAGATCGGAAACGAAGTGCTGGAAGTGCACAACATCAGCAAGACGATCGATGGTGTCAAGATATTAAATGATGTGTCCTTTATCATGGGTCATGACGACAAGATCGCGTTTGTCGGCAGCAACGAGCTGGCAAAGACGACATTATTTAAGATTCTCGCAGGCGAGATGGAGCCGGATGAGGGAAATTATAAATGGGGCGTGACCACGAGCCAGTCCTATTTCCCGAAGGACAACTCAGCAATCTTTAACGACAATGATCTGGCGATCACCGACTGGCTGACCCAGTTTTCAGAGATCAAGGATGCGACCTATGTACGTGGATTCCTCGGACGTATGCTGTTTGCAGGTGAGGACGGCATGAAGCGCATGAAGGTGCTCTCCGGTGGTGAGAAAGTGCGCGTGCTGTTATCACGCATGATGATCGAGGGCTCAAACGTGCTGATTCTGGATGAGCCGACTGACCATCTGGATATGGAGAGTATCACCGCATTAAATAACGGAATGATCAAGTTCCCCGGCGTGCTGCTGTTTGCATCGCGTGACCATCAGGTTGTACAGACCACGGCAAACCGCATCATTGAGTTCATGCCGGACGGATCGATCATCGACAAGATCACGACCTACGACGAATACCTCGAGAGCGACGAGATGGCAAGAAAGAGAGCCGTTTACTCAATGTCCGAGAGTGATTCGGAGGATAACTAAAATAATAGCCCCTAGGGGGATTGATAACGGCAGGCTGCTATTTGCGCAAGGCGTGAACAGTAGCCTGCCGTATTTTTGCACTTCGTTTAGTACAGCCTCGAACCTTTACAATCGAAAAAATAAATGCTAATATATATGGTAGGTCGATATGACAAAACATGTGTCGAAATTCGGCGCGAACAATAAAGGAGGATATACCAATGCCCAGAGCAAAACAGTCAATGGATGGTAATACCGCTGCCGCTCATGTAGCTTATGCTTACACCGAAGTAGCTGGTATCTATCCTATCACACCGTCTTCTCCGATGGCTGATACAGTCGATCAGTGGTCAGCAGCAGGACAGAAGAACATTTTTGGAAATACCGTTAAGGTCGTAGAGATGGAGTCTGAGGCCGGCGCAGCAGGTACCGTACACGGTTCCCTTGCAGCAGGTGCTTTGACAACTACCTTTACCGCTTCGCAGGGATTATTACTGATGATCCCCAACATGTACAAGATCGCAGGTGAGAATTTACCTTCTGTATTCCACGTATCTGCACGTACCGTATCTTCACACGCACTGAACATTTTCGGTGATCACAGTGACGTATACGCTTGTCGTCAGACCGGTTTCGCTATGTTAGCAGAGACCAACCCTCAGGAGGTTATGGACTTAAGCCCCGTTGCACACTGTGCAGCATTAGAGGGAAAAGTTCCTTTCGTAAACTTCTTCGATGGATTCCGTACCTCTCACGAGATCCAGAAGATCGAGAAATGGGACTATGAGGATCTGAAGGATATGTGCCCGATGGACGCTGTAAAGGAGTTCCGTGATCACGCATTAAATCCTGAGCATCCTGCAGCTCGTGGTTCACACGAGAATGGTGACGTTTTCTTCCAGCATCGTGAGGCATGTAACGGTTTCTATGATGCACTTCCCGCAGTTGTTGAGAAGTACATGAAGAAAGTCAACGAGAAGTTAGGAACAAACTATGACCTGTTCAACTACTACGGAGCAGAGGACGCTGACCGCGTGATCATCGCTATGGGTTCTATCTGTGACGTTGCAGAAGAGGTTATTGATTATTTGACAGCTAAGGGTGAGAAGGTCGGACTGATCAAGGTTCGTTTATATCGTCCATGGTCTTCACAGGCTATCTTAAAGGTATTACCTAAGACTGCTAAGAAGGTCGCTGTATTAGACAGAACAAAAGAGCCTGGATCTTTGGGTGAGCCGTTATATCTGGATGTAGCTACCACACTGCGTGAGGCTGGCTTAAATGACATCATCCTGACAGGCGGACGTTACGGATTAGGATCAAAGGATACTCCTCCTTCATCTGTATTCGCTGTATACAAAGAGCTGGAGAAGGATGCTCCGAAGGCTCGTTTCACAATCGGTATCGTCGATGACGTAACTGAGCTGAGCTTACCTGAGGTTAAGCCCGCACCGATCACTTCAGCAGCAGGCACCAAGGAGTGCAAGTTCTGGGGTCTCGGCGGAGATGGTACTGTAGGTGCGAACAAGAACTCTACAAAGATCATCGGTGACCACACAGATAAGTATATCCAGGCATACTTCCAGTATGACTCAAAGAAGACCGGTGGTGTAACCATTTCTCACTTGCGTTTTGGTGACAACCCGATCAAGAGCCCTTACTACATCAATCAGGCAGATTTCGTAGCCTGCCACAACCCTGCATATGTGACTCAGGGCATGAAGATGGTTCAGGATGTAAAGCCGGGCGGAGTATTTATGATTAACTGCCAGTGGTCAGATGAGGAGTTAGATCACCATCTGAACGCAGAGGCAAAGAAGTATATCGCTGATAACAACATTCAGTTATACACCATCAACGCAATCGACAAGGCGATCGAGATCGGTATGGGCAAGAGAACCAATACCATCTTACAGTCTGCTTTCTTCAAGTTAGCAGACGTTATGCCGATCGACGATGCAATCGAGTTCATGAAGCAGGCAGCTAAGAAGTCTTACTCAAAGAAGGGTGACGCTGTCGTAGAGATGAACTACAAGGCTATTGATGCCGGTGTAGACGCTGTACACAAGGTAGAGATCCCCGATTCATGGAAGAATCCGGCTCCCGATGCTGCTAAGGCTGAGAAGACCGGTCGTCCTGAGGTCGTAGATATGGTCAACAAGCTGTTAGATCCTATCTCTAAGATGGATGGAGACAGCCTCCCTGTATCTGCATTCAAGGGTATCGAGGATGGTCAGTTCCAGACTGGTGCATCTGCATACGAGAAGCGTGGTACAGCCGTTACTGTTCCTGAGTGGGACGCTGAGAAGTGTATCCAGTGTAACAACTGTGCATTTGTCTGCTCACATGCTACCATCCGTCCGTTCTTACTGAGCGATGACGAGGTAAAGGCAGCTCCTTCTAACATCAAGTTAGCAGATATGAAGCCGAAGGCTGGCGAGTACAAGTACACGATGAGCGTATCTCCGTTAGACTGTATGGGATGCGGCGAGTGTATCACCGTCTGCCCGACCAATGCAATCGCAATGGTTCCTCAGGAGTCACAGGCAGCAGAGCAGCCCGTATTTGATTATTTAGTAGCAAACGTAGGAAAGAAGGATATCGGTCTTTCTGATACTACACCGAAGGGATCACAGTTCAACCAGCCGTTACTCGAGTTCTCTGGCTCTTGTGCAGGATGTGCTGAGACCTCTTATGCAAGATTGATTACCCAGTTATTTGGTGAGCAGATGTACATCTCTAACGCAACAGGATGTTCTTCTATCTGGGGTAACCCGGCAGCTACCTCACCTTATACTGTAAACAAGGATAGCAAGAAGGGACCCGCATGGGCTAACTCACTGTTCGAGGACAATGCTGAGCATGGTCTTGGTATGGAAGTTGGACAGAAGTATCTGCGTGAAATGGCTATCGAGTCTGCAAAGGCTTGTGCAAGCTCAGACAAGGCATCTGCTGAGTTAAAGGCTGCATTTGATAAGTTCATGGAGACCAAGGATAACACCAAGGCAAACGTAGAGCCTACAAAGGCACTCGTTGCTGAGTTAGAGAAGGCTGCTGCAGCAGGATGTCCTGATGCACAGGCTGCGATCGACAAGAAGGATTATCTCGGAAAGAAATCCGTATGGATCTTCGGTGGTGACGGATGGGCATACGATATCGGATTCGGCGGACTTGATCACGTACTTGCTTCCGGCGAGAACGTAAACGTTATGGTATTCGATACCGAGATGTACTCTAACACCGGTGGACAGGCATCTAAGGCTTCCAACATCGGTGAGGTTTGTCAGTTCGCTGCGGCTGGTAAGGAGATCGGCAAGAAGTCTCTGTCAGAGATCGCTATGAGCTATGGTTATGTATATGTAGCACAGATCGCTCTTGGTGCGAACCCTTCACAGGCTGTAAAGGCTATCGCTGAGGCTGAGGCATACAATGGACCTTCCCTGATCATTGGCTACGCTCCTTGTGAGCTGCACGGTATCGCTAAGGGCGGTATGAACCACTGCCAGGATGAGATGAAGAAGGCAGTAGCTTCTGGTTACTGGAACCTGTTCTCATTCAACCCTGCATTAAAGGCAGAGGGCAAGAACCCGTTCACCTTAACATCTAAGGCTGGCGACGGCACATATCAGGATTTCCTGCACAACGAGGCACGTTATACCCGTCTTGTTAAGCCGTTCCCTGAGAGAGCTGAGAGACTGTTCAAGGAGTCTGAGGAAGCTGCAAAGGCTCGTTTCGAGCACTTACAGAAGTTAGTTGAGTTATACAAATAATTCAGCCACACACAAATGAGATTGATACCCTGCGGGCAGAGTGGCTCGCAGGGTATTTCTATCCATATATATGGAACTACGATACATATGAAGGAGGATGACCTATGAACGTATTAGACGAACTGACGTTAAAAATGATTGATTTCTATGCAGGCGATGCCGAGCGCATCCAGCATTTTATGAAAGTGCATCGTTTCGGCGAGCTGATCGCAAAGATGGAGGGGCTCAGTGAGGACGAGATTTTTCTGATTGAGACGGCGACGATCGTACATGACATCGGTATCCGCATTGCGGAAGAAAAATACGGCAGCTGCGAGGGCCCGTTGCAGGAAAAAGAGGGACCCGCTTACGCAGAAAAGATGCTTGCGGAACTGAACTATGACCCGAAGATCATCGAGCGTGTGAGCTATCTGGTCGGTCATCATCACACCTATACAAACATTGACGGCATCGATTACCAGATTCTGGTCGAGGCGGACTTCCTTGTCAATCTGTTTGAGGAAGGCTTCCGCATCAACGGTGTGGACAAGCAGCAGGTAGAAAACGTCTATGAGCGCATTTTCAAGACCGAAGCCGGAAAGAAGATCTGCCGGACGATGTTCAAATAGCATTTACAAAACGCATCCCAGATGTTACAATGAAGTGTAGTTTAGTCATATTAGGAGGAAAGCTATGCTTCAGATAGAGGGGTGGTTTCGCAGACCGCAGAAAAGACCTGAGAAACGGACAACGTCTGCAACGCGGTCGGCGGCTGTTACACATAGACAGGGAGAAGTACATACCAAAAAGGCACAGCCTGAACCGGACGAACTGTTGGAGGAACCGGAATATTTCGATGAGCCGGAGTTTTTGGACGAGTCGGAGGATCTGTTTGAGCCGGAGGAATCCACGTGGCAGCAGGCAGACGGTCTGACGTTACCGGAGAATGAACCGGTACAGGAGCAGGAGCCGGAAGATGTGGCAGAGGAGAAAACATCCGTGGCGGACGAGCCGCAGATGCAGGAGGCGGAGCCGATCGCTTTACAGGATTCAGTCGTAGAGACGGATGAACTGGAGCATATTTCTCAGAAAATAGGAATGGATGTGTCTGATATGATAGAAAAAGAAGATATCTTAATTCAACAGATAGATGAATTTCGCGAGAAGGCGAAACAGTTACAGCAGTTGATGCAGAATCGTGAATCAAAGGCGAAGGAGCTGCAGGGAGTCGTGGAAGAACGGACAGCAAAGGCAAACTCTTTGGATCGCATGGTGCATGCACGCCGCGGCGAAGCGGATAAGATCATGAAGCAGGTCTCCCAGCGCATTGATGCGATGTCCATGGGTGTCCGCTCAGAAATGAATGGGCTGTCGGATGCGGTCAGCAAAGAAGTCGGTGGTTTGACACAGAACCTGACACATGAGATCAGCCAGTCGACAGAAAAGACCAGACAGGCGGTAGAGGCTGCGACGCAGAATATGATTGATCAGAACACCCGCAGTCTGGAGGGACTCAAGGAGCAGCTTGACCAGTTGACCCATTCCGAGCAGATCGGTGAGCTTTCTACGGAAATGAATAGCCAGATGACGACGCTCAAGGCAGATATTGTGGAAAAGATCCATGCCGAGGATGTCAAGTGCTATCGGAATATTCAGGTATCACTCGATGAGCAGAGCAAGCTGTTATCCGAGGGCGATGAGAAGATCCGCGGACAGGTTGAGACGCAGATGGATGATCTGAAAGCGCGCATGAGCCATCATGCGACGATGATCAAGGCTTCACTGGTGATCTCGGTGCTGAATCTGTTCGGAATCGCCGGAATTATCGCGTTGTTGATTGTAAGGTAAATAGGACATAGGTAGCATATGAATTATCAGGGAACAAACAGTGTCTGGATCATCGGTCATAAGAATCCGGACACTGATTCTATTTGTGCGGCGATCGCATATGCCGCTTTGAAAAATCAGACAGAGAGAGAACAGTATGTACCGAAACGTGCCGGTGCCATGAATGGGGAGACACAGTATGTGCTCGATTATTTTGGTGTGGAGGCACCGGAGGAAGTCTACGATGTGGGCGCGCAGGTCAAGGATATCAATATCCGCCGCACTGCGGGCGTGCGGGATGGTATCACGCTCAAAAAGGCGTGGGAGCTCATGCAGACGGAGCGTGTCGTGACGCTGCCGATCGTGAATGAGTCGCGCAAGCTGGCGGGTCTGATCTCTAACAACGATATTGCCATGTGTTATATGGAGGTATCGAATCAGGAGAGTCTTTCGCAGGCGAGACCGCGTTATCATAATATTATCGAGACACTCAACGGTACACTGCTGACCGGAAACGAGCATGGGATTTTCATGCACGGAAAAGTCGAGGTTGCAGCCGGAAACAGGGAGCGTGTTGAGGAGTATATCGCGAAGGATGATCTGGTCATTCTGGGAGACCGTGATGAGATGCAGGTGCGCTCGTTAGAGCTCGATGTGAGCTGTATGATTATCTGTGGCGGATCACAGGTGTCAAAACAGATTTTAGAGATGGCAAAGAGCAGGGATTGTGTGCTGATCTCGACACCGTATGATACGTTTACGACCGCCCGCCTGATCAACCAGAGTATGCCGATCCGTTCGATCATGACGAGAAATAATCTCGTTACCTTCGAGCTGGACGATTATGTCGATGATATTCGGGAAGTGATGTCAAAGGAGCGCCACCGTGATTTTCCGGTGCTCGATGAGAATGGAGACTATGTGGGTATGATCTCCCGCAGAAATCTGTTAAGTATGCAGAAAAAACGTGTGATTTTAGTTGATCACAATGAAAAAACGCAGGCGGTTGACGGCATCTCCGGCGCGGAGATTTTAGAGATCATCGACCATCACAGACTCGGCAGTCTGGAGACGATGTCGCCGGTATTTTTCCGCAACCAGCCGCTTGGTTCGACTTCTTCTATTATATGGAGCATGTATCAGGAAAAAGGTATCGAGGTTGACCCGAAGATCGCCGGGCTGTTGTGTGCGGCGATCATATCCGACACGCTGATGTTCCGCTCACCGACCTGTACGCAGTATGACAGGGAGGCGGCGCAGACATTGGCGCAGATCGCGGGTATCGACATCGAGACATTTGCGAGCAATATGTTCCGTGCGGGCAGTGATTTCAGCAAAAAGACGATCGAGGAGATCTGTTATCTCGATTTCAAGACGTTTACAGCGGAAAAGATTACGTTTGGTGTGAGCCAGATCAGCGCGATGAGTGCGCTTGATCTCGCGGATGTCAAGCGCCGTGTACAGGAGTATCTGGATACGATGCTGTTAGAGCGCAAGCTGGACATGGTATTTATCATGCTCACCGACATCTTACAGGAGCAATCACAGATTTTGTGTGCGGGAGAGGGTGCTGCGCGGATTCTTGAACAGGCATTTGTCCGTGCACAGGTAGAGGGAAATGAGACACTGTTAAAGGGTGTCGTATCCCGTAAAAAGCAGTTTATTCCGGAGCTGATCCGGGCATTACAGGAGTCCTGACACATGGCGGCGAAAAAAAATTACAGGGATCACAAAAACAATCTGAATGGCAGAAATGATCAAAAGATAACTGAGAAAAAAAGTACAAAAAACGTGGTCGGGAAAAAGCAGACATGGCGCGCGGGAAATATGCTGTATCCGGTTCCGGCAGTCATGGTCAGTCTGGCACGTGAAGGTGAGAAACCAAATATTATCACAGTCGCGTGGGCGGGGACGATCAATTCCGATCCGGCGATGCTGTCTATTTCAGTGCGGAAAGAGCGTTATTCCCATGCAATTTTGTCTGAAACCAGAGAATTTGTCGTGAATCTGGTGCATGAACCGCTTGTGCGGGCATGTGATTACTGCGGTGTGCGCTCCGGCAGGGATGTTGATAAATTTTCTCAAATGAAGCTGACGCCGGTTGCAGTCGAGGGTGTTGCGGCACCGGCGATCGCAGAGAGCCCGGTCAATCTGGCGTGCCGTGTCAAGCAGGTCATTCCGCTCGGCAGCCACGATCTGTTTCTGGCGGAAGTGGTCAGCGTGACGGTGGATGAGCGCTACATGGACGAAAAGGGTACGTTCCATCTGAATGATGCGGGGCTGGTTGCCTATTCACACGGTACATATTTCAAGCTGGGAAAGGCACTAGGAACATTCGGATACAGTGTGAGAAAAAATAATGGAAAGAAAAAATAATGCAGAGAAAAGCAAAGGGTTATGCATATGCATAACCCTCGTTTTTACTATCAGGTATCCGCGAAAAGCTGCCGGTGGCAGCTTCCAAAGGAATAATGAGAAAATTAGTCAAGTTTCAATCCTGCGAGCAGGCTGCCGAGACTGGTTGTTGCCTGTTCGTCGGTCGTATACTCGATCGCCTCGGCGTTTTCTGCCTCGGTATCGGTCATTTCTTCCTGCAATGCCTTGATGGAAAGGCTGATCTTTCCGTCGTTTGTATTCAGGATTTTGGCATGCACCTTTTCGCCCTCTTTTAATACTTCACCCGGATGCTTAATGCGCTTTTCGCAGATCTGGGAGATATGTACGAGTCCGCTCAGACCGTCGCCTAAGTTGACAAATGCGCCGTAGGGCATGAGGCTTTCAACGGTTCCCTCAACGACAGAGCCAGGTACGAGCATCGAGATTTTGTGATTGCGGGCTTCCTCCTGCTGCTTGCGCAGAACTGTCTTGGCGGAGAGTACGAGCTTCTCCTTCTGGGGATCAACGGTGATGACAGCTATATCGATATCCTTGCCCAGCCACGGGTTGCAGTCCTCTACATAGTCAAGGCTTAACTGGCTTGCGGGGATGAATCCGCGGATGCCCTCGAGATATGCGACAACGCCGCTGGGGACGATACCCTTGATGCGCACGGTGTGGATGCTCTCATCCTCAAGATAGCCCTTTAACACATCCCATGCAAGTACGTGGTTGGCTTCTTTTTTCGATAAGAGGATGTTGCCGGCACCGTCGTCTGTGCGGATGACGGTAGCTTCGATTGTATCACCGACCTGTACGGCTTCCTTTAACATGCAGTCGGGATCGTCGGAATAATCTTCGGCTTTGATAATGCCGGATGCATAGTAGCGCAGATCCAGAGTGATCTCGTCATCAGAAACTGCGATGACGGTTCCGGTTACGATGTCGCCGACACCGATCCTGCGAAAAGAGGCATTGATTTCTGCCTCATAATCTTTCATTGTTTCAGACATAATGTTACGCTCCTTTTGTAGTTATGTATTATTTCCCGAACATAGTATACCATAGTCACGATATCATAGCAAGGCACTAGGGTATGCGCTTGACAACGATTGGAAAAGCGGTATAATGATTGCATAAATTATAGTAATTTACTTATTATTATTTTAGTATTTGTATGCAGGACATACTAGAAAGAGGCACTGATATGAAATGTATTTATTTAGATAACGCGGCGACAACGAGAGTTGTGCCGGAAGTCATGGAGGCGATGGCACCTTACTTTACCGAATACTATGGCAATCCTTCGAGTGTGTATTCATTTGCGGGAAAGATCAAGGACGACATGGAGCAGGCGCGCGCAACGGTCGCAGGCATCCTCGGAGCCAAGCCGGAGGAAATCTATTTTACCGGTGGCGGCAGTGAATCCGATAACTGGGCGCTGAAGGCGACCGCAGAGGCTTATGCGAACAAGGGTAAGCACATTATCACATCCAAGATTGAGCATCATGCAATTCTGCATACATGCGAGTGGCTGGAAAAGTATGGATTTGAGGTTACCTATGTGAATGTCGATGAAAACGGCAGGATTCTTCTGGACGAGCTGGAGGCAGCGATCCGTCCGGACACGATCCTGATTTCTGTTATGGCTGCAAATAATGAGATCGGAACGATCCAGCCGTTAAAGGAGATCGGAGAGATCGCGAAAAAGCACAACGTATTTTTCCATACAGATGCGGTACAGGCATTTGCCCATATTCCGCTAAACGTGGATGAGATGCATATCGATATGCTCTCAGCCAGCGGACACAAGATCAATGGACCGAAGGGTATCGGTATCATGTATATCCGCAAGGGTATCAAGATCGGTTCCTTTATCCATGGCGGCGCACAGGAGCGCAGACGGCGTGCCGGTACGCATAATGTACCCGGAATCATCGGAATGGCAAAGGCAGCACAGATCGCAGACGAGAAGATGGAGGAGCGCATGGCTTACGAGTGCAAGCTCAGGGATCATCTGATCGAGCGCGTACTGGCAGAGATTCCCTATAGCCGTCTGAACGGAGACCGCACGGATCGTCTGCCGAACAATGCCAACTTCTGTTTCCGTTTTATCGAGGGTGAGTCCATGCTGATCAAGCTGGATCAGAAGGGCATCTGCGGTTCCAGCGGTAGTGCATGTACGTCCGGTTCTCTGGATCCGTCACATGTATTGCTTGCCATCGGACTGCCGCACGAGATTGCACACGGTTCCCTGCGTCTGACACTCTCGCAGGAGACAACAATGGAGGATATTGATTACACGGTGGACGAGCTGAAAAAGATCATCGAGCAGCTGCGTTCGATGTCACCGCTGTATGAGGATTTTGTGAAAAAACAGGGCAAATAATGTGACCGGATAGCAGTCATATGACACAGCTATGAGAAAAGAGATTAGATAGATTAAACAGAGAGGAAATAGAAAGTATGTACAGCGAAAAAGTAATGGATCATTTTAATAATCCGCGGAATGTCGGTGAGATCAAAGACGCAAGCGGTGTGGGTACAGTCGGTAATGCAAAGTGCGGCGACATTATGCGTATGTATCTGGACATTGACGACAACGGTATTATACAGGATTGCAAGTTCAAGACTTTTGGCTGCGGCGCTGCGGTAGCGACGAGCAGCATGGCGACAGAGCTGGTAAAGGGCAAGACGGTTCAGGAGGCTTTGCAGGTCACAAATAAGGCAGTCATGGAGGCTCTGGACGGACTTCCTCCGGTAAAGGTACACTGTTCACTGTTAGCCGAGGAAGCGATCCATGCAGCGTTATGGGATTATGCTGAGAAGCATCATATCAAGATTGAGGGTCTGGAGAAGCCGGTCAATGATATCAGCGAGAAAGAAGAAGGCATCGAGGAAGAATATTAAGATTTGGCAGATTCTATGCTCCGGAAATGTGAAAGCATTTTCGGAGCATTTTTGCAGGTATCGCACAGATAGATCCAAAACGTGCGGATGCGCTGGCAGAGCCGGTGTGGAGATCAGAAAAGATTTGTTTGCATGAAAATGGAATAAATTTGCCCATAGTGAGAAAAATATGTTATAGTAGATAAAATTAAATAACAGGAGGATAAAAAACATGGCACAAAAATATATAAAAAATATCCCTCACGAGGAGATCGTTGCATTATCTGCACTGGTCAATGCAGAGGAAGGTCAGGTCGTAAGCAAGACACTGGCACAGAATGATGCAGTCAGCATTACCGTATTTGCGTTTGATAAAAACGAGGAGATCGGTACACACGGCTCTACCGGCGATGCGATGGTGACTGTGCTCGAAGGCGAAGGAAAGTTTACGGTAGACGGTGTAGAGTATTTTGTGAACGCCGGAGAAACATTGGTGATGCCGGCAAATAAACCGCATTCCGTATTTGCGAAGGAGCGCTTTAAAATGCTGCTCGTTGTCGTATTCCCCGGAAAAGAGGATCAGTAATGTGTACAGCGGCCACCTATCAGTCGAAGAATTTTTACATGGGGCGGACGCTGGACTATGAGTTTTCCTACGGCGAACAGATCACGGTCACACCGCGGAAATTCCCGTTTGAGTTCCGGCATGACGGCAGACTGGAAAAGCATTTTGCGATGATCGGCATGGCACATGTGGCAGCCGGATATCCGCTCTATTATGATGCGGTCAATGAAAAGGGACTCGGCATGGCAGGACTCAATTTTGTGGGAAATGCACATTACAGTGAGCCGGTATCGGGACGCAGAAATGTGGCACAGTTTGAGTTTATCCCGTGGATACTCAGCCAGTGCGCCGATCTGGCGCAGGCGCGCAGCCTGCTCGCACAGATGAATCTGGTAGGTACTCCGTTCAGCGGGCAGCTGCCTGCTGCGCAGCTCCATTGGATCATCGCAGACCGCACCGGTGCAATCACGGTGGAATCTGTCACAGATGGATTGAAGATCTATGACAATCCGGTCGGCGTGCTCACGAACAATCCGCCGTTTGACACACAGATGTTTCAGTTGAACAATTATATGCATCTGTCATCGCGGCAGCCACAGAATCTGTTTTCCGATGAACTGGAGCTGCAAGCCTACAGCCGTGGGATGGGAGCGCTGGGATTGCCCGGCGATCTCTCGTCAGCATCGCGGTTTGTACGGGTCGCATTTACAAAGCTGCATGCAGTTTCGGCGGAGGATGAGGAGAGCAGCGTCGGACAGTTTTTTCATATTCTCGGATCTGTGGAGCAGTCGCGGGGCTGCTGCGAGGTGTCTGAGGGCGCTTATGAGATTACGATTTATACCTCGTGCTGGAATGCGGATCAGGGAATTTACTATTACACAACTTACACAAATCATCAGATTACGGCGGTCGATATGCATAGGGAGGAGTTGGATGATAAGGATATCATCTGTTGTCCGATGCTTGGCAAGGAACAGATCTGGTGGGAAAATTAAAATGGCGCGTCTGTCTGAGAGACAGGCGCGTTATTTTAGGTTGATAGGAAATTTTCGTCATATAAAGAGTTTCAAGAGGATGAGTACCTATCCTAATGCGACATCCAGAATCATCATTACAGTAAAGCCGAGGGCGAAAAATACCGTACCGATATTGGAGTGTCTGCCTTGTGACATTTCGGGGATGAGTTCCTCGACCACGACATAGAGCATGGCGCCTGCCGCGAAACTCAAAAGATAGGGGAGTGCGGGTATGATTAGTTGCGCGGCAAGGATCGTGAGCAGGGCTCCGGCCGGTTCAACGATGCCGGAGAGCACTCCGCCGTAAAAGGCGCGTAATTTGCGGTAGCCCTCCGCGTGCAGCGGCATGGAGATAATCGCGCCCTCCGGAAAGTTCTGGATTGCGATACCGAGCGACAGAGCCAGTGCACCGGCGGCTGAGATCTGTGCGTTGCCGGAGAGATAGCCCGCGTAGACGACACCGACAGCCATTCCCTCCGGAATGTTGTGCAGTGTGACCGCCAGCAGCATCATGGTCGAACGTTTCAGGTGGCTTTTCGGACCTTCCGCCTGTTTGCAGTTTCGATGCAGATGTGGAATGACATGGTCGAGTGTGAGCAGAAACAGAATGCCGATCCAGAAGCCGACAGCGGCAGGCACAAAAGCCCATTGCCCAAGATCAGCGGATTGTTCGAGCGCCGGAATCAACAGACTCCACACGGATGCCGCGACCATAACTCCCGCGGCGAAACCGGTCAGCGAGCGCTGCATATGATCGCCGAGCGCGTCCTTGAAAAAGAATACGCACGCCGCACCGAGCGATGTGCCCAGAAACGGAATGAGTATGCCGTAAAATACTTCCATATGATACACCTCCTGTTGTGTGAAAAGTGAAATAGTCTCACGTGGTTAGTTACGACTAACTATAGAAATTCTAGCATAGCAGATGACAATTTGCAAGCAGGACAGGCACAGTAAGAGACGGAACCGTTTCAACGCTTATAAATATAATATTAGCAAATGTGTAAAATGTGAGTTTTTCTATGAATTCAGCAAAAATCGAGAACCTGTTAAATCTGGCACTGGATGTCGGAGAGAGTGAGCGGATGCGTTCGCCGGAGCTGTCTGTGGGCTATGATGCCGCGGACAGTACATGGGAGGTCATTGTAAAATATTATGGCTCGCTGGCACCGCTTGCGAAGCAGTTTCCGCAGTGGCAGATCACGGAGCTGTTAAACGAGTATGCGATACTGCGTGTGCCGCAGGAGGCACTGGAGCTGCTGGCGGGACTGCCGCAGATCGAGTATATCGAAAAGCCCAAGCAGTTATATTTTGAGGCGCTGCAGGGACGGCGGGCATCCTGTATGCTGCCGGTACAGACCGGGAGAGGTGCGGCGGGCAGCAGTACCAATCTGACCGGGAGCGGCGTATTGGTCGCTGTGGTAGACAGCGGAATCGACTATCGGCATCCGGATTTTTGCAGGGCGGACGGTACAAGCCGGATCGTGGCACTCTGGGATCAGACTGCCGCTGCGCGGGAGGGCGAGCGTCCACCGGCAGGTTATCAGCAGGGGGTGGAATATACGAATGAGATGCTCAACGAGGCAGTTGCCGCAGCAACGCCGCAGGAGGCGGCGCAGATCGTGCCGCAGACGGACACCTCCGGACACGGGACGCATGTAGCAGGGATCGCTGCGGGCAACGGGCGCGCCTCTGGCGGAGCGAATCGCGGTGTGTCATATGAGAGTGAGCTTTTGATCGTAAAGCTCGGCGTGCCGGGCGGCGGATCGTTTCCGCGCACGACAGAGCTCATGACAGCGGTCGATTATTGTATCCGCACTGCCAGAGAGCGGGGAATGCCGCTCGCGTTGAACCTCAGCTTTGGCAATAATTATGGTTCACACAGCGGCAATTCGCTGTTAGAAACTTATCTGACGGACATTTCCGGGTATTGGAAGTGCAGTATTGTCGCAGGCAGTGGGAATGAGGCGACAAAGCGTGTGCATACATCAGGCACGTTGAGCCGTGAGCCGGAGACGATCGAGTTGGCAGTTGCGGATTATGAAACAGGGCTGAATATTCAGCTCTGGAAATCGTATACAGACAGTTTTTCGATTGAACTGATCCATCCGGGAGGTGTGCTGCGTGAGGTGATCCGTCCGGTGTCCGGCAGCAGGAGCAGCAGGCTCGGGGCGACGGATCTGCTCATTTATTACGGAGAGCCGAGTCCTTACAGTCCGTTTCAGGAAATTTATCTGGAGCTGCTTCCGGCAGAGGGCAGCTATATTGATGCGGGCATCTGGCAGATCCGGCTGACGCCGGAGCGCATCGTCGATGGCGCGTATGATCTGTGGCTTCCGGCAGGTGCATCGATCAGCACGGCAACCGGATTTTTGCGCTCCACACCGGAGACGACACTCACGATTCCATCGACGGCAGCGGGTGTTTTGACGGTCGGTGCGTATGATTCGTTTACGGATGCATCGGCAGCATTTTCCGGGCGTGGCTATACACGGGCACTCCGCCAGATCAAGCCGGATCTCGTCGCACCGGGTGTGGATATTATCTCCTGTGCGCCCGGCGGCGGTTATGCATCCCGCACGGGCACTTCGATGGCAACCCCGTTTGTCACCGGAGCCGCGGCACTGCTCATGCAATGGGGGATCGTGACCGGACGCGATCCGTATCTGTACGGTGAAAAGGTAAAGGCATATCTGATCCGTGGCGCACGTGCCCTGCCGGGGATCGATGAGTATCCGAACCCACAGCTCGGCTGGGGGGCATTGTGTGTGGCGAGTAGTTTGCCAGATTAAAAAAATATTGTCTTTATGAGAAAAGTATGCTATGGCATATACACAATGTGTAAAAGCAAGGAAGAGTATGGAAATAAAAGATACAATAAAAGAATTATAATTTAAGTTTCAGTTAGACTTATGAAATTTATTTTTTCGCGAAAAAGAATTGAATCAGACTGCCCTTTATGAGTATAATAGGCTTGCATGATATAATGAGTGCAAACGAGTCAACATGCTTGCATGATTGACGAGTGACGAATGCTGATCATGTGCTGGTTTTGCACATGATATAATGAGCGCAAGTGAGAAACATACAAATGAATTTGTATGTGACGAACGGCGATATTATTGAGTGTTGAAATCACGATAAAATACTGTGCGGAGGGAAAATGGCGAACTTAAGATTAAAAAAACTGATATTAGAAGTTGTAGACAACCAACTGCGGGATAACGATCCGCCAAAGACCAGAGAAATCTATGACCGGTTGATGGAAGCAGGTTATTCTTCCGGTGAGGCGAAAGAGAAAATCGGTGCGGTTGTGATTGAAGAAATCTATGATGTGATGAAAGAGCATCAGACTTATGATGAAAAAAAGTATGAGGATGCATTAGAAGAAATGGCACAGCAGTGCATGGACTTTGAAGATACACATAAAATCCGGACAGAGTGGGATGAATGGGACCGGCTGGCTGAGAAAGGGTATAGGGCGCGGACAAATCAGGATAGTGAAGAACTGATTTCAGCATGGTGGAGTGCATGGGACATTTTTCAGAGAATTGTTGATGCCGCAGAATATAAAATCAGTATCAGCGAACTTATGGAATCACAGGATTACAGATATCCGATAGATGACTGGCTTCAGGATTTTGAAATGGAGCTGGGGAGTGCAGGTGAGCATGAAAAGCACATGGAGTTCTGCAGAGAAATACTGGATCTGCTGGATTGGAGTCATGATGACGCTGATGCATTTAAGAGTGCAATCGGTGAAGAACTCTATGCTGCCGGGGAGGCAGAGAAGGGGAAGAAGTGGTTTGAGGACTGGCTGAAAAAAGAACCGCGTAATCAGAATGCATTAAACGCTTTCAGCTGGTGTGTTCAGGCATCAGAGGGGACAGAAGCTGCTTATAAGCTTATTCGAAGAAAAGTGATAGGTGTTGCATGCGACATGCGCAATGAGCTGCTGTTTATGCGGGCAAAGCTGTTGGCAGAGGCATTGAAAAAAACAGAAGATCTGGACTGGATTGAGTCACAGCTGGATAGCTTTAACAGTGCACTGGTGAAGGCAGAATGCTATAACGATCTGTATGATGATTTCTCCATGCCGAAGCAGCAGCCGATCGTCAAAGAACAGAAGATATACCCGAATGATCCGTGTCCCTGCGGCAGTGGGAAAAAATACAAAAAATGTTGTGGAAGAAACAGATAAAGGCAGATATCAGATATGCAAAGACAATACATATTTACAAAAAACGGATTTTATCCGGAAAGTGCGGGGGAACAGGATGAAGGACAACTCGCGGACACAGCGGTTTTGCTGTACGACATGGCGCGGACGGAAAATCCTTCAAAGCTCACCGTGTCCGGGTATTTTTTATATCTGGTATCGGATGCATTTTTTAAAGAACTGACACAGCTTCCGGAACTGGAGCTTGTCAGAGACAAAATAAAAGTAGTGCCCTCACAGGAATGCATAGACAGACTATTGCAGGCAACGCCGTATGCGATTGGGACGGAATTCATAAACGAACAGTGGATCAGGGAAATGTTTGTGCAGATGGAGCAGGTTTTCCAACGTCAGATCAGCAGCTATCAGGGATCGGTGGCAATGTATCTGGCAGAGAAGAATCAGAATCTTCATGTCCCGGAGCGGATATTTCTTCATCTTGTGGAGAATAAAGAGGGGGATGTTCCGTTTGCGTTTCTTGCAACTTACGCTTCCGGACAGCCGGATGGAAGTGTACGGCACATGCCGCTTCAGTATGCATTGACGGAATATAAAGATGACAGGGATAAATTGCTGGTGCTTCTGTCGAGTCTGAACCGGGCGGCAGAGGTATCTCCGCTGATTGCAGAGCTGATGGAGAGTGGGGAGATGTTTCATCCGTTAAAATTCACAGCGGAAGAAGCATATTCATTCCTAAAGGATATTGAGAAGATCGAACAGACAGGCATTTTGTGCAGAATACCGAACTGGTGGCGCAGAAAAAATTCGATGTTGTCGGTCAACGTGAAACTGGGAGAAGGACGACCGTCAATGCTTGGGTTTGATGCATTGATATCACTTCAGCCCTCGCTGGAGGTAGACGGTGTCAGACTGACACAGCAGGAGATTGCGAAGCTTTTAAAACAGACAGAAGGGCTGGCTTTTCTCAAAGGGAAATGGATCGAGGTAAATCACGCAAAGCTGAAAAAGCTGCTGGAGGAGATCGAAAACATACCGGAAACGCTTTCGTTCAGAGAAGCGATCCAGCTGGAGATGGGAAATGATAAAATACTCCCGGATGTGGGTGTAGTCGTATCAAACGGAACGTGGCTGTCGCAGATGCTTCTTGATCTGAGAGAACCGGGAAGAATGCGCAGCGCAGTGGTACCGAAGAGTCTGCATGCCACACTCCGTCCATATCAGAAAAGTGGTTACAGCTGGCTGAATTATATGAATCAGCTGGGATTTGGTGCATGTCTGGCTGATGATATGGGTCTTGGAAAAACAGTTCAGGTTCTGGCATATCTGGAAAAGATGCGCAAATCGAATAAGAACGCTAAGATTCTGCTTGTTGTGCCGGCTTCGCTGATTGGCAACTGGCAGCGGGAAAAAGAGAAGTTTGCACCGGATATGGAATGCTGCGTGCTGCATGGTGCCACATCCGCAAAGCTGTCAGAGAAAGCGCAGGAAGAACTGCCGTTTCTTTCGATCACAACGTATGGGATGGCTGCCAGACTGGAGGCATTGAAAGAAAAGGAGTGGGATTGCCTGATTCTCGATGAAGCACAGGCAATCAAAAATCCTACAACGAAACAGACGAGAGAAATCAAAAAGATGAAGAGCAGGATGCGGATTGCAATGACCGGAACGCCGATTGAAAATGATCTCACGAATTTATGGTCATTGTTTGATTTCCTGAATCACGGTCTGCTCGGATCATCCGGTGAATTTCATGAGTTTTGTAAAGGGCTGGAGAAGCATCCGGAAAAATACGCAAAGTTGAAGTCGATGATCAGTCCGTTTATGCTGCGGAGGGTAAAGACCGATAAACGGATTATTTCAGATCTGCCGGAAAAGGTTGAATTACTGGATTATGCATCTTTGTCTAAAAAGCAGACGGTATTATACCGGAAAGCAGTGGCTGATATGGAACGGCGCGTGCTGGAGGCAGACGGAATCGAGCGCAGAGGCATAGTACTTGCAACGATTATAAAGCTCAAGCAGATCTGTAATCATCCGGATCAGTATCTTGGACAAACAGATTATACAGCATCCGAAAGTGGAAAGTTTGCTTTGTTAAAAGAATTGTGTGAAACAATCTACGAAAAGCGCGAACGCGTGATTGTCTTTACACAATTTAAAGAGATTACGGAGTATCTGGCGGAGTATCTGACGGGTATTTTTCATGCAAAAGGATATGTGATTCACGGTGGCACACCGGTAAAGCGCAGGGCGGAGATCGTGGAAAACTTTCAGGGGGAACGATATGTTCCATTTATCGTGCTGTCGGTAAAAGCTGCCGGTACCGGCTTAAATCTGACTAAGGCAAACCATGTCATTCACTTTGACCGCTGGTGGAATCCGGCAGTAGAAAACCAGGCTACAGACCGTGCATTCCGTATCGGACAGACAAAGGATGTCATGGTACATAAGCTGGTCAGCAAGGGAACGATTGAGGAAAAAATTGACGCGGTCATCAATTCGAAGAAAGAGCTTGCGGAAAATGTGATCGGTTCAGGCGGGGAAAAGTGGATTACAGATCTCGGAAACGAGGAATTGTTTTCACTGCTGCGTCTGGATGATTAAGTATTGGGACAGAGGAAAGTTTTATGAGAAAATATTGGGATGATGAGCAGGTATTCAGTCAGCCAAGCACAGGCATGTTAAAACAAAATGCCACGGACAGTTTGCAGAAACAGCGCAAAAAAGGGAAAGAGATGCATCCCATTGTCATTACAGGCAGAGCGATTACGAGGACATGGTGGGGGAATGCATGGTGTGAAAATCTGGAAAAATATGCAGATTATGCGTCCAGACTGGATCGTGGGAAACGTTATGTACGGACCGGGACGGTGGTAGATCTTCAGATAAAGACAGGAAAAATTGAGGCGCGCGTCCAGGGACGAAGGAAAGCACCCTATAAGGTTGAGATCAGAATCAGTCCGTTGAACCAGGCGCATTGTCAGGAAATTGTTGATCAGTGCAGTGACAGAATAGAGAATATGGAGGAATTGCTGTCAGGGAATTTTCCGGTCGGTATGAAGGAATTGTTTACCGGAGAACATGGTCTGTTTCCAAGTCCGAGTGAAATCAGCTTCAACTGCAGCTGCCCGGACTGGGCACTGATGTGCAAGCATGTGGCGGCAGCCTTGTATGGGGTCGGGGCAAGACTGGATCAGGATCCGGCGCTGTTTTTTACATTGCGTGGCATCGACATGAACAAATTTATTGATGTTGCACTTGAAAACAGGGTAGAGAAAATGCTGGAAAATGCGCAGAAACCAAGCAGCAGAGTGATTGATGGACAGGTGGACATCGCACAGCTGTTTGGCGTGCTGTAAACAGACAAGTTTCGGATGAAATACCTGATGAAAAGTATGAAGAATCAGATCAGATCGTGTTTTCTGGTCAGGAATTCATTTAAGGAGGATGATTTTGTGATTAACATAGGAATTATCAGGGCAGGACGCATCGATATCCATAGAGGCGATCGAAGCCGGAAAGCATGTATTCTGTGAGAAACTGATCGATCACGATATCCAGAAAATCAAACAGGTGCATCCCGTTAAATATCAGGTCGGTTTCAACCGCAGATTTGACCATAACTTTGCGGCTGTTCGGAATGCGGTCGCAGAGAAACCGTTATACTTTTTCCTTGAGCGGTATACGCAGGCATATGCGGGTGAAATCAAGAGTTTTGTACAGGTGATTGAACAGGACGGGGATACGGCAGTTGGCATTATAGACGGACTGGAGTCGGTGCGCATGGGGCTGGCAGCGAAAAAGTCACTGGCAGAGCATCGTCCGGTTGGGTTATCGGAGATTGGCTCTTGACAACAATTCCCAATATAGTGTATAATGCAGAAAATTTCACATACCTTTAAAGAGCAATGTTGTTCAAAACATGGCTCTTTTTTGCATTTTTGGAGAAAATGTAAGGTTATGAAAAATCATCAGGAGGAACAGGTTATGGAAAGATTGAATGAAATCGTAACATTGGTGGATGATTTTGTCTGGGGACCGGTGATGCTGGTACTGCTCGTTGGAACGGGTATATTTCTCACGTTTCGCACCGGTTTTTTGACTTGGCGGAATCTGGGATACGCGCTGCGGAGCACACTGAGCAAGGAGGCGCGCACCAAGAGCCGCGGAGAGGGCGATGTGTCGCCGTTCTCTGCACTGACCACGGCGCTTGCCGCTACGATCGGTACGGGAAATATCGTCGGTGTCGCGACCGCAATGGTGTCCGGCGGGCCGGGTGCGCTCGTGTGGATGTGGATCTCTGCAGCATTCGGCCTGACTTCAAAGTTCAGCGAATGTATGCTCGCCATCAAATACCGTGAGGTCAACGCAAAGGGGGAAATGAGCGGCGGACCGATGTATACGATGAAAAAAGGATTGAAAAATAAGACGTTCGGTGTGATTCTGGCGTGGCTGTTTGCACTTTTTGCCGTCATCGCATCCTTTGGTATCGGAAACATGACGCAGGGCAATTCGATCGCAAGTGCTCTGCATGTGACATTTCATGTGCCGGTACAGATCACCGGTCTGGTGATTACACTTTTGACTTTGCTGATTATTGTAGGCGGTATCAAGTCAATCTCTAAGGTATCGTCTATTGTTGTTCCGGTCATGGCGATTTTCTATGTGATCTGTGGTCTGATCGTTATTGCTGGCAATATCGCGAATCTTCCGACAGGACTGGCAATGATTTTTAAGATGGCATTTTCCGTAAAGGCAGTCGGCGGCGGTCTGTGCGGTTCAATCGTCGCATCCATGATGAGTGCAATGCGTTACGGTGTGGCGCGCGGTGTCTTTTCCAATGAGGCAGGTATGGGTTCTGCCGCGATCACGGCTGCGGCAGCGACGACGGACAATCCGGTGCGTCAGGGCTACATAAATATGACCGGTACTTTCTGGGATACGATCGTCGTATGTACGATCACAGGTCTTGCGATCGCATCTTCCGGCGTGCTCGGCATGACCAATGAGGCAGGAGAGCTTCTGACCGGATCGGATATTACAATCGCGGCATTTGAGACAGTGCTCGGAAGCGCAGGCGGCTGGCTGGTGACGATCGGCATTACATTGTTTGCGTTTTCCACGATTCTCGGCTGGGAGTATCACGGAGAAAAAGCGTTTGAGTATCTGCTCGGCACACATAAATATAACATGATCTACCGTGTGATCTTTTCACTGGTTGCATATTTCGGATGCACACAGACGCTGAGTCTGGTATGGAACTTCTCCGACATCGCGAATGCGCTCATGGCGATTCCGAACCTGATCTGTATGCTGCTGCTCAGCGGGGAGATCGCTGTGGACATCAAGGCATTCCAGCCGGAGATTGAACGTAATAAATAATATAGCAAAAATGAATATGTAATCTATACAAATCGGGGCAGATGAATAGCAATCCTATCATCCGCCCTTTTTTGTATATTGAGAAAATCGGCAATTCCATGTAACATACACTCACAAACAGGAAATAATACACCATAGGTAACAAAATCAGTTGAATGAAGAAAGGCGGTTATTGATATGGCAAAGAAAAGTTATGCAGCATTAGGTGTGGCAGCGATCGCTGCTGCGGCAGGTGCAGGAGCAACTGTACTGGCAAAGAAAAGTCGTCAGGAAAAGCAGGTGACAGAGGCGCATATAGATCCGGAATATCGCAATACAGAGCGTGGCAAAAATGAGAAAAACAGCAAAGGTATCTACTATACAAACGGAAACTATGAGGCATTTGCCCGTCCGGAGAAGCCGGAAGGTGTCGATGAAAAGCATGCGTATCTGGTCGGCAGCGGACTCGCATCCCTCGCAGCAGCGTGCTTCCTTGTGAGAGATGCACAGATGCCCGGAGATCACATCCATATTTTAGAGGCAATGGATATTGCAGGCGGTGCGTGTGACGGTATTTTTGATCCGACGAGAGGCTATGTGATGCGCGGTGGACGTGAGATGGAGAACCATTTTGAGTGTCTGTGGGATCTGTTCCGCAGCATTCCGTCCCTTGAGCAGCCGGGCGCATCGGTACTTGATGAGTATTACTGGCTGAATAAGCATGATCCGAACTATTCCCTGTGCCGTGCAACGGTTGACCGCGGCAAGGATGCACATACAGACGGCAGGTTTAACCTGAGCCAGAAGGGCTGCATGGAAATCATGAAGCTGTTCTTTACAAAGGACGAGGATCTGTATGATAAGAAGATCGAGGATGTATTTGACGAGGAAGTATTGAATTCTACGTTCTGGTTATATTGGAGAACGATGTTTGCGTTTGAAAACTGGCACAGTGCACTCGAAATGAAGCTGTACTTCCAGCGTTTCATCCATCATATCGGCGGTTTACCGGATTTCAGTGCCCTGAAATTCACGAAATACAACCAGTATGAATCACTGATCCTGCCGATGAAGAAATATCTGGAGGATGCAGGTGTGGACTTCCAGTTCAATACCGAGGTTACAAATGTACTCTTTGATATTCACGACGGAAAGAAAGTGGCGACGACGATCGAGTGCAGGGTCAAAGGTGTCGAGGAAGGCATTACCCTGACGGAGAATGACCTCGTATTTGTCACAAACGGAAGCTGCACAGAGGGAACGATCTACGGCGACCAGAACCATGCACCGAACGGGGATGCGGAGGTGCGCACAAGCGGCTGCTGGAGCCTGTGGAAAGACATCGCAAAGCAGGATCCTTCGTTCGGACATCCCGAGAAATTCTGCTCCGATATCGCCAAGACAAACTGGGAATCTGCGACAGTCACCACACTGGATGATAAGATCATTCCCTATATCACGAATATCTGCAAGAGAGATCCGAAGAGTGGCAGAGTCGTTACCGGAGGTATCGTGAGCTGTCAGGATTCAAGCTGGCTGATGAGCTGGACGATCAACCGTCAGGGTCAGTTCAAGGATCAGGATAAGGATAAGGTCTGCGTATGGGTTTACGGTTTATTTACCGATGTGCCCGGCGATTATATCAAGAAGCCGATGAAGGATTGTACCGGTAAGGAGATCACCGAGGAGTGGCTGTACCATCTGGGTGTACCGACCGACCAGATCGAGGAGCTGGCAGAGCACAGCGCAGTCTGTGTGCCGACGATGATGCCGTATATTACCGCGTTCTTTATGCCCAGAGCAAAGGGTGACCGGCCGGATGTTATTCCGGATGGCTGTGTCAATTTCGCATTCTTAGGACAGTTTGCAGAGACTCCGAGAGATACGATCTTCACGACTGAATATTCTGTCCGTACCGCGATGGAGGCAGTTTACGGACTGCTCGGTGTTGACCGTGGTGTGCCGGAGGTATGGGGCAGCGTTTATGATGTCAGAGAGCTGCTTGATGCCAGCGTGAAGCTGATGGATGGTCGTTCGCCGCTTGAAATTGAGCTGCCCGGACCGGTTGGGCTTTTGAAAAAGCCACTGCTGAAGGCAGTCAAAGGCACGGTTGTGGAAAAGGTGCTCAGGGATCATCACGTGATCAAGGATTATATGCTCGAAAACTAGTTTTATGTTATCGATGATACAGCAATGGGAGACTGCGCAGACAGTCTCTCATTTTGCTACAAAATGAAGGCTGTTATTGAAAGAAATTATCAATAAAATAGGTAGATACACACATCGAATGTGCTATAATTCGGTTAGATCACCCTAACTAATGGGTGAAAATTCAAAAATCAGGAAAACCAAAAACATGTACTAGAAAGAGGTGTATTTATGGTAAAAATCACATTGGAGATCGAAGGCATGTCCTGCGGCATGTGTGAGAGTCATATAAATGATACGATCCGCAGGGATTTTCGCGTGAAGAAGGTGTCTTCCTCACATCGGAGTGGAACGACAGAGATTATCGCGGAGCAGGAGCTCGACGAGGAGGCGCTGCGCTCAGCGATTGAGAAGACCGGATATATGATGATTTCAATGCAGACAGAACCGTATACAAAGACCGGATTGTTCTCATATTTCGGGAAGAAATAGTGAATCAAAGTTAGCGGCATAAAATCTAAGTATTTTTCTAAATCCAAAGAAAAGTTAGTCATTCCTCCCACTTGAAATCGGGGAAAAAGAATGCTAGACTTGCAAAAAAAGAAACAGGAGGATAAATATATGGATATCTTTAAATTAAAAAAATTAGGATTATTTGCAGGTGGTGTGCTGTTCGGAACAGCCGGGATCAAAATTTTATCCAGCGCAGATGCAAAGAAAGCATATACAAACTGCACCGCAGCTGTATTACGTGCAAAGGATTGTGTGCTGAAGACTGCTGAGACTGTCCAGGAGAACGCAGGCGATATTTTAGCAGAGGCAAAGCAGATCAACGAGGAGCGCGAGCAGGCAAAGAATGCGGCGATGCAGGAGGATCTGAGCGAGGATGATCTGTGTGAAGTGCCCGCATCAGAGGAAGCACAGGCAGAGTAATCGATGAAATTTGAGATCAAGCATGAGATTCCGGGCAGAATCCGAATTCATGTGATGCAGGGGCGCATGTCTGTGACACAGGCAGATACGCTTTTGTATTATCTGAAATCGCTGGAATCTGTTACGCAGGCAACGGTTTATGAACGGACGGCTGATGCCTGCGTTTGCTTTTCCGGGGATCGCGCGTCACTGATTCAGACGCTGAGAAGATTCCGGTATGAGTCTGTGGAAGTTCCGGAGGCGGTTTTGTCAAATTCCGGACGGGCATTAAATAGTGAATACAAAGAGAAGATTGCGAGCCAGATCATATGGCATTGTGCGCGGAAGCTGCTTTTGCCGTATCCGCTGCGTGCCGCGTGGACGGTATGGAATTCCCTGCATTATCTGAAAGCAGGTCTGGTCAGTCTGGCACATAAAAAGCTCGAGGTAGCGGTACTGGATGCGACGGCGATCGGTGTATCAATCCTGCGTGGTGATGCGAACACGGCAGGATCTGTCATGTTCCTGCTCGGTATCGGTGAGACGTTAGAGGAGTGGACACATAAAAAATCGGTCGGTGATCTCGCACGCAGCATGGCATTGCAGGTATCCAGGGTGTGGGTCAAGAGCGGTGATCAGGAAGTGTTAGTCGAGACTTCACAGGTGAAAGAGGAGGATCTGGTTGTCGTACATATGGGTAATATCATTCCGTTTGACGGAGTGGTCGTATCCGGTGACGGTATGGTCAATCAGGCATCACTGACCGGTGAGCCGTTGGCGGTACACCGTGAAAAGGACGGTTATGTCTATGCCGGCAGTGTGTTAGAGGAAGGTGAGATTACCTTCTGTGTAAAGAAGGTCGGCGGCAGTTCACGCTATGAGCGTATTGTGACGATGATTGAGGAGTCTGAAAAGCTCAAGTCCTCGGTAGAGGGAAAAGCAGCACGGCTTGCAGACCAGCTTGTACCGGTTACTTTGGTGGGTACGGCGGTGACATGGCTTCTGACGAGAAATACGACAAAGGCACTGGCGGTATTGATGGTAGATTTTTCATGTGCACTCAAGCTGGCGATGCCGCTTGCAGTACTCTCGGCGATCCGGCAGGCAGGCGACGGCGGAATCACCGTCAAGGGAGGAAAATACCTCGAAGCGGTCGCAGAGGCAGAGACGATCGTCTTTGACAAGACCGGTACGCTCACAGAGGCAAAGCCTACGGTGAAGCAGGTCGTTCCGATGGGTGAAATGCATGAGGAAGAGTTGCTGCGTCTGGCGGCATGTCTGGAGGAGCATTTCCCGCACTCAATGGCAAAGGCTGTCGTACAGGCGGCACAGAGAGCGGGACTCGACCACGAGGAAATGCATTCGAAAGTAGAATATATTGTGGCGCACGGAATCTCGTCTTATGTAGGCGAGGAGCGTGTCATTATCGGAAGTGCGCATTTTGTATTTGATGATGAACACTGTACGATCCGACCGGAATATCAGGAGCGTTTTGATGCGCTGCCGGAGGAATATTCTCATCTGTATCTGGCGATTGATGGCGTACTGGAGGCGGTGATCTGTATCGAAGATCCGCTGCGTCCGGAGAGCGCAGAGGTTGTAAAGGCACTTCATCAGGCAGGTTTTAAAAAGATCGTTATGATGACCGGAGACAGTGAGCGGACAGCGGCTGCGGTTGCAGCCAGAGTCGGCGTGGACGAGTATTATGCCGAGGTACTGCCGGAGGATAAGGCGGCATTTGTCAAGCGCGAAAAGGCAGCCGGGCGGCGTGTGCTCATGATCGGTGACGGCGTCAACGATTCACCGGCGTTGTCGGCAGCGGATGCAGGTATTGCGATCAGCGACGGTGCGGAGCTGGCGCGCGAGATCGCAGATATCACGGTTGCAGCAGACGATCTGTATGAGATTGTGCGTCTGCGGAGACTCAGCACCGCATTGATGAAGCGGATTGACCGCAATTACCGCAAGATCGTCACGATCAACACGGCACTCATTCTGCTCGGTGTCGGCGGCGTGATCCAGCCGACGACTTCCGCGATGCTGCACAATGCATCGACTCTGCTCATCAGTGTTGAGAGTATGAAAGAATTATAAGAAAAATTTTTTGCGATAGGGAATCCATAGTGATATGGGCTCCCTATTTTGTTGAGAAACCCTATCAGTATCCGATATTGATTTTCGATTGCCGGTATGCTATTCTGTATCTGCGGTTAGTAAAGACTAACAAAAACTAAACAGGACTAACCAAACACTTGTAGTAAACTGCGCAAATATGCACATACTACAGGCAGCAAAGAAATGAATGATCAGAATAGGAAAGGAAGTAAAACAGGATGGATAAGATTTTTGTTATTTACTGGTCCCAGTCAGGTAACACAGAGGCAATGGCAGAGGCAGTCGGCAGAGGAATCACAGCAGCAGGAAAAGAGGCTGTTCTGACACGTGCAGAGGATGCTTCGGCTGCAGATCTCGCAGATGCAAAATGCTATGCAATGGGATGTCCCGCGATGGGCGCAGAAGTGCTTGAGGAGAGCGTGATGGATCCGTTCGTGACAGAGGCTGAGGCGGTATCCGGCGGCAAGACTGTTGCGCTGTTTGGCTCTTACGGATGGGGTGACGGACAGTGGATGCGTGACTGGGTAGACCGCATGAGCGGCAGCGGCGCAACTGTATTAAACGGTGAGGGTCTGATCTGTCAGGAGATGCCTGACGAGGCTGCACTGGCTGAGTGTGAGGCACTTGGAAAGCAGTTAGCTTCATTATAATCCTGATTGATAGAAGGAGGCTGCCATGCGTGGGGAGCGACTGGAAAAAGCACTGATCGAACATTGTGCACCGACACTGGCGGGCATCAAGAGTGCCGGACTGTTCAGCTATTTTCATACAGATGAGACACGGGCGAGAGAGGAACTTCGTGAAGTAAATGCCACGTTGAATGAGCGTGGGGTTTACGTCGAAGCGCTAGTGTGGAGAGAGGCATCTGTATTGATCTATGCCTATCGGCAGAGTCATTTGGAAAAGGAACTGCGACAGAACGGTGTATCGGAATTGCTCGAGCCGTATGGATATGAGGATGTCAGCGTCGACGGCTGTCTGAATCATTTGAAGGAGCGGGTCGCACATAATAGCTGTTTTCCCCATGAGATCGGTGCATTCTTAGGATATCCGCTCGAGGATGTGAAGGGCTTCATTGAGCATGGCGGACGCGACTGCAAGAGCTGTGGGTTGTGGAAGGTCTATTGCGATACAGCTTATGCGCAGCGCTTATTTGATAAAATGAGCAAATGCTCCCGTGTATACCGTCAGGTATTTCTGCAGGGACGGAGTCTGGCACAGTTGACTGTCTGTGCGTGAGACGCAATATCAAACTGTCTGATCCCATTCTGGGCGGGATCGGGCAGTTTTTTGCTGCTTAGTTATTTAAGTAGGAAATTCCTATCACACAAAATGCTCCGCGAGAATTTTTCGGACAGATGCATTCTTGACATCTAACATTGGTTAGAGTATACTAACTATCGAAAAGAATACCTACCCAAGTTGTAGTGATTAAATCAGGACATTTCGTTAAGACTTAGTCAAAGAAGGTGTAAATATGAGAACAGAGATGCAAAAAGAGATCATCATCCAGAAGCTGCGGGACATCGGCTGCCGCATCACAAAGCAGCGTTTGATTCTGCTGGATGTGATATTGCAGGAGAATTGTGATTGCTGTAAGGAGATCTATTATAAGGCAGCGGCGATCGACAGCGGGATCGGTGCGGCGACTGTTTACCGCATGATCAATCTGCTAGAGGAGATCGGGGCGATCGACCGGAAAAATATGTACCGGATCGACTGCTGTGAGCACTGTGTGGAAACTGTGGAGGAGGAGCCGCACAAGGACGATTCGATCTGTGAATTCTGCGGCGCGGAGATCGATTATCATGAAATCATTGAGTGCATTGCGTGTGCGCTTGATGCCAAGGATTCGTACACTGCCGGACACTCCCAGCGTGTGAGTGATATGGCGCTGCGGGTCTGCAAGCTGTTAGGGCTGCGTGCTTCGGATACGGAGAAGATCCATATTGCGGCACATCTGCATGACATCGGCAAGATCGGTGTGCCGGATGCAATTTTAAATAAGGCGGGCAAATTGACAAATGAGGAGTTCGAGAGCATCAAAAAGCACCCGCAGATTGGGGCAGAGATACTCGGAAAGTCCAAAAAGCTCAGCGAATTGTCGGATATCGTGCTCATGCACCATGAGCGCTTTGACGGCAAGGGCTATCCGACCGGGGCTGCCGGCGCTGAAATCCCGCTGGGAGCCAGAATCATTGCGATCTGTGATTCGATCGATGCGATGACATCGAACCGCTGCTATCGCAAGGCACATGATTTCATTTATTGCTATCATGAGATCGAGCGCAATCTCGGAAAAATGTATGATCCGGTGATCGGCAGGCATGTGCTGGATCACTGGGAAATGGTGACAGGAGTCAAAAGACCCGTTAGTTGTGCTTAAATATTTTCGTTATTGCATCCATTGAAAAAGTGTGCTATATTATGCGTCATGGATCAGAAGAAGAAAAAGAAATTAGTTGTAAATATTATATTGTTTCTGGCAATCATGGGACTGACATTCTGGTTTGTGTTCTGGGATGAGGAATTCAGTGAAGTACAGGCGGCGATGCACCGGATGGCGACCGGACCGCTTATTCTGGCAATCGTGATGGCGGTGCTTTTTGTGAGCGCGGAGGGCATTATGATGTGGTATCTGCTGCGGTCGTTCGGCAGCGTGAGCAGTCTGTTAAGCTGTCTGTGCTGTGCGTTTATCGGCTTTTTCTTTTCGGGGATTACTCCGTCGGCGACCGGCGGACAGCCGATGCAGCTGTATTACCTGAAAAAAGACGGCAATTCATGGTCGTTTGCATCGGTGGCGCTGATGATGCTGGCATTTATGTATAAGCTGGTGCTTGTGCTGTTCGGACTCGGAATACTCATTTTCTGGAACGGGCCGCTGCGCGGGTGGCTGGGTACATGGTATTACCGCCTGTTTCTGCTCGGGCTGGTGCTCAATGGATTTCTGGTTGTCGGTCTGCTCATGGTCATGCTGACGCCGTCCGTTGTGCGGCTGCTTCTTGGCAAGGTGGAATGGCTGGCTGTGAAGCTGCATCTGCTCAGCAGTACGGGATCGCGGAAAGAGCGGTTAGACCATTTTATGGATAATTACCGGAGCGCGCTCTCGTTTTTCAAGCTACATAAAAAGAATCTCGTGGTGGTTCTGCTCGGTACGGTGCTGCAGCGTGCAACGGTTTTTGCGCTGACTTATGTTGTCTACCGGGGAATGGGAATGAGCGGAGCGTCCCTGACGACGATTATGTGGCTGCAGGCGGCTGTCTATATCGGAGTCGACATGCTGCCGGTGCCCGGTGCACAGGGCATTACAGAGGCGATGTACCGGCGTGCGTTCCGTGGTATTTTTACGGCGCAGGGAGTGACCGCTTCGATGTGTATTACAAGAGGCGTGAGCTTTTACCTGATGCTGATCATTGGATTGGTGATTACAATTTATCAGTTTTTCATAAAAAAACATGCACACCCTTAAAGGGGCGTGCATGTTTTGGTTTGCTGCAAAACATCCGGAGAAGTCCTGCAGGTAACGGTTTTGTAAGAACCGGAAATCAACACTGGCCGAGTGCCTGTGAGAGATCTGCGATCAGATCCTCGATGTCCTCAAGACCGACACTGATGCGGACGAGCTCGGCAGGTACACCCGCCTCTTTCAGCTGTTCATCGTTCATCTGACGGTGGGTAGAGGATGCCGGATTGAGACAGCAGGTGCGTGCGTCTGCGACATGCGTCTCGATGGCAGCCAGCTTCAGGCTCTTCATAAATGTGCTGGCGGCTGCGCGTCCACCCTTCAGACCGAAGGAAACGACACCGCAGCTGCCGTTCGGCAGGTATTTGGTGGCTAACTCATGGTAAGGGTCATCCGGCAGACCGCAGTAGTTTACATAAGCTACCTTCGGATGATCGTGCAGATACTTTGCAACAGCCTGTCCGTTTTCGCAGTGGCGTTTCATGCGCACATGCAGGCTTTCCAGACCGAGGTTGAGCAGAAATGCATTCTGCGGGCTCTGGATCGAACCGAGATCGCGCATGAGCTGCGATGTACATTTGGTGATAAATGCGCCGCCGTTGCCGAAACGCTCGGCGTAGGTGATTCCGTGATAACTCTCATCCGGTGTGGTCAGACCGGGATATTTGTCGGCGTGTGCCATCCAGTCGAAATGACCGCTGTCTACGATCGCGCCGCCGACACCGGCACCGTGTCCGTCCATGTATTTTGTCGTGGAATGCGTCACAATATCTGCGCCCCACTCAAACGGACGGCAGCCGACCGGAGTCGCAAACGTGTTGTCCACGATGAGCGGCACACCGTGTGCGTGGGCAGCCCTGGCAAAGCGCTCAATATCTAATACGGTCAGCGCGGGGTTGGCGATGGTCTCACCGAACATTGCCTTTGTGTTCGGACGGAAAGCAGCGTTTAATTCGTCATCACCGGCAGTGGGAGAGACAAATGTCACATCGATTCCCATGCGCTTCATCGTGACAGCGATCAGGTTGAATGTACCGCCGTAAATGCTGCTGCTGGAAACGATGTGGTCTCCGCACTCACAGATATTAAACAGGGCAAAAAAGTTCGCTGCCTGTCCGCTGGAGGTCAGCATCGCAGCCGTACCGCCCTCAAGCTCGGCGATCTTTGCCGCAACGTAGTCGTTCGTCGGGTTCTGCAGACGGGTGTAGAAATATCCGGATGCCTCCAGATCAAATAACTTGCCCATGTCCTCGCTCGTATCGTATTTGAATGTAGTGCTCTGGATAATAGGGACCTGACGGGGCTCTCCGTTTCCCGGAGTATAGCCGCCCTGTACACAGATGGTGTTGGTTTTCATAAATGGGTTCCTCCTAAAATATTGTACAAAATTACTTAAAAATCAGCAAATGAACTGTTTATATTTTAACATTTCAAGTGGATTTTCACAACAGTTTTATGATATGATAATAAACAGGACATCCGCTTACAACAATGTGGTAAAGTAGTAAAATAGTAAAGCGTGTAAACATATATAATTAGGAGAAGAATGATGAGTGATGATAAGAAATCCACTGTCTATTTTGTTGACAGTGAGAATGTGAATGATGCATGGATTCAGTTGGCGCTGGTGATGCATCCGCAGGATGAAATTCTTGTTTTTTATACGGAAAAGAGTCCGCATATGAGCTACGAGCGCGTGATTGAGCTGACGCGGTTATCCAACCGCACGATCGAGTGGATCAAATGCGTGGAGGGCAGCAATGCACTGGATTTCCAGCTTGTGACGGAGTTGGGCGCACGTGTGGCGTTGTCGCGGGATCACGCCTTTGTGATCGTCTCAAACGATACAGGCTTTGATGCAGCGGTCAAATACTGGGTGCAGCGCGGCAAACCGGTGCGCCGGATGAAGAGTACCGAGTGTAAAAAGCTCGCACAGCTTCTGCGCGCGGGCACAGAGAGTACCGAGCCGGAGCTGACCGTGCATTCGGAGCTATCCGCAGAGCCGGAGCAGGACAGGCTGGAGCCGCAGTATATGGCTGACATCGAGCAGCTTTGCGCGTCGATTCCGCTCTCTAAGCTGACACTGTTCCATGATGCGTTTGTGTGCATGTATGACCAGGCGATCGGTGATGAGATCTATTATTATATGAAGGAGCATCAGGAGGAATTTTCCGACCTCGGTGAACACTATCTGCCGAAGCGGAAAGCACGGCTGAAAAACTATTTTGCCGTGGCGCTGGCGCATACCGACTGTGATACCGAGGGTACGGATGCAGTCATGGAGATTTATCATCATATTGATGATCCGAAAAAGAACCTTCAGAAGCTCAATGTAGAGGCAGTGAAGAAGTTCGGGCAGGAACAGGGAAGCGGATATTACAAGGTGCTGAAAAAACATGTAAAGATCATGAGCAAATTGTAAGGAGCGGTTTTGAGGAAGTGACGCCGGAGGATTATTTTTCATTGGTGAGAGAGTAATATTGTAAAACATGGATCGTAACAGGAATCGTAGTGAGGGTATGATGAGTCATAAGGATTTAGAGAAAAATTTAATGGATCTGATCGTGGAGGAGCAGGCAAAGCTCGGCTACCGCAAGGAGACGATCCGGCTGTATTATCCGCTCGAATCGCTCCGCCATTTCTATGACTGCGCGGATACGGCGGACGAGATGCAGGCGCGTCTTTTGGAATTTCCTGAGGCAGTGGCAAAGGAGCTTGGCGGCGTGGAGGTCACGCATGTAAAGGACCGCTTCTGCTTTCTGATATCGGAGGATGGTGTGGAATATGTACATGCGCACCAGAAGGAAAATGCGTTTATCCGCCAGTTAGTTGAACTGCTCGGCGGGCACGCGACACTGGATGATGTAAAGCGGCTGTTCGAGGCACAGCCGTATGCGAGTACGGCAACAGTGCTTGATAATGGTGAATTTGATCTGCTGATCCGTTTTACGGAGGGCGATGACCCCTACTATTATTGTTTTAAGGATGAGGGCTGTCATGTGATCTATCACCGGTTTCTGCCTGCCGATTACGAAGATTTTGGATTTTGATAAGCATTTCCCCGTAGGAAGACTGATCAGAGCATGAGTTGGATGGCGGGGGGATTTTTGTATTTCAACAGTTTATTTCAACGAAAGAGAGGTAGCAGATGGATTTAAGAAATAAAAAGATTGCGGTTGTGGGAGTCGGCGGAGTCGGTGGTTATCTGGCGGGTGTACTCGCAAAAGCCTATCCCGATCAGGTGACGATGGCAGCCAGAGGAGCGAGACTGGAGGCAATCAAAAAAGATGGTCTGAAGGTGCACAGTGACCTGTCCGGTGAATTCTGCATCCAGCCGGCACATGTAGTGACATCGGAGCAGCTAGAGGAACAGGATTACATCTTTTTATGTGTGAAAAATTATTCGCTGGAGCAGGCATGTGCACAGATTGCACATGCGGTCGGAGAACATACCGTTGTCATTCCGGTCATGAACGGCATTGATACGGCGCAGCGTGTGCGTGAGCAGCTCGGAAAGGGAATCGTGGCAGATGCGGTCATTTATATCGTGGCATTTACGAACGAGGCTTATGAGGTGATCCATCAGGGTTATTTTGCGAGACTGCGCATCGGTATCCAGCATGCGGATGAGCAGGAGCGTCAGGCGCTCGCGGAGGTATCTGAGCTGCTTACGGGCGCAGGCGTGGAGCATCTGGTTGCAGAGGATATTGAGCTGGAGGTCTGGCGCAAATACATCCTCAACTGTGCCTATAATGTGGCGACAGCCGCCTATGACAACACGATCGGGCAGCTGCGTGAGGATCCGCTGAAATCACAGGAGTTTCTGGATCTGATTTCGGAGGCATATGAGGTGGCAAAGGCAAAGGGCGTGGCAGTGCAGCCGGAGCATAAAAAGGAATTTTTCGACCGTTTCCGGATGTACCGCAAGGATGCCACAAGCTCATTGCAGCGTGATCTGGATGCCGGCAGACCGGCGGAGATCGATACGTTCAGCGGTTATCTCGTGCGCGAAGCAAGGCGGCTGGGTGTGCCGGTGCCTGTATCGGAGAAAATGTACGGCTTATTGCAGGAGCGCGCTGCGCAGAGTGAATAGTAGTTGCAGATTGCTACAGATATGGTACAATACAAGGTAACGCGTAACACGGAAACGGTTACGAAACGATCATAATATTAGGAGGAATGATTTTGCTATGAAGATCATAATTGCGGGGGACGGCAAGGTAGGTGCGATGCTGACCAGGCAGTTGTCTGCGGAGGGATATGATATTACGATTATAGATGCCAACCCGCGTGTACTTGAGTCGACCGAGGAATTGTATGATATTATGGCAGTACAGGGTAATTGTGCGACGATGGATGTATTGGAACGGGCAGGTGTGCATGAGGCGGATCTTCTGATTGCTGCAACGAGTGCGGATGAGATCAATCTGCTGTGCTGTCTGACGGCGCATGGGATGAATGACAAGCTGCATACGATCGCGCGTATCCGCAATCCCGAATATACCGACCAGATTGTCAAGATGCGAGAGGTATTCCCGCTGTCGCTGACGATCAATCCTGAAAAACAGGCGGCGGTAGAGATCGAGCGGCTGCTCAAATATCCGGGCTTTTTAAAGAGGGATACGTTTGCGAAGGGGCGCGTAGAGATTGTGGAGCTGCGCGTGGACAAGGATAGTCTGCTGTGCAATCATACACTGGCGGATCTCGATTCGGTTGTCGGCTGTAAGGTGCTGATCTGTGCGGTGCTCAGGAACGGATCAGCGGTAGCTCCGGATGGTAACTATACACTGCTCGCCGGAGACCGTATTTTTGTGACCGCGCCGACTGATACGTTAGAGACATTACTCAAAAATCTGAAAGTGATTACACATAAAGTGCGCCGCGTCCTGCTGTGCGGCGGCGGACGGCTCAGCTATTATCTGGCAAAGCAGCTGGATCAGAGCGGCATTGCGGTACGCCTGATCGAGCAGGACTATGACCGCTGCCTGCAGCTTGCGAACCTGCTGCCCGGTGTGACGGTCATTCAGGGCGACGCGAGCGATGAGCGTCTGCTTGAGAGTGAGGGCATGGATGATTGTGACGCACTCGTGACGATGACGGGTATTGATGAGCTCAACATGGTCATTTCCCTGCAGGGAACGATCCGCAAGGTGCCGCAGGTGATCACAAAGCTCGGACGCATGGACAATTCTTATATTTTAGACCAGCTGCCGATCGGAAGTACGGTCAGCCCCAAGCAGTTGTGCTGTAACACGATCGTGCGTTATGTGCGTGCGCTCCACAATCAGGAGGGGGCGGCGCTGTCCGTGCATGCGATTGCAGACGGAAAGGCAGAGGCGTTGGAGTTCTGTGTGGACGATGATACGAGACATATCGGTGAACCGTTAAAGAAGCTGCATTTAAAGAAAAATGTGTTGGTCGTATGTATCACACACAAGGGCAGGCAGGAGATTCCCGGAGGTGATTCTTATTACGAAAAGGGCGATACGGTGATCGTGGTGACGAGCCGGGATGCAGTCATTTATCAGTTAAACGATATTTTTGAGGCATAGAGCGATGAATTATAAAATGATTGGAAAATTTATCGGAAAGATCCTGTTGGTGGAGGCAGTATTTATGCTGCCCGCCTATGCGATCAGCTTGTACTATCACGAGGAGGCGGCGGTGCGGGCACTGCTCATCACCATGGTCATTACCCTGTTGGCAGGTGGTGTCATGGTAGCGATGACACGCGGCACGCGCAAAGGCTTTCATGCAAAGGAGGGGTTGGTTTGCGTCGGTCTCAGTTGGATCGTGCTGGCACTGTTCGGTGCGCTGCCGTTTTTCTTTTCCGGTGCGATTCCGCATTATGTGGATGCATTGTTTGAGATCGTATCCGGATTCACGACAACCGGAGCATCAATTCTGCCAGAAGTAGAATTGATGCCTTACGGACTGCTGTATTGGCGCAGTTTCAGCCATTGGCTCGGCGGTATGGGTGTGCTCGTATTTTTGCTGGCGGTATCGTCGGGGGATGAGCGCAGCAAGGGCTTTACGATGCACATTTTACGTGCGGAGAGCCCCGGTCCGCAGGTTGGTAAGCTCGTTCCACGCATGAGACAGACGGCGGAGATTCTGTATGTGCTCTATATTATACTGACTGTACTCAATGTGATTTTTCTGTTATGCGGCGATATGCCGTTGTTTGACTCGGTATGTACGGCATTTGGTACGGCGGGTACCGGAGGCTTCGGTATCAAAAATGACAGTATGGCAGGCTACAGCCCGTATCTGCAAAATGTATGTACGGTGTTCATGCTGTTGTTTGGTGTGAATTTTACCTGCTATTATATGCTGCTGATCCAACAGGTGAAGAGCGTATTCAGGGATGAGGAGCTGCGGCTGTATATCGGTGTTGTGGCAGGCAGTACTGCACTCATAGCATTTAATCTGCGCGGCTATTATGGGACACTCGGCGAGACAGTCCGCCATGCGGCATTTCAGGTGGCGAGTGTCATAACAACGACCGGATTTGCGACGACGGATTTTGATCTATGGCCATCCTTTTCCAAAGGGATTCTCTTGTGTCTGATGCTGTTGGGTGCCTGTGCGGGCAGTACCGGCGGTGGATTCAAGTGTGGACGCGCCCTGCTCGTGCTCAAGGGTCTCAGACGCAGCGTGCGCCAGATCGTACACCCCGGCAAGGTGGAGGTCGTGCGCGTGAACGGCAGAGCCGTGGATGAAAAGGTATTGCAGAATACAAATGCATATCTGGCAGCCTATGCACTGATTATCGTTGGCAGCTTTTTTCTGGTTTCGCTGGATGAATTTTCGATCACAACGAATCTGACGGCGGTGCTGACATGTTTTAACAATGTCGGACCGGGATTTGAGCAGGTCGGACCGACCTGCAATTTCGGCGGGTTCAGCGTATTTTCCAAGCTGGTATTGATTCTGGACATGCTCGCCGGACGACTGGAAATCTTCCCAATATTGATCTTATTCTCAAAAACAACGTGGAAAAAATAATATACGTTAAAAAAATAACAATGTACATGATTTAAGACAATTTTTTTGTGGAAAAAAGATAGAAATTCATGTATCATTAAAAATTGAGAAAATGATTCAATACGACGAGAGGAGTAAACAAGAGAATGTACGCAGACGAAAATGTCATTAAGATCAAACATGAGGTTCTTTACGAAGTAGCAAAACATGCATTTGCAGGAGATTTAGAGGAGGCAAGAGACCATATACCGATGGATCTGCTCCCCGGACCGACCCCGAGGTTCCGCTGCTGTGTGTACAAAGAACGTGAGATTCTCCGCCAGCGTATTCGACTTGCGGAGGGTAAGGCACCCGGAATGGAAGACACCGGAAATGTGATTCAGGTCATCACCTCTGCCTGTGAGGACTGTCCGATCTCCAGCTATGTCGTAACCGATAACTGTCAGAACTGTCTGGGAAAAGCATGTATCAATGCGTGTAATTTCGGCGCGATCTCTGCGGGCGAGCATCGCTCACATATTGATGCAAATAAGTGTAAGGAGTGCGGAAAGTGTGCAAAGTCGTGTCCTTACGGTGCGATCGCGCATTTGAAGCGCCCCTGTAAGTTCAAGTGTCCGGTCAATGCGATCACCTACAACGAGTTAGGTATTTCCGTGATCGATGAAAAGAAGTGTATCCGCTGCGGTCAGTGTATCCATAGCTGTCCGTTTGGTGCGATCGGCTCCAAGGCATATATTGTAGAGGTCATCCGCGCGCTCACAGAGGGCAAGGAGATCTACGCGATTGTGGCACCTGCGACCGAGGGACAGTTCGGCGAGGGCATCACGATGCAGAGTTTCCGCGAGGCAGCGAAAAAGCTCGGCTTTGCCGGATTGATCGAGGCAGGTCTCGGCGGAGATATGACGACTGCCAGCGAGGCGGAGGAATGGTTAGAGGCTTATAAGAACGGTGAGAAAAAGACGACAAGCTGCTGTCCGGGCTTTGTCAATATGATCCGCAAGCATTATCCGGAGCTCGCCGGTCATATTTCGACGACGGTTTCACCGATGTGTGCGATCTCGCGTTATGTGAAGTCACAGCATCCGGGAGCACTTACAGTCTTTATTGGACCGTGTGTGGCAAAGAAGTCGGAGGTCGTAGACCAGCAGATCGAGGGAAATGCAGATTATGTACTGACCTACAGCGAGCTGCGTGCGATCTTACGTGCGAAGAATGTGGTGCTGGAGCCGAAGGCGAATACTTATCAGGAGGCATCTGTCTATGGCAAGCGTTACGGAAATGCCGGCGGCGTGACTGCTTCTGTGCTTGAGTACATGAAAGAGACCGATCAGGAGTGCGATGCAAAGGTATGTACCGTCAACGGTGCGGCAGACTGCAAGAAGGCGCTGCTGCTCATGAAGGTTGGCAAGCTGCCGGAGGATTTCATCGAGGGAATGGCATGTGAGGGCGGCTGTGTCGGCGGCCCGAGCCGCTTTGAGGAGATCGCTTCCGCAAAGAAGAACCGTGATGCACTGTTGTCACAGGCTGACGACCGGAGGATCGTAGATAACCTGAAAAATTATCCGATGGATGCATTTTCTATGCACCGCGATCATGAATAATTGCATTTAAAGAAATAAAAAGAGATAAAGATTTTGGTAAGATGAAAATTTTAATCGTAAGACACGGAGATCCGGACTACGAGCACGACTCACTGACCCCGAAGGGACGCAGGGAGGCAGAATTGCTGGCAGAACGGCTCTCCGGCATGGATATCAGCAAATTTTATGTATCACCGCTCGGCAGGGCAAAGGCGACGGCTGCCCCGACGCTGGAGCGCATGGGGCGGACGGCGACGGAATGTGAATGGCTGCGTGAATTTGATGCGCCGATTGACCGTCCGGATGTGACAGACCGCAAAATGATTACATGGGACTGGCTGCCGCAGGACTGGACGGGCGAGCCACTCTTTTTTGACTATGAGAAATGGATGACGCATCCGGTGATGGCACGGGATGATGTCGGTGCACAGTACCGGTGGGTCACAGACAATTTTGACCGGCTGTTAGCGTCACATGGCTATGTACATGAGGGACGTATTTACCGTGTGGAGCAGGCGAACCGTGATACGCTCGTGTTTTTCTGTCATTTCGGGCTGGAGTGTGTACTGCTCAGCCATATACTTGGAGTTTCGCCGATGGTGCTCTGGCATCAGGTGTGCGCGGCACCGAGCTCGGTCACGACGCTGGTGACGGAGGAGCGCCGGGAAGGGATCGCAATCTTGCGGATGACCGGTTTCGGGGACATCTCCCATTTGTATAAGCACGGCGAACCGCCGTCTTTTCAGGCGCGTTTTTGTGAGACATTTGACAGCCCGGATGAGCGCCATGATTAAAATGCGGCTGTTGGGTATGTCCACAGTTAATAAAACAAAGACTACGCCTGTGGAAGTATGTGCTTTCACAGGCGATTTTTCTTAATATTACCAATTAGGTGATTGCGAAACTGACGTATTGATGTGGGTTGTTTGGTAGCGAACATGGTAGTATCCAGATCAGACTGCTCCGGTTGTCCGGCGGTGCTTCGCTGTTTCTTCAGCCTTGGCTCGATGTGTCCTTTGCACACATAGCCTGCGGCTTTCAGTTATGATGCGGGAAATGCTACTAATGCGCTCGCACTTCGCTGGACAAAAGTCGCAGCTGACAGAAACCACTGTGCCCACAGCCGTTAGCCTTGCGTAATATACTGTTTGCGAAACGTTTTAGTAAGTGAGTTGGGCATGCAAGCACTATCAACTCAGATTCAGAAGTAGAAGCGCGAGCAAAACAGACATGCTTGCGGGAACTGCGTCCTCTTAACAATGTGCTTGCATGACCCCAAATTTGACAAAAATAGTTTTGCAAACGCCTAAATATTACCAATACATGGGAGGAGGAATTTACGATGAAAATATCTACTAAAGGGCGCTACGCACTGAGGATCATGATTGATCTGGCGCAGCATACACAGGATACAGCGATCCCGTTAAAGGAGATCTCCGAGCGTCAGGGCATCACCTTAAAATATATGGAGCAGATCATGCCCCTTTTGACTAAGGCGGGTTATGTGCGCGGGTTCCGCGGCAACAACGGCGGTTATTTGCTGTCGAGAGAACCGGAGGGCTATAAGGTCGGAGATATCCTGCGCACAGTCGAAGGTTCACTGGCACCGATCGCATGTCTGGATGATGTCCCGAACCGCTGCGAGAGACAGGAACACTGCACGACGTTAAAGTTCTGGGAAGGGCTGTGGAAAACGATCAATGATTATGTCGATAGTGTGACGCTCGCAGATCTGGTAAATGATTCTAAAAAATAATTTGATTTCCTACTTGACATATAGGTTAAAATGGAATATGATACAAAGCATATAAAACATATCTACTAAGTAGGAAATAAAAAAACAATCCAGCCGGAAACCGGCTTGGATATGATTAAAGGAATGATGAAGGAGGACATGAAAATGAGCGAAAAAATCACCAGAGACCAGAGACACTTCAAATTTGAGACATTACAGCTTCATGTAGGACAGGAGCAGCCTGATCCGGTTACAGATGCGAGAGCAGTACCCATTTATCAGACATCTTCTTATGTATTCCGCAACTGCGAACATGCGGCTGCACGTTTCGGGCTGAGCGATGCAGGAAACATCTACGGACGTCTGACAAATCCGACCGAGGATGTATTTGAGAAGCGTATCGCAGCCTTAGAGGGCGGTGTCGCAGCACTGGCAGTAGCCAGCGGCGCAGCAGCCATCACCTACACGATCGAGAATCTGGCACAGGCAGGAGACCATATCGTATCTGCAAAGAATATCTACGGCGGCTCCTTCAACCTGTTAGAGCATACACTTCCGCAGTACGGAGTACAGACAACATTCGTAGACATTTTTGATCCGGATGCATTAGAGGCAGCGATTCAGGATAATACAAAGGCAGTATTTATTGAGACACTCGGCAACCCGAATTCAGAGGTTGTAGACATTGAGGCAGTAGCCAAGGTTGCACATGCGCACAAGATTCCGCTTGTGGTAGACAATACCTTTGCAACCCCGTATCTCGTTCGTCCGATTGAGTACGGCGCAGACATCGTTGTACATTCCGCAACCAAGTTCATCGGCGGACATGGAACGACCATCGGCGGTGTCATTGTGGACAGCGGTAAGTTCGACTGGGAGGCATCCGGCAAGTTCGCATCCCTGACCGAGCCGAATCCGAGCTACCACGGCATCAGCTTTACAAAGGCAGTCGGACCGGCAGCATTTGTGACAAAGATCCGTGCGATTCTGCTGCGTGATACCGGAGCGACAATCTCACCGTTCCATGCATTTATCTTTTTACAGGGCTTAGAGACATTGTCACTGCGTGTAGAGCGTCACGTAGAGAATGCACTCAGGGTCGTTGACTATCTGAATAACCATCCGCAGGTAGAGAAGGTGCATCATCCGGCAGTATCCGATGATCCTGCACAGCAGGCATTATATAAGAAATACTTCCCGAACGGCGGCGGATCAATCTTTACCTTTGAGATCAAGGGCAATGAGCAGGACGCAAAGGACTTCATCGACAATCTGGAGCTGTTCTCACTGCTTGCAAACGTGGCAGACGTAAAATCACTGGTGATCCACCCCGCATCTACCACACACAGCCAGTGCACCGAGGAAGAGCTGTTAGATCAGGGCATCAAGCCCAACACGATCCGTTTGTCGATCGGTACAGAGAACATTGATGACATTATTCAGGATCTGGATGAGGCATTCCGTGCAGTAGCAAAATAAGAAAATAAAAATAGAGAATAGGGAAATAGAAAAATAAGGAGGATACAATCATGAGTCAGATTAAAGAGAGCGCATTAGAACTGATTGGGGGAACACCCATTTTAAAATTAAACAGATATGCCGCAAAGGCAGGGGTCACAGACGCGACCATTCTCGCAAAGCTGGAGTATCTGAATCCGGCGGGATCGGTCAAAGACCGTATCGCACTGGCAATGATCGAGGATGCGGAAAAGAGCGGCGTGTTAAAGCCCGGGGCGACCATCATCGAGCCGACCAGCGGTAATACCGGTATCGGACTGGCTGCGGTAGCTGCTGCAAAGGGATACCATGCGATTCTGACACTGCCTGAGACGATGAGCGTCGAGCGCAGAAACCTGTTAAAGGCATATGGTGCCGAGCTCGTTCTGACTGATGGCAGCAAGGGCATGAAGGGTGCGATTGCCAAGGCAGAGGAGCTCAAAAATGAGATCAAAGGCGCTGTGATCCTCGGACAGTTTGTAAATCCTGCGAACCCCGCAGCACATCAGGCAACGACAGGTCCTGAGATCTGGGAGCAGACAGACGGAAAGGTAGATATTTTTGTAGCAGGTGTCGGCACAGGTGGAACCGTGACCGGAGTAGGCGCATATCTCAAGTCTAAAAACCCGGATGTCAAAATCGTGGCAGTAGAGCCTGCGACCAGTCCCGTACTCTCAAAGGGAACACCCGGAGCACACAAGATTCAGGGTATCGGTGCAGGATTTGTGCCGGATGTACTCGATACAAAGATCTATGACGAAGTCATTGCGATCGAGAATGAGGATGCATTTGCAGAGGGCAAAAAGTTTGCAGTCAGCGAGGGTATTCTCGTAGGTATCTCATCCGGAGCAGCGTTAAAGGCAGCGACCATTCTCGCAAGCCGTCCGGAAAACAAGGGCAAGACGATCGTGGTATTACTGCCCGATTCCGGTGACAGATATCTGTCTACACCGTTATTTGCTGAGGAATAGGATTGTTTTTCGCAGAAAACAGAAAATGGAAGGATGTTACTGGAACAGGTACGGGTGGACAGTAACAGAAGCATAAGAATAATACGGCGTCCGGTCAGTGATCGGACGCCGTTGTTGCTTTCTGGCGGGGAAACGTGTAGAATGGACATAAACGACAAAGGAGGAAGGCGATGGAGTTTCAGAAGAAAAATCAGGAGCAGGCATTTACCGATGCACAGACAGGTGAAGATACTGCGAATCAGGAAAACGGTCAAAAGGCGGGCAGAAAACGGAAAAAATTTCAGGCGGGAAAGGCAGGCCGCGTTGCCATAGGGATATTGGTGGCATTGGCGGCGGTCTATCTGATCGGCGGAAGTGTCTATACACTCAAGGAAAATGAATATGCGGTCGTGACGACCTTCGGTGTGCCGTCGATCGTCGGGGAGCCGGGTATCCATGTGCGGATTCCGGTCATTCAGCAGATGGCGCGCGTGCCGAAGACGATCAACGGCTTTTCGGTCGGATATGACAAGGATACGGGCGAGTCGATTGATTCAGAATCGTTTATGATCACGAGGGATTATAATTTTGTCAATGTGGATTTCTATGCGGAGTACCGTGTGACCGATCCGATGAAATATCTGTATCACTCGGAAGATCCGGTCGCGATTTTAAAGATGCTGACACAGAGCTATATCCGTGATACGATCGGGCTCTACGATGTGGACAGTGTCATTACAACCGGGAAAAATGAGATACAGGCATCGATCAAGGAGAAGATTATGCAGCGGCTCGACGTAGAGGATATCGGCATCCAGCTCGTGAACATCACGATTCAGGATGCGGAGCCTCCGACGACGGAAGTCATCGACGCATTTAAAAACGTGGAAAACGCCAAGCAGGGCAAGGAGACTTCAATCAACAAGGCAAACCAGAAACGCAACGAGGATATTCCGGCGGCGCGTGCGAAGGTGGACGAGACACTCAAAAATGCCAATGCACAGGCGCAGGAGCGCGTCAATGAGGCAAAGGGACAGGTATCCAGACTCAACGAATTGTATGAGGAGTATAAAAAATATCCGCTCATCACGAAACAGCGTATGTTCTATGAGACGATGGAGGATATTTTACCCGATATGAAGGTGATCATTACAAAGAGTGATGGCAGTACACAGACGATGCTCCCGTTAGAGAGCTTTGCCGATATTTCCGTTACGGATGCCAATGGTGCGGCGCAGACAGGAGGTACTACAGATGAAAAAAACTAAAGGAAAAAAGTGGATTGTGATTGTCCTGCTGTTGTTGGTGCTGGGTCTGGGCGGTTCGTCGCTCGTCGTGACTTATCCGAACGAATATGCGGTTGTCAAGCAGTTCGGAAAGATCGTGGCGGTTCACGAAAATCCGGGTCTGAGTGTGCGCATACCGTTTATCCAGCATGTGGATAAGATCGAAAATGAAATGCTTTTGTATGATCTGGCGGTCAGTGATGTTATGACAAAAGATAAAAAATCGATGATCGCGGACTGTTTTGTATTGTGGAGGATCAACGATCCGAGAAAATATACACAGACGCTCAGCGCGCAGAAAAGTAACGCGGAGTACCGCATCAATACGATCGTATACAACAGCCTGAAAAACGTGATCAGTTCGCTCTCGCAGGAGGAGGTGATCAGCGGCAGGGACGGGGAGCTGGCGGCATCTATCAAGGATAACATCGGAGATACGTTGAATCAATATGGAATCACCCTGCTGGCAGTTGAGACGAAATCACTCGACCTGCCGGATGAAAACAAGGCTGCGGTCTATGAGCGCATGATTTCCGAGCGCAACAATATTGCAGCGACCTATCAGGCAGAGGGTGAGGAAGAGGCGAAAGAGATCGCCAACAACACAAAGGCGGAGATCACTGTCATGCAGTCGGAGGCGGACGCAAAGGCGGCGGAGACGATCGCGAAGGGCGAGGCGGAATATATGCGGATTCTCAGCGAGGCGTATAATAATGAGGAAAAAGCAGATTTTTATCTGTATCTGAGATCGCTCGATGCGGCGAAAGCGACACTCAAGGGGGATAATAAAACGCTCATTATTGATGAGAGCTCCCCGTTAGCAGATATATTTTATGGAAGGTAAGCGGGTCAATGTTTGCAGAAAAGCACGAAATAAACCGGACAGCGGAGACTTCACCCTCGTATGGGAAAATACAGGACATCTTAGGTGAAGTGAAAAAAGTGATCGTGGGCAAGGACACCTGTATCGAAAAAGTGTTTGCGGCGATTCTGGGCGGCGGGCATATTCTGATCGAGGATGTGCCGGGTGTCGGCAAGACAACGCTCGCACTGGCATTTTCGACCGCAATGTCACTGGAAAACCACAGAATGCAGTTCACACCGGACGTACTGCCTGCGGATATCGTAGGCTTTACGATGTACGAGAAGGAGAGCGGTGAGTTTGTATACCGCGAGGGCGCGGTCATGTGTAATCTGTTTCTGGCGGACGAGATCAACCGTACCTCGCCTAAGACACAGTCCGCGCTGCTCGAAGTCATGGAGGAGGGGCGCGTGACCGTCGATGGGGTCGGACATGCACTTCCACAGCCGTTTTTTGTGATCGCGACAGAGAATCCGAAGGGCAGTGCGGGCACACAGCTTCTGCCGGAATCGCAGCTCGATCGTTTTATGATCTGCGTGAGTATGGGATATCCGGATTTTGAGAGCGAGCTGGAGATCGCAAAGGGCATGAGCCGGGGATCGAGAGTATCACAGATCGTGCCGGTGATCAATGCACAGGAGCTTAGCGCACTTCAGCAGGAGACGGAGGCGGTCTATGTGGACGAGAGCATCTATGCGTATATTACGAGTCTCGTGACCGCGACCAGAGATCACACATATGTGGAGCTGGGAGTCAGCCCGCGCGGAACGATCGCTTGCGTGCGCATGGCAAAGGCATGGGCATATGTACATGGCAGGGATTATGTGCTGCCGGAGGATGTCAAGGATACGTTTCACGATGTGGCGGCGCACCGGATTGTATTGAATGCAAAGGCGCGTGTGGCAAAGGTCACGGCAGCGGCAGTTCTGGATGAGCTGCTGGCAAAGACGGCAGAACCGGCATCCTTTGATGCATCGACGAGGAGAAAACGTGTATGATCCATCTGTGTCTGACAATGACCGGCATTGTATTGTTATTTTATCTGGCAGCGCTCTATATGAGCGCTGCTTTGGGCATATTGGCGCTGCTTCTGGCGGGGATCGTGCTGTTGTCGCTGGCTGTGATCGTGTGGCGCATGTGCAGCATCCGCGTGGCATTATCCATTCCGTTTCTGCTGGCGCAGAGCGGGCAGCCGTTTGATGTCTGTCTGACTACGCAGGCAGACCGGACGCTGCTTGGAACGTGTGCGCTGTCCGCGTGTGTGGAGGCAAAGCCGCGCCACGGGAGGAAGCGTGTACGGACATGGACACGCACAACCGCGCAGACAGGTGCGCCGACGACGACCCGCCGCGCAGTCACGCTGTCCCATGCGGGCGGCTATGTATTCCGCGTGCGGAAGGTGCGTGTCTATGACTGGCTCGGATGGTTTTATCTGACAAAATGGGTGCGTGCGGACGCACAGGTGCAGGTGCTTGCGGGTATCCGTGAACTGGCGGTGCAGTTGTCGTTTGCGGTGCGCAATTTTTCCGGGGAATCTGAGATCTATGATGATCTGCGCGGCGGGGATGATGCGGCGGAGACCTTCCAGATCCGGGAGTACCAGCCGGGCGACCGTCTGCAGAATATCCACTGGAAGCTCTCTGCCAAATCCGAGGATCTGATCGTGCGGGAGCGGGGGCTGGCAAAGGGCTGTCCGATCGTCCTTCTGATTGGAAATAAAGATGAAAAGAAATTGAAACCGGCGCAGAGCGAGCGCTTTTTGCAGTTGGCGGTGTCAGTTTCTTTTGCGCTGCTCGATGCGGGCTGTCCGCATGTCGTGGGCTGGTATGAGCAGCGTGTGCAGGATCTGGTGCGTATACGCGTCGATACGGAGGAGGATTTCTATGAGTGGCAGGTGCAGTATATGGGTGCAGAGCTGCCGCGCGCCTACGAGGATGTCGAGGCGCGCTACCGTGAAAAGTACCGTGGGGAGCAGTTCTTGCACATCCTGCGGATCGAACCGGAACAGAGCATGTATCTGGATGGCAGCAGATGGCAGGATAACAAGGAATTGATCTTATGAAAACGATTCGATGGGAAAAGGCAAAAAAACAGACACCACAGATCCCGCAGATGGCAAAACGCGGCGGACATCTGTGGTATGGCAGCCTGCTGCTGGCAGCAGGCATGTTTTTATGCGTGCTCAGTGCCTACCGGCAGTTGGGACAGATCCTGCCGGGCATGCGCATCCTCATGATGCCGCGCGGTACATGGCTGCTTGTGGCGGCTGTGATCCTTTCGTTTTCGGTTGGATACAATACCGGTTGGCTGCGGAAACCGGGTGTGTATGGCATTTCGTTTTTCGTGTATGCGGGAGGGGCATTGCTGTACTATGTGCGGCACCGGATCGCGCTGGAGGACGGCGGGATCTATCTGGTGCGCTGCTTCCTGGCGGCGGTCAATGATTATTATGAGACACAGATTTTATTCTGGCGCGGCACGAGGGCGGATGCGCCTGCCGCACTGTTATTCTGGATGCTGGTGCTGATCGGGATTGTATGTCTGGCTGTTGCTCTGGGCGCCGGAATCCTGTCGCCGGCAGTGCTGCCGGTTCTCGTGCTGGCGGCGGGTGTCGCGGTCGGCAGAGTGCCG